>DASRRB010000080.1:0-10597 GCA_035695985.1 Planctomycetota bacterium | reverse complement strand
GCGCCGCGCGAGCCGAGCGCCCCGTCCGCGTAGAGCTTGACCGCGCGCACCGTGAGGAAGCCGCCGCCCGCGTCGAGCGACGGACCGCGCGCGAACCATTCGGCGACGAGCGCATCGTCGGAGCCGTCGACCATCGCGTCGACGCGGAGGGTGAGGCGGTGCTGCTCGGCGGCGCGGCCCAGACGCGTGAGCTCGGCGCGCCCCTCGCCGGCGTCGTGCAGCGTCGTGATGCCGTGGCGGCGGCACTCCGCGAGGGCGGCGGCGAGCGCTTCGTCGTCCTCCGCGTCGGACGGCGGAGGGATCGCCTTCTCGACGAGATCGACGGCGGCGTCGACCAGCACGCCGCTCGGCGTCCCGTCGGCGCGGCGCACGATCTCGCCGCCTTCGGGATCGCGCGAGGAGGCGTCGATGCCGGCCAGCGCGAGCGCGCGCGCATTGGCGAGCGCCGCGTGGCCGTCGATTCGCTGCAGCAGGACCGGATGGTCGGAGACGGCGGCGCTGAGTGCTTCGTGGTCGGGGAAGGCGTGCGCGGGCCAGCGGTTCTGGTCCCAGCCGCGTCCGAGGATCCAGCGGCCGGCCGGCGTTCGCGCCGCGCGCTCGCGCGTCCGCGCGACGACCTCGTCGAAGTCGCGCGTGCCGGAGAGGTCGAGGCGCCGCAGCGAGCGCCCGAGGCTGAAGAGGTGGGCGTGGCTGTCGATGAAGCCGGGGAGGAGGCAGGCTCCCGCCTGCAGATCGATGCGTCGCGTCGAGGGTCCGACGAGCGGCGCGACGTCGCGCTCGTCGCCGACGGCGACGATGCGCCCGCCGCGGATCGCGACCGCGTGCGCGACCGGCCGCGCCGGGTCGAGCGTCCGCACGAGCGGCGCCGTGACGACGAGGTCGGCCGGCTCGCCGCCTCCGCCTCCGCCTCCGCCGCGCCCGACGCAGCCGGCGCACGCGAGCGCGAACGTGATGTGCGATGCGGCCGAGCTCATGGCGTCCTCCCGATCGACGTCGCGCGTTCCGCTACCATACGACCCTTCGTCGCGGCCCCGCTCGTCGCGCTCCGGCCGCTTCGATCGGGGGAGAAGAGCCGATGGCCGCCGCTTCCGATCCGTCCTGCGATTCCGTCTCGCGCCGCGCCTTCCTCTCGACCGTCGCGGCGGCCGCGTCGACCGCCGCGCTCGCTCCGGCCGCGACCGCGCGGCCGGCGGCGCAGGCGAAGCCTCCGGCCGCGGCGCCGCCAGCGTCCGGGGGTGCGATCTGCGTCTCCTCGCAGAACGGCGTCGCCGCCGTCGCGAAGGCCTACGAGGAGATGACGAAGGGGACGGCGCCGGTCGAGGCGGCGGTCGCGGGCGTCAACATCAACGAGCTCGACCCCGAGGACAACACGGTCGGCTACGGCGGCCTGCCCAACGAGGACGGCGTCGTCGAGCTCGACGCCGCCGTCATGGACGGTCCGACCCACCGCGCCGGCGCGGTCGCGTCGCTGCGCAACATCAAGACGCCGTCGCGCGTGGCGCTGCTCGTCATGAAGCGGACCAACCACCTGCTGCTGGTGGGCGAGGGGGCGCTGCGCTTCGCGAAGGCGCACGGCTTCCCGGAGGAGAACCTCCTCACCGAGAAGTCGCGCAAGCTCTGGCTCTACTGGAAGGAGACGCTGAACGACAAGGACAACTGGATCCCGCCGACCAACGACGAGATCGCGAACGATCCGGTCCTGAAGAACCGCCCGACCGGGACGATCCACCTGTCGGCGCGCAACGCGGCGGGCGACCTCGGCTGCTGCACGACCACGAGCGGGCTCGCCTGGAAGATCCCGGGGCGCGTCGGTGACTCCCCGATCGTGGGCGCCGGGCTCTACTGCGACAACGAGGTCGGCTCGGCCGGAGGCACCGGGCGCGGCGAGTCGGCGATCCTCGCGTGCGCGGCGTTCGCGATCGTCGAGCGCATGCGCGGCGGCCGGGCGCCGCTCGACGCCTGCCTCGACGTCCTGGGGCGCGTCGTCGACCAGAGCCGGAAGAACGGCCACGCCGATCGCGACGGGCGCCCCGATTTCAACCTCGCGCTCTACGCCGTCGGCAAGGACGGGCGCCACGGTTCGGCCGCGCTCCTCTCGAAGACCGATTACGCCGTGGCCGACGCGAGCGGCGCGCGTCGCGAGCCGTGCGCCTTCCTCTTCGAGAAGAAGGGTTGACGGAGCGCCGGCGCGGGCCCGCGCGTGCGCGCCCGCGCGTCCGCATCCTTGCGCCGCGCCGCGCGCCGCGATATCAACGCGCGCTCTTCGGCGCCGAGGCCGGCCGATGTGCCGGCCCGGAGGGGGGCGAAGTTCGTCGCCACGTCTTCCATGCCCCGTCCCGAACGGCCCCTCATGGCGGAGGTGCCGGCCGCGCCGCGAATCCCCGCATCCGCGGGTCGAGGACAGGAATGGCCACGCGCAAGAAGGTTTCGTCGACGTCCGCGCCCGCCGACGCGGCGCGGCCGCGCGCCCGCAAGACGGGCGCGCGCGTCGCGAAGAAGGCGGTGCCGGCGCGCACGACGCGGCGGCGCGCGAAGTCCGCGGATGACGAAGAGGAGGCGGCCGGCTCGAACCACGTCGCGCGCGTCGCGGCGTCCGCGGCGGCCGACGAGGACGTCGCGCCGAAGTCCGCCGCTCCGAAGACCGTCGCACCGCGCGCGCTCGCGCCGGCGACCGCAGCCCCTTCCCCCGCGTCCTTGGATCGATTGGAGAAGCGCGCCGTGGTGAACGCCCCGACCTCGCCGGTCCGCGCCGGGCCCAAACCGTTCGTGGTCGCGCGCGGCGAGGACCCGATCCGGGTCTTCTCGGAGACGCTCAAGCACTCCGGCTTCTTCGAGGCGATCGAGAACGCGCAGATCAAGTCGGGCAAGCGCCGCGAGCTCTACGAGGTCGCGTGCAAGGTCGACTTCATGCGCGCGGTCCGGGTCGAGAACGACCCGGTCTCGTACGTCGATCCGCGCCTCGTGAAGCAGCTGTTCAGCGATCTGCTCGACCGCGGCTTCCGCATCCTGCGCGTGGTCGAGGTGCGCAACGAACTGTCGCGCTACCTGGTGCACCGCTCCGTGAAGGAGGTCGGCAAGGCGCTCGGGTACGACGAGTCGTGCTACGAGCTGCGCGACCTCGCCGACGAGCTCACTCCCATCGACCTCGGCGCCGCCGGCCGGCGCGCGACGGGGCGCATCTGGAAGGCGGCCGACTTCCGCATCGTCTTCGCGAAGAACCGCACCGACGAGGCGTTCGGGCCGGCGCTCGCGCTCTGGAACGTCTGGCACACGCTGGCGACGCCGACCGACCTGATCGCGCTCGAGTACGGCATCGACCCGTCGGAGTTCACGCTCGCGATGGTCGAGAAGTGCCCGGTCCACTTCGCGCTGATCGACGCGATCCACGCGCGCGACGGTTCGCCCGGCAACGTCGTCCCGTACGACGCGCTGCGCGACGGCGAGGGCGGGAGCGACGGTGCGCAGGTGCACCGGCCGGGCACGATCCTGGCCGGCACCGACCTGCTCGCCGTCGAGGCGGCCGGCCAGCGCATGCAGGGGATCGACCCGTCCGCCGACCCGGTCTTCCTCCAGAAGCTGCGCAAGGCGACCGGCTGGCGCCCGCCGACCGAAGTCGAGGGGCTGCCGCAATTCCCCGGGTGGAAGGGGATCGGCACGAAGATCCGCGACGCGTTCGGCGCCGACAAGCTCGTCGAGAACACGCGCGTCGGCCTCTACGCCACGCTCTCGCAGGTCGACGGGCGGCTCTTCTCGGCGCAGCCGAGCGCCTTCCAGCTGATCCGCCTGCGCGCGAAGGTCGAGCAGTGGGTCGACGACCTGCGCCGTCGCAAGGGGCTTCCGGCCGCGGGAGTGCCCGTGTTCGCTCCCGACTCCGGAGTGGCGGGAGCGGCTGGCGCAGTGAGTGCTCCCGGCGCGGCGCCGAGCCCTCCGCCGCCCGCGCACCCCGCCTCATTCGGCGAGTGAGAGCAGCGCCGGGACCTCGGTCGACTCGCGCAGGAAGTTCGCGCCCTCGCCGATGCGCGCGGTGGGGGGCGCCGTGCGCGGCTCGTAGACGAGGCCGAGCGCGAGCGTCGCCGCGACGCGCTCCGCCGAGGCCGCCTTGCCGTCCTTCAGCAGCGCCAGCAGCGGCTCGAGCGCGGTCGGGTCGCGCGTGAGACCGAGCGACTCGATGTAGGCCGCGCGCTCGCCCGTGGTGGGGCCGCGCGCGCCGTGCAGGACGTGGATCAGGGCGCTCGCCCCGACCGGGTCGAGGCGCGCGAGCGTGCGCGCCGACTGCATGCGCACGTCGGGATTGTCGTCGTCGTTCATCACGCGCGTGAGGACGGCGACGCAGCCGGGACGCGCGAGCAGGTAGAGGCCGGTGACCGCGTAGGCGCGCAGGTCGGGCGAGGAGCCGCGCAGCGCGAGGTCGGCGAGAGGCTCGAGCGCGCGCAGCTGGCCGGTGAGGCCGAGCGCGATCGCGAGCCCGCACTTCTCGTCGAGCAGGCGTGCGTCGCGCAGCGCGTCGAAGAGCGGCGCCGCCGTCTGCGGCGCGCCGCTCCGCCGCGCCGCGAGCCCGAGCGCGAGGTGGGCGAAGGTCCGCTCGTCGGCGCTCGGCCGCTCGAGCATGCGGTCGATGCGCAGCTCCGCCGTCCGCCCGCCGATCTCGCCGAGCGAGAGGAGCAGGAAGCGGACGACCAGCGCGTTCCCCTCGCGCTCCTGTGCCTTCAGCATCGAGCGCAGCGCGACGGCGTCGTTGGGGTCGACCAGCGAGCCGAGCGCGAGCGCGGCCGCGGTGCGCACCTCGGTGTCGAGGTCGCGCTCCTCGAGGAACTGCAGCACGGCCGGCGCGGTGGCGCGCACGCCCAGCTGGCCGAGCGCGGCGACCGCGGTGCTCCGGATCAGGCCAGGCTCGCCGTGGTCGCGCGCGAGCGCGACCAGGCGGTCGGCCGCGTCGGGGTTCCCGGAGAGCCCGAGCGCCTGGATGGCGAGCGCGCGGTACTGCGTCGGGACGGTGCGGTCGACCACCCAGTCGCCGAGCAGGCGCGGCACCGACCGCTCGCCGCGCGCGGCGAGGAGGATCGCGGCGACGGCGCGCGCGCGGTCGCGGTCGCCCGCGGTCGCGCCGACGTCGGCCGCTTCGCCGGCGACGCAGCGCAGCAGGTGGTAGTGCTCGGAGGAGCCGTCGGCGAGCGCCGACGCGAGCAGCGTCTGGTCGCGCACCTTGCGGTGGCCGTCGGAGAGGAGCTGGCCGACGTCCTCGGGATTCGACTCGGCGCCGACGCGCGCGAGCGAGATCGCCGCGACGCCGCGCACGCGGTCGTCGGGATCGTGCAGCAGGTTTCGGAGCGCCGCCGCGACGTCGGTGCGGTAGAGGTCGCGCTTCTGCGCGCGCAGCGACAGGTCGAGCAGGTGGGGCGGCAGTCCCGAATGGGCGTCGGCGGCGGAGACGGGCTGCGGCTCGTAGCGGTACAGGTTGCGATCGAGCCACAGGCGCCAGACGATCTGCGTCGGCTCGAGCGGAGGCGTCGGCTTGGAGGTGTTCTCGTTGCGGGAGCCGCCGGACTGTGGCAGGTCGCTGCCGCCGACGTGGCCGGGCTGCGGGGGCTTGGGGTCGATCGGCGTGCTCGGGATCGTCGGGGCTTCGGGAGCGCGCGATTTGGGCTTGCCGCCGGGGCCGTCGTCGCCCTTCCCCTGGGCGAAGAGCGGGGCGGGGGAGTACGTTCCGGCGACGACGCAGAGCAGCAGGGCGACAACGCCCGACGACCGCTTGGGAGAGTGGAACCAGCCGCAGCCCATCACGAGATCGCTCCAGGAGCGCGTCCGAGGGCAGCACAGTGGATGCCGCAAACCCTTCGGAGTCTCCGCGGTGCCCCCCGAGGGGCCACCGGATGTTAACGCGCCGGCGCTTCCCGTCCGGGCGGGCGAGGTGGGCGACACCGCGCAATCGCCCGGCGCCAATGCGCTCGGCGCTGGAGTCCCCAATCGCAGGGCGCTTGCATGGCTCGACCATGCGAAGAGCCCGCCTCCCGCCGCCGCGCGCCGTCCTCGGGGTCCTGCTGGCGGTGGCCGGTGCCGCCTGGCCGGGAATATCGGGGTGTCGCCGCGGCGAGGCGGCCGACCCGGGGCCGGCGAAGGCGCCGGCCGTGTTGCGGCTCGGCCTCTCGATCGCCGACCTCTCCGACCCGCGGATCGATGCGCTGCGCGCAGCGGCGGCCGACGCCCACGTCGAGCTGATGGTCGGCGGCAAGGGGGTGAAGCCGCAGCCGCTGCAGGTGGCGGAGCTCCTGCAGGCGAAGGTCGCCGCGCTCCTGCTCGTGCCGTCGTCTCCCGACCTGCTGCACGAGATCGACCGGACCGCTTCGGCGAAATCGGTCGCGCTGGTCGCGATCGGACGCGGCGACGGTCGCGTCGGCGCGTGGGTCGGCCTCAGGAGCGCGACGCTCGCGAAGGAGGCGGGCGAGGCGGCCGGACGCGCGCTCCTGGCCGCGGGCTGCACGAAGCCGCGCGTGATCGTGCTCGAGTCGTCGCGCTGGCCGGAGACGTCGCGCCGCATCGAGGCGACGCTGCAGGGGATCGCGGCCGCGTGCGGCGGCGTCGAGGTCGTGGTGCGACTCACGGAGTGCGAAGGGCAGGCGGACACGGAGCGGCTGCTCGACGAAGGACTGCCGCGCACGGTGGCATTCGACGCGTTGGTCGCGGCCGAACCGGGGCCGACCGCGGCGGCCTGGAGCGCGCTCGCGCGCACCCCTTCGAAGGACCACGCGTTCGTGGTCGGCGTGAGCGACGACGACGCGCTGGTCGAGAAGGCGCGCGCGGCCGGCTCGCGCCTGGTGGTCGTCGCGTGGAAGCGCAGCGACCTCGGCGCGAAGGCGATCGACGCCGCGCTGGCGGCGGCGAAGGGCGACCGCGCGCGCTCGCTCCAGGAGGTCTCGGCGACGGTGGTGGGCGCGGGTCGCTAGCGAGCGGCGGCCGGAGCGCCGCGCGGCACGACGACGATCGCGCGCGGCGACGTCGGACAGTAGTGCTCGCAGACACCGCACCCGACGCAGCCATTGCGGACGTCGATGCGACCGCGCGCATCGAGCGCGAGCGCGCTCTCGCCGATCGGACAGCGGTCGACGCATTCGCGGCACGCTTCGCCGCGGCTGCGCACGCACTGCGCGAAGTCGACGTGCGCGGTGCCCATCGCGATCTGCTCCTTCGCGACGAGGCGCAGCGCTCCGCTCGGGCACGCCTTCATGCAGCTCAAGTCTTCGCAGACGACGCACGCCTGCTGCGACGGGACGAGGTAGGGGGTGCCGTCGAGCGCCGGATCGGCCGAGCGCAGCGGCTGGATCGCCTTCACCGGACAGGCGGCCACGCAGCGGCCCGAACGCTCGCACGTCCCGCGCAGCTCCGCCTCCGGAAGCGCGCCCGGCGGCCGCAGCGGGGTCCGCGACCGCGCCGCTTCCGCCGCCGCCAGCAGCGGCAGGAAGCGCCGGGACGTCGCCGAGAGGCGGTCGACCGAGTCGAAGATCCTTCTCAGTCCGGCCGCGAAGAAGACGCGGCGCGGCGGCGGGGAGGCGCCGGGATCGGGGGAGTTCGGCGATTCGGCCATTCCTCGGTCCGTCCCCCAGATTCGTGGACCCTCGCCGGCGTCAGATCCGTCCGAGCCGGTTCCTCGCCCCCGTTTCGCACGGGCCTCGGTGAATAACCTACATACTGCGCGTCTGGCGAACGGCGTTTAGGATGCCGCACCGTTCCGCGCCGCCAAGCTCCGGATTCTCTCGGGTCGAGCGGCGGCGCGATGCATCACTCGCGTTCCGTCGTGCGTGAATTCGTCCGTGAAACCAGCAGGAGCGGCGGCGTCAGGCTCTCCTCCGCGCGGAAGGGACGGCGTCGTCGCCATCGACAGCTCGCTCTGAAAGGGACTTCCATGACCAAGAAGGGTGTCGGCAGGACAAGGATCGGCGGCGCGCTCGCCGGCGCGCTCGCACTTCTCTCGGCGGCAAGTCCGGCGCGCGCCAACGATTCCGACGCGGCCTTCCGCGCGCTCCGGGCCGAAGTGCCCGGGCTGCGCGCCGACTGGAACTTCGAGTCGGGCTATCCCGATTTCATCTACGGCAAGCCGATCCGCCTGTTCGGCGTGCCGGCCGACGACGCGGGCTACGAGGCCGCCGCGCGCCGGTTCGTCGACTCCTATCCCGACCTCTTCGGCTACGACTCGTCGGTGCTCTCCACCGACGTCGTGAAGCACATCGCGCTGTCGCGCATCGGCACGACCGACAAGACGGCCGTGCAGTTCTCCCAGTGGGTGGACGGGCTGCCGGTGAAGAACGGCACGCTCAACGTCCTCTTCAACGCCGACGGCGCGATCGTCGCCGTCGAGAACCGCGGCCTCGCCGGAGTGGCGGGCCTCGACGTGAACGCGAGCGTCACGGACGCCGCGGCGACGCGCACCGCGATGGCGGCGTTCGCCGATCCGCTCGCGAAGGTGATCCACCTCGAGATCGCGATCGTCGCCGAACCGCTCCGCCACACGCCCCGGCTGGCGTGGATCGTCGACCTGCTCGGCAGCACCGGCGCCGACGGCCTCCCGCACCAGGAGCGCTTCCAGGTCGACGCGCACGGCGGCCACGTGCTGCACCGCGAGAACATGATCTGCACCTTCACCGACGTGATCGGGAACACCGACGCGTGGGTCAACGTGGGCGAGAGCCCCTACAAGGGCCCGGGCAGCCTGACCAACCTCCCCGCCTGGTGGATGCACGCCACCTCCGCGGTCGGCAGCGCCGAGACCGATTCGGGCGGCAACTTCGACATCTCCTACGGCGGCACGGCGCAGCAGACCGTGACGTTCAAGTGGAGCTCGAGCGCCAAGTACACCTGGGTCACGAACCAGGCGGGCGCCGACTACGTGAAGTCGAAGATCTTCACGCCTGGAAACGCGACCAACCTGACCCACAACATCCCGGGCAACGAGTTCCCGACGGCGCAGTTCAACGCCGCCTACCAGGGCGTGGTCTTCCGCGAGTGGATCCGCGCGCTCGACGCGTCGGACAGCAAGATGGAGTTCCGCCAGCACCTGAACGTCAACATCAACTCGAGCTGCAACGCCTACTACGACGGCTCCTCGACCAACTACTACCGCCAGCAGGGTGGCTGCGCGAACACGGCCTACACGACGGTCGTGTACCACGAGACGGGCCACTGGGCCAACGACAAGTACGGCTCGGGCAACGGGCCCGACGGCTTCGGCGAGGGCACGGCCGACACGTGGGCCATGTACATCATGGACAGCCCGGTCGTCGGCAAGGACTTCTGCGGCAACGGCTGCAACGTCCGTGACGGCCGCAACACGCGCCAGTACTGCGGCTCGTGCGGCGCCGGCTGCTACGGCGAGGTGCACGCCGACGGCGAGGTGATCATGGGCGCGCTCTGGAAGGTGCGCGACCACCTGAACACCACGAACGGCGACGCCGCGGGCGACCTGATCGCCGACACGATCTTCCACTCGTGGTACGTCACCTACGACGCGTACCGGATCTGCAAGGCCAACCTGACCCAGTGGCTGACGCTCGACGACGACAACGGCAATCTCGCCGACGGCACGCCGCACTCGGGCGACATCAACCAGGGCTACGTCGACCAGGGCTTCCCGAGCTACTACTGAGAGCGATGCTTCCTGCGCGCGGGCCGGAGCGAACCTCCGGCCCGCGCGGCACGTCACGATCTTGAACACGATGCCGCGCCCGATCTCCGCCAGCCGGAGGTCGGGCGCGGTTCGTTTATGCGAGACTCCCGCCACGCCGCGCGGTCGCGCGGTCGGGGGAACCACGCGATGGGCAGGGACGCGGAAGGGGGGACGGGGGAGCTCGCGAACGTCGCGGCGACGACGCGCGATGCGCCGGCGGGGAGCGCGGGTCCGATCAGGGCGGTCGCGGCGACCGCGGAGGAGTTCGCCGGCTGGCTCGCCGGGAAGCCGGCGCCGCTCGACGCGGCGCTCCTCGAGCAGGCGCGCCGCCTCGCCGGGATCTCGCGCTTCGCCGCGAAGCCGGGCCAGTCGCTCGCGCTGGCCGCGGGCGACGCGAGCGCCGTCGTGGTCGGGCGCGCACCCGACGCCGGCACGCGCTCGCTGCGCAGCGCCGCGGCCGCGGCCGCGCAGGCGGTGCGCGCCGGCGCGCGCTTCAGCTTCGTCCTCCCGCCCGAGCCCGATCCGGCGCGCCGCGTCGCGGCGCTGACCGCCGCCGCCGAAGGCGTCGCCCTCTCCGCGTACCGCTGGAAGCGCAGCGCGGAGCCCGCCGCGTCCGACGCCGCCGGCGCCTGCACGCTGGTCGCCGCCGACTCGAACGACGCCGAGACGGCCGCCGCGCTCGCCGCCGCCGCCGCGCACGTCGCCGGGATCCGGCTCGCGCGCGACCTCACCAACGCGCCGGCCGAGGAGGTCGGGCCCGACCAGCTCGCCGACGCGGCGCTCGCGCTCGCGCGGCGGCATGGGCTGGCGTCCGAATGCTGGCGGGGCGCCGAGGTCGAGGCGCGCGGCTTCCGGATGGTCGCCGCGGTCGGACGCGCGAGTGCCCGGCCGCCGACCGTCACCGTGCTCTCGCACGGCCTCGACGCGAAGTCCCGCGCGAGC
>DASRRB010000079.1:0-12421 GCA_035695985.1 Planctomycetota bacterium | reverse complement strand
CGAGCGCGACGAGCTCGAGCGGCGCTTCGGCGCGGCGGGGCGGCGCTACCTCGAAGAGGTGCGCGCGTGGTGGCCGCGGTTCACGGCGGTGCGTTTCCCGGCAGCACCGCCCCTGCGCCGATCGAGAGGACCGCGACACGCCGGCGCCGGCCCGCTCGCTCCGTCGAGACGAGCTGTCCCGCGGCCGACCGAGCGACCTTGCCGAGTCCGCCACCGGAGCGAATGATCTCGCGGCGTGGACTCCCCGTCGCACCGTCCGCATTCGTCCGCCGCGCTCGCGGTCGCGATCGGTACGGCGGTCGTGGTCGGAGCGCTGGTCGGCGGCGCGTATTGGCTGCTGGGTCGGAGCGGCGACGACGAGGCTGCGCAGCGGAGCGGATCCGCGGCGAAGACGCGCGCAAGGGACGAAGCGCGCGCGCGCTCCGGTTCCCCGGCCGACGACGCCTCGGAAGGCGCGACGCGCGCGCCTGCCGAGGAGCTCGCCGACGCCGGCTTCCCGCCGTGCGAGCCGGGACCTCCTGACGGGCTGCTCGTGCACGTCGTCGCCGCGGCGGACGGAAGTCCCGTCGCGGGTGCGCGCGTCTACGTCGTGCCCGACCGCGATCGGGATTCGCATTCGCTCTTCGAGAACGCGCTGCCCTTCGTCGAGGATCCGCGGCGGCTCGCCGCGACGCACGCGCACGGCTTCCTCGCCGACGCGCAGGGGGAGGTGCGCGTCGCCCTTCCCGCCTTCGACGCGCTCCTCGTCGGCTTCTCCGGAGAGCGGCGCGGCGCACTGCGTCTCTTCGAGGTGGGGCGCGGGAGCACGGAGCTCCGCCTGGTGCGCGCGAGCGACCTCGTCGTGCAGGTGGTCGACGCGCAGGAGGCGCCGGTGCGCGACGCGTGCGTCGCGCTCGCGGCGCGCTACGCACGGGACGCGACGACGTCGGGCGGGGACGACCATTGGGTTCCCTGGGTCCAGTATCACGAAGGCGCGCGGAGCGACGAGCGCGGCCGCGCGCGGCTGATCGGAGCCGACCTCGCGTACGCGCGCCTGCTCCTGACGAACACGCGGGCGACCCGGTACGTCCTGTCCGCGATCGTGCCCTACCTCGGCTCGCCGACGGCGCGCGGCGCGGTCGACCTCGGCGACCCGGCGGCGCTGCACGGCCCGGTGCGCGTGCGGCTGGAGGATCCGTTCGGCGGACTCGAGGTGCGCCTCGTCGACGCGCATGGGCGCATCCGCGAGTTCGGCGGCGAGGTGACGTTCGATGCGAACCATCCGCGCGGCGCGTACGTGTACTCGAGCCGCCTCGACGACGACGGCGGCAGCGTCCAGCATCGGCCCATCGAGAACGGGATCGCCCGCCTCCTCCCCGTCGCGCTCGGCGTGAAGCTCGAGGTCACGGCGTGCGTCGACGGCGGGGCGACGTTGATGCGGACGGTCGACGGACCGCGCGCCGCGGGTGAAGTCGTGCGCGTCGACCTCGATCCGGAGCGCGATCGCCGCGTCGTGCGCGGCCGCCTCGTCGGACTGCCCGCGCCGCTCGGGCCGATCGTGGGAATGAGGGGGGAGCTCCAGATGACGCCGGGTCGGCCCGAGCTCCGGAAGGATGCGGCGCGCGTCGCGCCGACGAGGTTCTTCTTCCCGGTCGGCGTGGATGCGCGCGACGACGGCGCGTTCGAGGTCGACGTCTCGGCGCACGAGGAGTCGCAGCTCCAGTCGCTGCGACTGCGCGGCTTCGTGCCCGCACACGCGTTCGGCTTCGAGGCGACCGTCGCGCTGCGCGCGGATCTCGTCGAGCCCGTGACCGACGTCGGCGACGTCGCGGTCGTCGCGATCCCGATCCTCGCGGCGGGGCGCATCGTCGACGATCTGCGGCGGCCGCTCGCGAACGTCGACGTCTTCCTCGCCGGCGAACGGAGAGGGCTCGGACCGTTGTTCTCGAAGTTCGGCCCGGGAACGACGAGCGACGCCGAAGGCCGCTTCGTGCTGATCGGAAACGTGACCGGAACCGAGGAGAAGCTCCTCTTCGTCCCGCCGCCCGGCTTCGCGACCGCCGTCGAGGAGATCCCGACCGACGACCGCGAGCTGGAGATCGCGCTGCCACGGACGGGGCGGATCGTCGGGACGGTCGCTGCCGATTTCGACGTCACGCTCTGCGCGGCGGCGCACGCGCCGCCTTCGGGCGGGAGTGCGCTCCCGCGGCCGACGCTCTCCGACCAGGCGTTCTACGCGCGGCGCGAGACGAGCGAGCCGGGCACGACGTGGGCATTCACCTTCGAGCTGCGGCCCGGCCGCTACGACCTCCTCGTCTCCACGACTCCGAACGACCCGCGCTCCGGCGTCGTCGCATGGGTCGACGACGTCGAGGTCCGGCCGGCCGAGGTCACGGTCGATCCGCGCCTCGCGCCGCTGACGGTCGTCCGCGCGCGCACCGCGTGGCGGATCCACCTCTCGCGCAGCGACGGCGCGCCGCCGCCGGCGGCGTGGGTCCGCGTCTCCCCGGTCGACGCGCCGACGGAGCCGTGGCGGACCGAGCTCGTCGCCGCGGGCGAGGCGTCGTTCGAGTCGGCCCTCGAGTCGGCCTGGATCGACGTCGACGCGGTGAGCTTCCGGCGCGTCCGCGAGCTGCACGGACGCGGCGACGTCTCGATCGTCCTCGAGCCGCTCGAGCAGCGCGACGTCGAGATCGCGCTCGACGCGGGCGAGGCGCCGCACTGCTACGACCTGCACTGGATCGTCGCGGCCGACTCGTCGCGGCCGCTGCCGGGGTTCCTGCGCGACAACTACTCGACGACCGTCGTGTCCGGCGGCACGTCGCGCCTCTCGCTCGACGAAGGCGAGCGCTGGAAAGTGCGCCTCTTCGCGCAGATCGACGCGGGCGGCGCGCCGCGGCGCGTCGAGCTGACCCGCTGCATGCAGGAGGTCTCGACGCGCGGCGACGCGAGCGAGACTCCCTCGAAGCTCGCCTTCCAAGTCCACGCCGACGAGGTCGACGCGCTCTGGCAGGAACTCTCGAGCTCGAAGTGAACGCGAACGCCGACGACGCATCCCGACCGCCGCGGCCCGGCCGCCGCCCGCGCTACTCCGGCTCCCACCCGCGCAAGTTCGCGGAGCGATACAAGGAGCACGCCGCCTCCGCGCATCCGGAGCACACGGCGCACCTGCGCGACAAGGGCCGCGTCCCGGTCGGGACGCACGCGCCGGTGCTGCTGCGCGAGGTGCTCGAGCTCCTCGACCCGCGGCCCGGGCAGACGATCGTCGACTGCACGCTCGGCTTCGGCGGCCATGCACGGACGCTGCTCGAGAAGATCGCGCCGGGGGGCCGGCTGATCGGCCTCGACCAGGACGCGCGCGAGCTCGAGAAGACGCGCGCCCGGCTCGCGGAGTTCGGCGACGCGCTCCATCTCCACGCGGTCCGCTTCGCGGCGATCGGCAAGGTGCTCGCAGCCGAGGGGCTCGCGCAGGTCGACGGCCTCCTCGCCGACCTCGGCGTGTCGAGCATGCAGCTCGACGATCCCGCCCGCGGCTTCAGCCTGAAGCACGACGGCCCGCTCGACCTGCGCATGGACGAGCGCCGCCCGACGAGCGGCGCCGCGCTGCTGCGGGAGATCCCCGAGGACGAGCTCGCCGCGCTGCTGCGCGACCTCGCCGACGAGCCCGACGCCGCGGCGATCGCGGCGGAGATCGTCGCGGCGCGCGCGGTGCGGCCACTGGAGCGCACGCATCAGCTCGTCGAAGTCGTGCTCCGCGCGAAGGGGACTTCGCGTCGCGAGGTCCGCGACGAGGCGGCACACGCGGGCCGGACGCTCCATCCCGCGGCGCGGACCTTCCAGGCGCTGCGGATGAAGGTGAACGACGAGCCCGGCCAGCTGCACGAGCTGCTGCGCGTGGCGCCCTACGTGCTGAAGCCCGGCGGCCGCATCGCCGTGATCAGCTTCCACAGCGGCGAGGACCGGCAGGTCAAGGACGCTTTCCGGCGCGGACTCGCCGACGCCCTTTATGAGGAAGCGACGGCGGAGCCGGTGCGGGCCTCTCCGGAGGAACGGCGCTTCAATTCGCGCGCGGCGTCGGCGAAGCTGCGCGGTGCGACCCGGGCGGCCGGGCGCGATTGAGGGGGGCCGGGCCCCCACGGAAGACGGAGCGGGATGGACGGTTCGACGACAGGTGGCGCGGGCGGGACCGCGGGGACGGCGGGCAGCGCGTCGGATCGAGCCACCAACCCGCTCTCCGGGCTGATGGCCGCCCAGTTCCTGTGCGCCTTCGTCGACAAGGCGTGGAACCTCGTCATCGCGCTCTGCACGCTGCGCGGCGCCGGCCTGATCGACGAGCGCGGCGAGCTGACCGCCAGCGACGAGGTGCAGCAGCGCTCCTACGCGATCGCGTTCGCGGTCTTCCTGATCCCGCTGATGGTCGCGTCGATCCCCTCCGCGATCCTGGCCGACCGCTTCAGCAAGCGCAGCATCATGGTCAATTCGATGGGGATGCTCACCGGCCTCGTCGCGCTCGGCACCGCGATCCTCGCCGTGAACCCGACCGGCGGGTGGCCCCTGTACGTGCTGCTCGTCCTGCTCGGCCTGCAGGCGGCCCTGTTCCAGCCGGCGCGCTACAGCATCCTGCCCGAGCTCGTCTCGCACGAGCGGCTGTCGGACGCCAACGGCCAGCTCGAGATGTGGAACTTCTTCGGGATCGTGAGCGGGACGGCGGTGGCCGGCTTCATCACCTTCGAGGCGTGGCCCCACACCTGGATCGCGGCGGCCTTCCTCACGGTCGTCTCCCTCGCCGGCTGGTTCGCGGCGCGCCGCATCCCACGCGTCCCGGCGGCGAGCACGCGCAACTACTCGCCGCGCGTCCTGCTCGAGGCGCTGAGGTCCATCAAGAGCGACCCGATGCTGATGCTCGCGGTGATCGGCAGCGCCGCCTTCTGGGCGATCGCGACGCTGATCGGCCAGACGCTGCAGGTCGACGCCAAGAACCGCCTCAACTTCCCCGACCGGCTCGCGACCGTGCCGATCGCGTTCCTCGGCATCGGCGTCGGACTCGGCAGCGCCTTCGCCGGCAAGCAGTCGGCGCGCAAGGTGGAGACCGGCCTCCTGCCGCTCGGCGCGTTCCTGCTGGCGGGCTTCACGTTCGCGCTCGCGGTGATCGAGCCGGGCCGCATCGGGACCTTCACGCTGATGCTGCTGATGGGCGCGTCGGCGGGGCTGCTGCTCGTGCCGCTCGACGCGATCATGCAGTGGCGCGCGCCCGAGGACCGGCGCGGCGCGATCATCGCGATCGCGAACGCGCTCATGGCGGGCGGCATCGCGCTCGGCGCCGCGCTCGCGTGGGCCGGCACGGTCGGCGTCGAACGCCACGGCGGCATCATCTTCGGGACGAGCGCCGCCGCGAACGGCCGCGCGCTCTTCATCTTCTCGGCCCTCTTCACGCTCGGCGCGGCGGTGGGGGCGGCGTTCGTCGTGCCGCAGGCGTTCGTGCGCCTCGTGCTGTTCCTGCTGACCCACTCGATCTACCGCCTCAAGGTGGTGGGGCGGAGCAACGTCCCGGAGAAGGGGGGCGCGCTGCTCGTCCCCAACCACGTCTCCTTCGCCGACGGCCTCTTCCTGATCGCGAGCCTCGACCGGCCGGTCCGCTTCCTGGTCGATTCGTCGTTCTTCGCGCGGCCGATCCTCGGGCGCGTGCTGCGCTGGCTGCGGGCGATCCCGATCAGCTCGGAGGGGGGGCCGCGCTCGATCCTGCGCGCGCTGCGCGACGCCGGCAAGCACCTCGACGAGGGCAACCTCGTCTGCATCTTCGCGGAGGGGCAGATCACGCGCACCGGGATGCTGAACCCGTTCCGGCGCGGGCTCGAGCGCATCGTCAAGGGGCGCGCCGTCCCGATCATCCCCGTCCACCTCGACCGCGTGTGGGGGAGCCTCTTCAGCTACAGCGGTCAGCGCTTCTTCTGGAAGCTGCCCGAGCGCATCGCCTACCCGGTGACGGTGAGCTACGGCGCCGGGCTGCCCTCCACGACCTCGATCTGGGAGGTGCGCCGCCACGTCCAGATGCTGGGCGAGAAGGCGTGGAGCGAGCGGCGCGACAGCCGCAAGCCGCTGCATCATTCGTTCATCCGCGCGGCGCGGCGCCGCCCGTGGCGCCTCCTCTTCGCCGACCAGAAGACGCCCAAGCTCTCGCGCATGCGGGCGCTCGTCTCGGCGATGTGCCTGGCGCACGTGCTGCGCGACGACTTCGGCGAGGACCCGCGCATCGGCCTGCTGCTGCCGCCGTCGATCGGCGGCGCGCTCGCGAACCTCGCGGTCACGCTGGCCGGCCGCACCGCGGTCAACCTGAACTTCACGGCCGGACCGGCGGCGATGGCCTCCGCGGTGCGTCAGGGCGGGCTGCGCGTCGTCGTCACCTCGCGCGAGTTCCTGGCGCGCGCCAAGGTCGAGCTGCCGGCGGGCGTGCGGCCGCTCTTCCTCGAGGAGGTCGAGCCGCGCGTCACCGTGGCGATCCGGCGCGAGGCGGCCCTCATGGCCGTCTTCTCGCCGGCGCGCCTGATCGAGCGCTGGTGCGGCGCGCGTCACGACGTGCGCGTCGACGACGTCGCGACGATCCTCTTCAGCAGCGGCTCGACCGGCGAGCCGAAGGGGGTGATGCTCACCCACTTCAACGTCGACAGCAACGTCGAGGCGCTCGCGCAGGCGTTCCGCACCACGATCGACGACAAGATCCTGGGTGTGCTGCCGCTCTTCCACAGCTTCGGCTACACGGCGACGCTCTGGTTCGCGGCCATCGAGGGGCTCGCGACTGTCTGGCACCCGAGCCCGATCGACGCCTCCGCGATCGGCGAGCTGGTCGAGCGCCACCGCGTCACCTTCCTGCTCTCGACGCCGACGCTGCTCGCGATCTACCTGCGCCGCTGCACGCCGGCGCAGTTCGGGACGCTGCGCGTGGTGCTCGCGGGCGCGGAGAAGCTGCCCGACCGCCTCGTCACCGCGTTCGAGGACTGGTTCGGGATCAAGCCGCTCGAGGGCTACGGCGCGACCGAGTGCTCGCCGGTCGTCGCCGCGAGCACGCCCGACTTCCGCGCGGCGGGCTTCTATCAGGCGGGCTGGCGGCGCGGCACCGTCGGCCAGCCGCTCCCCGGCGTCACCGTGCGCGTCGTGCAACCCGAGACGTTCGAGGCGCTGCCGCCCGGAAAGGAGGGGCTGCTGCTGGTGCGCGGCCCCAACGTGATGAAGGGCTACCTCGGCCGCGACGACCTGACGGCGCAGGTGATCCGCGACGGCTGGTACGTGACCGGCGACCTCGCGCAGGTCGACGAGGACGGCTTCATCAAGATCACCGACCGCGTCTCGCGCTTCTCCAAGATCGGCGGCGAGATGGTCCCGCACGGCCGCGTCGAGGAGGAGCTGCACAAGCAGGCGAACCTCATCGTGCCGACCTTCGTCGTGACCGCGGTCCCCGACGCGACCCGCGGCGAGCGGCTCGCCGTCCTCCACACGCTCCCCGCCTCGGAGATCGCGCCGCTGCTCGAGCGGATGTCCGGTTCGGGCCTCCCCAACCTCTTCCTCCCGCGCCTCGACCACTTCGTGCAGGTCGCGGAGCTGCCGCTCCTCGGCACCGGCAAGGTCGACCTGCGGGCGGCGAAGCAGAAGGCGGTCGAGGCTCTCGTCGGCCGGGGACGCGACGCGTAACGTCGGCCGCATGACCCGCGCCCGCACGATCGAGAGCCGCTGGGACGACGCGCACGCCGCCGGCCTTTCGCAAGAGCAGCTCCTGATCTACCGCTCGAACCTGCTCGGCTCCGATCTGCGCGTCACGAACTTCGGCGGCGGCAACACCTCGGCGAAAGTGCGGACGAAGGACCCGCTCACGGGCGACGACGTCGAGGTGCTCTGGGTCAAGGGGAGCGGCGGCGACCTCGGGACCAGCAAGCTCGACGGCTTCGCGTCGCTCTACCAGGCGAAGCTGCTCGCGCTCGAGCAGAAGTACGAGGGGCGCGCGCACGAGGACGCGATGCCGGCCCTCTACGCGCACTGCACCTTCAACCTCAATCCCCGCGCGACCAGCATCGACACGCCGCTGCACGCGTTCCTGCCGTTCCGGCACGTCGACCATCTGCACCCCGACGCGGTGATCGCGCTCGCGGCCGCGCAGGACGGCGAGCGTGCGACGCGCGAGATCTACGGCGAAGAGGTCGGCTGGCTGCCGTGGCAGCGGCCCGGCTTCGACCTCGGGCTCAAGCTGCGCGAGGCCTGCAGGAAGAACCCCCGGCTCCAGGGGATCGTGCTGCAGAACCACGGCTTGATCCACTGGGCCGAGACGTCGAAGGCGTGCTACGAGCTCGCGCTCGTCCTGATCAACCGGGCCATCGAGTACTTCGACCGCAAGCCGGCGGCGGCCGCCTTCGGCGGCGTGCAGGTCGCGGCGCGCGGGCCGGCCGAGCGGCGCGCCTTCGTCGCGGCGCTGATGCCGGCGCTGCGCGGCCGGCTCTCGAAAGAGGCGCGTAAGGTCGCGCACTTCGACGACTCCGACGACGTGCTCGAGTTCGCCGGCTCGAAGGACGCCGCGCGCCTCTGCGCGATCGGAACGAGCTGCCCCGACCACTTCCTGCGCACCAAGATCGAGCCGCTCCTGCTCGAGGTCGGCGCGACGACGACGCCCGCGGACGTGCTGGCGGCGGTCGACCCGAAGCTCGGCGACTACGTCGCGCGCTACCTCGCCTACTACGAGCGCTGCCGGCGGCCCGACTCGCCCGCGCTGCGCGACCCCTTTCCCGTCGTCGTCATGGTCCCCGGCATCGGGCTGCTCGCCTTCTCCAAGGACAAGGCGATGGCGCGCCAGGCCGCGGAGTTCTGGGTCAACGCCATCCACGTGATGAAAGGGGCCGAGCGCGTCGGCGGCTACGTCGGCCTGCCGGAGAAGGAGGCGTTCGGCATCGAGTACTGGCAGCTCGAGGAGGCGAAGCTGAAGCGCCTGCCGCCGGAGCGGGCGCTGTCGCGCCGCGTCGCGCTCGTCACGGGCGGCGCCGGCGGGATCGGCAAGGCGACCGCGCGGCGGCTCCTGCAGGACGGCGCGGCGGTGGTGCTGACCGACCTCGACGCGCCGGCGCTCGCCGCGGCCGACGCGGAGCTCGCCAAGGAGTTCGCGCGCGACGCCGTGCGCAGCGTCGTCGCCGACGTCACGAAGGAGGCGGAGGTGATCGCCGCCGTGCAGTCGGCGTGCGCGGACTACGGCGGACTCGACGTCGTCGTCTGCTGCGCCGGCCTCGCGAGCGCGGCGCCCTTCGAGGAGACGTCGCTCGCGATCTGGCAGAAGAACGTCGACGTGCTGCTGACCGGCTACTTCCTCTTCGCGCGCGAGGGCTATCGCGTGATGAAGACGCAGGGGCTCGGCGGCTCGATCGTCTTCGTGGCGAGCAAGAACGCGCTCGCCGCGTCGCCGCAGGCCGCCGCCTACTGCACGGCGAAGGCGGCCGAACTGCACCTGGCGCGCTGCCTCGCGCTCGAGGGCGCCGAGCACGGCATCCGCGTGAATTCCGTCAACCCCGACGCCGTCCTGCGCGGCAGCAAGATCTGGCAGGGCGACTGGAGACGGGAGCGCGCCGCCGCCTACGGCGTGCAGGAGGCCGACCTCGAGGAGGTCTACCGCAAGCGCAGCCTCCTCAAACGCGACGTCTTCCCCGAGGACGTCGCCGAGGCGATCGCCTTCTTCGCGAGCGAGCGCTCCGGCAAGTCGACCGGCAACCTCTTGAACGTCGACGCCGGCAATCCGCAGGCGTTCCCTCGGTGAAATCGCCGACCCCCTGGACGGCGTGAATCTCGGGCTATCGCTTTCCCGGCTGGATTGACACACTCCGCGTCGCCGCGTCGGGTCGGCGCGGCTCAACACGACTCCGCAGCTCTGCATTCCTGGTCGCCGATCGGAAGGAGTACTCCGATGCGAAAGGGACTTCTCGCGGCAGGGTTCGCAGCGGTCTCGATCGTGACCGGGAGCGCCGTCGCCTCGGCGCACGGCGGCAACTACCGAGGCGGCCAGTACGACGGCCCCGGCGACGCGACGCCCCCCAACGATCCGGGGGGCGGCGACACGACGCCGCCCGGCAATCCGGGCGGCCCCTCGACGCCCGGTCCGGGCACTCCCAACACCGGACGTCCGCGCGGGCCGGGGACCGGCGGTCCGGCCGCGCCGCCGACCGGCGGCGGCGGCGGCATCCGCGGCGGCTCCGGCGGGATGACCAAGCGCGGCGGCAGCGAGGGCTACGAGCGCTGGGAGTTCTGGTGGGAGCACAACAAGGAGCCGTTCCTGCAGCTCAAGGCGCGGCTCGGAAAGTCGGCGATCACGTCGGGCGCCAGCCGCTTCAGCTCGCGCCGGCGCGGCGGCGACCTCCTGCCGGCGACCCGGCCGGGCGCCGGCGAGATCGAGCGCGACATCGTCCCGCCGCTGCTCGAAGGGCTCGTCGAGTCGCATCCCGACGTCGTCGACTCGGCCGCGCTCGCGCTCGGCCGCTCGGTGCGCCCCGACGAGGGGAGCGCCAAGGTCTTCGAGGCGCTGCGGCAGGCGCTCGGCCACAAGGAGAAGTCGGCGCGCGAAGCGGCGACGCTCGCGCTCGGCGTGCTCGGGAATCCGGCGGCGGTCGCGCCGCTGACGGCGCTCCTCGACGACACGGCGGAGGGGCGTCGCCTCACCGCGCATCCCGAAGGGGTCGAGCCGCTGGTGCGCGCCTTCGCGGCGGCGGCGCTCGGACTGCTGCACGCGACCGCCGCGCGCGGCGACCTCGAGCGCGCGGTCGGCGAGAGCGGGACGGCGAACCTCGGCGTGAAGGGGATGGCGGTGCTCGCGCTCGGGATGCTCGGCGAGGAACCGGCGGGGCACGAGGAGCTCGTCCGCTTCCTGCTCGCGCTGATGCAGGACCGCGCGGCCAACCCGCTGGTGCGCGCGCAGGCGCCGATCGCGCTGGGACGGCTGGCGCGCTCCGGCGACGCCGGAGCGGCGGCGGTCCACGCAGTCCTCGGTCCGCGGCTGCTGCGGCAGTTCCAGGACGAGTCGAGCGACATCCACCTGCGCCGCTCGCTCGCGATCGCTCTCGGGATGGTCGCGACGGCCGAAGACGCCGACGTGCTCGACGCACTGATCGGCACCGTCGCGGCACAGAAGGACGACTCGACGCGCCACTTCTCGATCATCGCGATCGCACAGATCGGGGCGCGCGACGCCGATCCGGCTCGCCACCCCGAGGTGCACGCGAAGCTCGCCGCCTTCTTCGAGCACGAGCTCGCCGAACCGCACCGCATCACCCACCAGCCCTACGCCGCGCTCGGCAGCGCGATTTATGCGCGTAATGACAAGCTCCCCGATGGGCGCAAAGCGGCGGTCGCGCATGGCATTCAGGCCGCGTTCGACGCGACGACCAACCCCTCGTACAGCGGGGCGATGGCGGTCGCGCTCGGGCTGCTCGACGCGAAGGAGGCGTCGGACGACCTCTGGAAGCGCTACGAGGAGTCGAACGACGCGCCGCTCAAGGGCTACATCGCGGTCGGGCTCGGCCTCATGCGCGTCACGACCCACGCGGCGGACATGCGCGAGGAGATCCAGAAGAAGGGGCTCCACCCGCGGTACCGGCTGCAGCTCGCACGCGCGCTCGGCCTCATGGGCGACGTCGACGCGCTGCCGGCGCTGATCCGCTACCTCGAGAGCTCCGAGACGCTCGCCGAGACGGCGTCGGCCGCGCAGGCGGTCGGCCTCGTCGGCGACCGCTCCGCCGTGAAGCCGCTGCTCGAGATCCTCGGCAACAAGTCGAAGCAGCCGCTGCAGCGCGGCTTCGCGGAGATCGCGCTCGGGATCCTGGCGGAGAAGAGCGCCCTGCCGTGGAACGTCGCCTTCGCCGTCGACGCCAACTACCGCGCGAAGGTCGACGCGCTCTCGGAGATCCTCGACCTGCTCTGAGTCAGAGACGGGTGTCGCATCGGCAGAATGGTGCCTTCCGTTCCACCGGAGCCGCCATGGCCGACGCGACGCCGCCTCCGTCCGCTCCGTCGCGGCGTGTCCAGTTCATTCCGACCTGCCTCGTGAACGACTTCCTGCCCGAAGCGGGCATTGCATCGGTCGAGCTGCTGGAGCGCAACGGGTTCGAGGTCGAGCGGCCGCGCGGACTCACCTGCTGCGGGCAGCCCGCCCACAACGCCGGCTTTCGCGCCGAGGCGAAGCGCGTCGCGCGGCGCACGATCGGGCTCCTGGCGCGGACCGTCGGGCCGATCGTCGTCCCGTCGGGCTCGTGCGCCGACATGCTCGTGCACCAGGGCGAGGAGCTCTTCCGCGACGAGCCGGACTTCCTCGCGACCGTGCGCGCCGTCGCGGCGCGCGTGCGCGAGCTCACGCAGTTCCTGGTCGAGCAGTCCGGCGCGCCCGCGCCGCGCGCCGCCGCGGCGCTGGAGCGGTCGCGCACCAAGGTCG
>DASRRB010000078.1:0-15620 GCA_035695985.1 Planctomycetota bacterium | reverse complement strand
CCTCGAACCGTGGCGCGAGGCGAAGGGTCGGCGCCGGCTCGACGCACCGATCGTCGACAAGGCGCGGCCCGGCGCGAAGCGCGCCGTGATCCTCTACCTCGATGCGAGTGGGCTCCGGCACCACGACGACGTCGACCTCGTCGACGGCCGCCTCGCCGTCGACCTGCCCGACGCGAAGCAGTACCTCGTGCTGTTGTCCGAGGACGGCCGCGCCTTCGACCTCGCCGGCGCGGCGACGACGCATCCTTGGTACGTCGCGAGCCGCGTGCTGAGCTCCGACGACGTGAAGCGCGGGGTGCCTTCGCTGCGCGTGCCGCGCGGAACGGTGCAGGTCCGGGTTCAACGTCCCGACGGCTCCGCGCTCGGCGACGGGTTGCGGCTGATCGTCGGCTTCTTCGTCGATCCCGGCTTCTCGGGCAACTTCCCGGAACTGTTGATGGGCAACGACCAGTTGGTCGTATTGCCGTCGGACGGCCGCCTCACGCTGGACGATCTGCCGGTCGGAAGGACGTGGCTCTATGTCATGGACGCCAGCCACCAGGGACACGGCGAGGTCTACGTGAACGTCGTCGAGGGCGCCACGATCGACGCGTTGATCGAGTGGAAGTGAGACGCGCGACGTCCCCGTTCGCGTGCGACTTCACGCCCTCTTCGCTGGCGCCGCCTCCATCCCGCCCGGGTACTTCCGCGCCTTGAAGTCCTCGAGGACCTGCCGGTGGTCGAACGGAATGTCCGGCGGCAGCTGATCGAAGGCGAACCACTGCACGGCCGCGGCGTCGTCGCCGGCGACGGGCTCGCCGTCGGCTTCGCATTCGAAGATCGTTCCGACGGTGTGCTGGCGCGGGTCGCGGCGCGGGTCGGAGTAGGTGTGGAGCTGGCGGAGCTTCGTCACGCGCAGCGCGGTCTCCTCGAGGGTCTCGCGGCAGACGGCCTGCTCGAGCGTCTCGCCCACGTCGACGAAGCCGCCGGGCAGCGCCCAGCCGGGCGGCGGCCACTTGCGGCGGACCATCAGGACCTTGCCGCCGCGCACGACGATCGAGTCGACGGTCGGGCGCGGCGACTTGTGCTTCCAGATCGCGGTCTTCGTGACGTCCTGCGCGTCGGACATGGCGGCAGCTCCCTCGCTCGCTCGACTCAGCAACAGACGGAGCTCGCCGGCCCGCCGCCGCCCGCGCCGAGCGCCTGCAGCGGCGGCGGCGCCGCCTTCTCGAGCGCGGCGAGGTCTTCGCTCCGCGCGCGATCGAAGACGAGCTTCCCCCCCACCCACACCTTCGCCGTACGGCGGCGGAACGTCCGCCCGACGTAGGGCGAGAGCTTCGCCTTCGACGCGAACTCCTCCTCGGCGACGGTCCACGCCTTCTCTTCGATCAGCACGAGGTCCGCGAGCGCGCCCACGCCGATGCGGCCGCGGTCGTCGAGCCGGTGGAGCCGCGCCGGCCCCAGCGCTCCGCGCGCGACGAGGGCGTCGAGGTCGAGTACGCCCTCGTCGACCAGCGCGAGCCAGAGCGGCAGGAAGAGGTCGGCGCCGGGGATGCCCGACGGCGCGAGCGCGAACGCGCGCTCCTTCTCGTCGCGCGGATGCGGGGCGTGGTCGCTCTGCACGACGTCGAGCACGCCGTCGCGCACGGCCGCGCGCAGCGCGATGCGGTCGTCGGCGCTCTTGATCGACGGGTTGCACTTGAGCACCGCGCCGCGCGCCGCGACGTCGGAGTCGGTGAAGAGGAGGTAGTGGGCGCACGCGGCGGCGCTCACCGGCAGGTCGCGCGCCTTGGCGGCGCGGATCGCGTCGCACGCGGCGGCGGACGACACGTGGAAGAGGTGGATGCGAGCGCCGGTCGCGGCGCAGAGCTCGATCGACTGCTCGACGGCGACCCGCTCCGCCTCGGCCGAGCGGGCGCGCGAGAAGTCGACGGCGCGCTCGCCGAAGCGCTTCTGCCCGTCGCGCACGGTCGGCCCGTGCTCGGCGTGCAGCACGAGCAGGCCGTCGACAGCCGCGACCTCGGTGAAGACGGCGCGCAGCGCCGAGAGCTCGCTCACCTCGAGGTCGGGATCCCCCGCCATGAAGAGCTTCACGCCCGGCGCGACGCGCGCGAGCTCGCGCAGCTCCCGCAGGTTCCCGGCGACCGCGCAGCCGTACGCGAGCACGCGCACGCGCGAGCGCGCCTCGACCGACACGACCTTCGCGCGCCACTGCGACGCCGTCGTCACGAGCGGCCGGTTGTTCTGGATCTCGCCGATCGTCGTCGCGCCGCCGCGCGCGCTCGCGGCCGAGCCGGTGACGTAGCCCTCCTTGGCGTCGGCCCCCGGCTCGCGGTAGTGGACGTGGTTGTCGACGAAGCCGGGCAGCAGCAGCGCGCCCGCGGCGGCGACCTCCTCCGCGCCGCGCGGCAGGCCGCGCTCGAGCGCGGCGATGCGCCCGCCGCGGACGCCGACGTCGAGGCGCTGGAGGAGTCCGCGCGGCGCGCGCTCGGGCGCGGGTCCGGGCGCGACGAGCGCCGCGGCCGGCACGCTCACGTCGCGCAGGACGAGGTCGAAGTCGTTCGCCAAGAGGCTCCGTCTCCGGCGCGCCGCGCGCGGTCAGGTCGCGCGCAGCACGACCAGCGTCAGGTCGTCCTCGAAGCGGTCGGCGCCGACGAACTTCGCGACCTCGGCGCGCATGAGGTCGATCAGCTGGCGCGCGCTCGCGCCGGGATTCGCGCGCAGCAGGCTCTCGATGCGCTCGAGCCCGAACAGGTTGCCGCCCGCGTCGCGCGCCTCGACGATGCCGTCCGTGTACCAGACGAGCACGTCGCCCGGCGCCAGCGTGACCGGCGGCGCCGCCTGGTAGACGATGCCCGTCTCGATGCCGAGCGCGGCGGCGCCCGTCGGCAGGCTGGTCGCGCCGCCCGCCTTGCGCAGCAGGAGCGGCGGCGTCTGCCCCGCGTTCGCGTAGGTGAGCGTGCGCGCCTTCGGGTCGAGCCGCCCGATCACCATCGACATGAAGCGGCCGTCGCCGAGGTCCTCGACGAGCTGGTCGTTCAGGCGCGCGAGGATGGTCCCCTCGTCGTGGCCGTCGCGGAACAGGACGCGCAGCGCCGAGCGCGCGCCGGTCATGACCATCGCCGGCCCGACGCCGTGGCCGGTCACGTCGCCGATGACGATGCCGAGGCGGCCGTCCGGGCAGCGCACGAAGTCGTAGTAGTCGCCGGCCGCCGTCTCGGCGGGGATCGAGGCGCCGGCGAGGTCGAAGCCGGCGAGGTCGGCCGGGTCCTTCGGGAGCAGCGCCGCGAGCACCTCGCGCGCGATCTCGAGCGAGCGCTGGAGGCGCTCGCGTTCGAGGGCGGCGCGCAGGAGGCGGGCGTTCTCGAGCACGATCGAGATGGCGCGCGCCAGCGCCTCGAAGAAGCGCGAGTCCTTCGAGGTGAACTGCCGCGCGGTCGCGCGCGAGTCGACGTAGATCACGCCGAGCACGTCGTCCTTGAAGGAGAGGCGCACGCACATGACCGCGCGCAACTTCAGGTCGACGACCGACGCGGAGAGGTCGCTCGGCTGGTCGCTGTCCCCGATGCTCCGGATCAGGCACTCGGGCTGCTCGAACGCCTTGGTCGCGAGCGACGTCGAGTAGCGGAAGTTCGCGCCGAGGTCGTTGCCGCGCTCGTCGCGCGCGACGGCGGCCTGGAGCGTGCCGTCGGCGTCCTTGAGCAGCAGGATGCAGCGCTCGGCGCGGACGGCGCGGATCGCCCGGTCGACGATCTTCGAGACCAGCCCGGCCGGGTCGTGGTCGGAGATCAGGTCGGCCATGGTCTCGAGCAGGAGCCGGACGTTGCGGCTGTCGATGCGGTCGTCGCCGGTGAGGAAGGTCGACGACTCGCTCGCCGAGCCCGTCGAGCTTCCGGAGCCGGAGAGCGACTTCGAGGGCGCGCTCCCGCCGACGGCCGTTCCAGAATCTTCCCGCGCGTCCTTCCGGCCGAGGCGCGAGAAGAGGTTCTTCAGCTTGAACGGAGTGGGCGACAGGGTCGGGTCTCGACTCGGACCGGCGCGTGGCGCGCGGCGGCTCGCCGCGGCGACGCTGCTCGGGGGCGCGCGATCTTACTGATGACGACGGAACGTGCACGCGGCGCCTTGACCCACCTCCCCGTGCAGGCACAATGCAGCGCCCTCGCGCAGTCCCTTCGCCCCCCACTCGCCACGAGAGAGACGATGAAGATCCAACGAGCCGTGCTCGACGAAGGGGTCGCCTGCCTGACGCTCACCGGCGAGTTCGACTCGTTCGCGGCCAACCCCTTCCTCGAGCAGGTCGAGGGGATCGTGCAGGGCGGCACGCTCAACCTCGTCGTGAACCTCCGCCTCGTCCTCTTCATCAACTCCACGGCGGTCGGCAGCCTGATCAAGGCGCGCAAGCGGCTGCGCGGGCTCGGCGGCGACCTGGTCGTCTCCGAGCCGAGCCAGCGCGTGCGCGAGACGCTCGAGATGCTGGGGCTCGGCACGATCCTGAAGTCGTTCAAGAACGACGACGAGGGCGCCAAGGCGCTGCGCGCGCAGAGTCCGGAGAAGGTCGACCTCCCCGCCGACAACGCCGTCCTCGTCCGCTTCGTCGACGAGAACCTCCAGAAGCAGTACCTCGCCACCAGCGGCGTCGCGAAGATGGCGACCCTCGAGGAGAACGCGATCACCTTCGTCGCGCCCGGCGCGCTCGCGATGTTCGCGGCGGGGACGCCGATCAAGGCGAAGTTCCGCCTGCCGCTGTTCCGGCGCGCCTACTACTTCGACTTCCCCTGCACGGTGCGCGCGGCGGTGAAGGAGCCGGACGGCATCAAGGTCACCGCCGACTTCGGCGACATCCACGCCGACGACCAGAAGGCGATCCAGCAGTTCGTCCGCGACCTGCGCCTGCTGCGCGAGGAGATCCGCGGCGCCGGGAGCTGATCTCCCGGAAGGCTCTCAGCCGTTCCCCGCCGCGGCGAAGAGGACGACGCGGCGCGCCCCTGCGGCGAGCAGGACGCGCGCGCACTCCTGGGCGGTCGCACCCGACGTCACGACGTCGTCGACCAGGGCGAGGACGCGGCCCTGCACGCGGCGCGGCGAGCGGACCGCGAAGGCGCCCCGGACCTGGCGCGCCCGCTCCGCCGGCGAGCGCGCCTGCCCCTGCGCGACCGTCGGACGGCGCCTCGACAGCAGACGACGCACTGGAATGTGCAGTCCACGCGCGAGCTCCGTCGCGAGCGCGCCGGCGTGGTCGACCCCGCGCAGCCACGCCTTGAGCCAGAAGACCGGCACCGGGACGAGCGCGTCGAGCTCCCGCTCGAAGCCGCCGGCGCGCACCGCCGCCTCGAGCGCCGCGGCCAGCGGCAGCGCCGCCGCGACCGCGCCGCCGTACTTGAGCTGGTAGACGAGGTCGCTCGCCGGAGGAGCGAGCGCGAGCGCGACGACGCGTCCGGCGAGCGGACCGGCGCCGATCGGAGGCGGGTGCCGCGGGTCGCGGCGCGGCAGCGCCGCGTCGCACGCGCGGCAGAGCGCGGGCGGCCGCGCCGGCCCGTCGCATGCGCCGCAGACGAGGCACTCGAAGGGGTAGAGCAGGTCGAGCGCGGCGCCGGCCAGCTCGCGCAGGGCCCGCGTGACGTCGTGGACGACCGGCTCCGCTCCCATCGTCCCGGAGGACGCGCCGCGCGCAGCGCGGTGACGGGGCGTCAGGCCGGTCGCGTCTTGGCGCGCCCCGCCTCGCCCGGCTCGACCCCGAGCGCGCTGCGGACCTTGGCGACGTAATCGGTGACCGACTGGTCGGGCTGCTTGGGGATGTGGAGCAGCTCGCCGATCTGCACCGCGAGCTGGGGGTTCTTCTCGAGGTTGAACTTCGAGTCGCGCACGACCTCGCGGACGATGCGCCGGAACTTCGACTTCACGAAGCCGCGCTGGACGACCTTGAGCACGAGGGTGGTCAGGGCGACCGCGCCGAGCAGGATGGCGAAGATCCAGCCGGCGGCGACCGGCTCGGGGCCGGGGGCGGGCGCCTGCGGAGATGCGCGGCGTTCGAGCGCCTCCATCATCACGAGGACGAAGCCGACGACGAGGATCCCGAAGCCGATGTAGGTCTGGGTCTGGTTGACGATCTGCTCGCGGATCGCGTAGAGCGAGCGCGACCGTTCGATCCCGAGCAGCTCCTCGACCTGGCGGCGCGGCCGCTTGAAGGTGATCGCCGAAGCGAGGAAGAAGAGCCCCACGATGTTCAGGGCGTACCCGATCACCGAGGGATTGACGCGGTCGAGCATTCCGGGGCGGGCCTGACCTGATGGAGGGCGCGGCGTCGCGTCCGCCGCGCGATGCGAAGGGAGGGATGCTACCCGCCGCCGCAGCCGCGACCAACGCGGCGCCCCGCCGCGGAGCTCCCCTCCCGATTCACGGCGGGTCTGCTAGGGTGGCGGCCTTCCCAGGAACGGAGGGAGGGGATGGACGGCGCCGAAGTGCGCAGGATCGCGAGCCTCGCCCGGCTCGAGCTCGCCGACGCCGAGGTCGACCGCTTCGCGTCGCAGCTCACGGCGATCCTCGGGTACTTCGAGAAGCTGCGGGAGGTCGCCACCGAAGGCGTGCCGCCCGCGTCCCATCCGCCGGAGCTCAAGGGTCCCGTGCGTCCCGACGTGGCGGCGCCGTGGCCGGATCCGGCCGCTCTCGTGAATCTCTCGCGCGGCGCGGAGGGCGAGTTCTTCCGCGTCCCGCGCGTGCTCGAGTGACGGCGCCGATGGCGCCGCTCCCCCCCGAGCTCACCCGGTCGGCGCGCGCGATCGCCGAGGCGGTGCGCGCCCGCAAGGTCGGCGCGCGCCAGGTCGCCGACCACTACCTCGAACGCGCGGCGCGCCACGACGGGACGGTCCGCGCCTTCCTCCACCTCGATCCCGCGGCGATCCGCGCCGACGCCGACGCGATCGACCGGCGGGTCGCCGCCGGCGACACGAGCGGCGCGCTGCTCGGCGTCCCGGTCGCGATCAAGGACAACCTCTGCACGCGCGGCGTGCCGACGACGTGCGCGTCGAAGATCCTCGCCGGCTACCTCCCGCCCTACGACGCGACGGTGGTCGCGCGCGTGCGCGCCGCGGGCGGCGTCGTCTTCGGAAAGACCAACCTCGACGAGTTCGCGATGGGCGCGTCGACGGAGAACTCGGGCTACGGCACGACCCGCAACCCGCGCGATCTCGCGCGCGTGCCGGGCGGCTCGAGCGGCGGATCGGCGGCGGCGGTCGCGGCCGGCTTCGCGCCGCTGGCACTCGGCTCCGACACCGGCGGCTCGGTGCGCCAGCCGGCGTCGCTGTGTGGCGTGGTCGGACTGCGGCCGACCTACGGCCTCGTCTCGCGCTACGGGCTGATCGCCTTCGCGTCGTCGCTCGACCAGGTCGGGCCGATCGCCCTCAACGTCGAGGACGCGCTGCTCCTGATGGAGGTGATCGGCGGACACGACCCCCGCGACTCGACCTCGCGCAAGGTCGACCTCGCGCCGCTGGTGAAGGCGCCGGCGCCGACGCTCGCGGGGCTCAAGGTCGGCGTCCCGGCCGAGTACAAGGTCGAGGGGGTCGAGCCCGAGGTGCGCGCCGCGGTCGAGCGGTGCGAGCAGCTCCTGGTGAAGGCGGGCGCGCGCCTCGTCCCACTGGCGCTCCCGCTGACGCCCTACGCGATCCCGACCTACTACCTCGTCGTCACGTCGGAGGCGTCGAGCAACCTCGCCCGCTTCGACGGCGTGCGCTACGGCCCGCGCGCCGACGCGCGCGAGCTCTCGCACATGTACGGCCTCACGCGGGCGCAGGGGTTCGGCGACGAGGTGAAGCGACGCATCATGCTCGGGACGTTCGCGCTCTCGGCCGGCTACTTCGACGCCTACTACAAGAAGTCGCTGCAGGTCCGCCAGCGCATCCTGCAGGAGTTCACCGAGGCGTTCACGAAGTGCGACTTCGTGCTGGGTCCCACCGCGCCGACCGCCGCCTTCCCGATCGGGGAGAAGGCGTCCGATCCGGTGCAGATGTACCTCTGCGACGTCTTCACGGCGCCCGCGCCGCTGGCCGGGCTGCCCGCCCTCTCGATCCCTTGCGGGACGACGAAGGGCGGGCTGCCGATCGGCGCGCAGCTGCAGGGGCCGGCCTGCTCCGACTTCCGGATGCTGCGCGTCGCGCGCGAGCTCGAGAAGCTGCTCGCGCTCGACCTCGCGCCCTGCGACCCGGCCGGGACGCCCGCTGCAGGAGCGACGCGTGGCCGCTGACGTGAAGAGCGCCGCCGCCGTATTCGAGCCGGTGATCGGGCTCGAGGTGCACTGCCAGCTCGCCACGAAGACGAAGCTCTTCTGCGGTTGCGAGGCGGGCTTCGGCGGACTGCCGAACTCGCGCATCTGCCCGGTCTGCACCGCGCAGCCCGGCTCGCTGCCGGTGCTCGACGACGAGGCGCTGAACCTCGCGATCACGGTCGGGCTCGCGCTCTCCTGCACCATTCGCGGCCGCACCAAGTTCGACCGCAAGAACTACTTCTATCCCGACCTCCCGAAGGGCTACCAGATCAGCCAGTTCGACGAGCCGCTGTGCGAGCACGGCGTGCTCGAGTTCGAGGTCGAGAAGGGGGCGACGAAGCGCGCTCGCGTCTTGCGAGTTCACATGGAGGAAGACGCCGGCAAGGCGCTCCACCCCGAAGGCGCGAGCTCCTCGCTGGTCGACCTGAACCGCGCCGGCGTGCCGCTCGTCGAGATCGTCGGGATGCCCGACCTCGCCTCCCCCGCCGAGGCGTCGGCCTACCTGCAGGCGCTGCGCCGCCTGCTGCGCTTCGCCGGCGTCTCCGAGTGCGACATGGAGAAGGGGTCGCTGCGCTGCGACGCCAACGTGAGCATCCGGCCGAAGGGGACGACGCCGCTCGGAGTGAAGGTCGAGATCAAGAACATCAATTCGTTCCGCAACGTCGAGCGCGCGCTCGTCTTCGAGATCGCGCGCCAGACCGAGGTCGTGCAGGGCGGCGGCAAGATCGTCCAGGAGACGCGCTCGTTCCGCGACACCGAGGGGACGACCGTCTCGATGCGCGTGAAGGAGAGCGCCGACGACTACCGCTACTTCCCCGACCCCGACCTGCCGGTCTTCGAGATCGATCCGGCGCGCGTCGAGCGGCTGAAGAAGGCGCTGCCCGAGTCGTTCCTGTTGAAGCGCGCGCGCTACCGCGACGCGTGGGGGCTGACCGAGTACGACGCGCGCGTGCTCACCGAGGAGCCGGCGACCGCGCGCTTCTTCGAGGCGGTCGTGGCGGCTGGACTGCCGCCCAAGGCGGCCGCGAACTGGGTGCAGGGCGAGGTCCTGGGCTGGCTCACCGAGTCGAAGCGCGAGCTCGAGTCGCTGAAGACGACGCCCGCCGACCTCGTCGACCTCGTGAAGATGGCGGAGCGCGGCGAGCTCTCGCACCTCGCCGCCAAGAAGGTGCTGCGCCAGATGCTCGACACCGGCGCGAAGGCGGCCGCCGCCGCGCAGTCGCTCGACCTGCTGCAGATCCGCGACGCCTCGGCGCTCGGCACCACCGTCGACGAGGTGCTGCAGCAGGAGGCGAAGATCGTCGGCGACTACCGCGGCGGCAAGGAGACGGCGCTCAACGCGCTGCTCGGCCGCGTCATGCGCGCCACCAAGGGCAAGGGCGACCCGAACCTGATCAAGGAGCTCCTGCTCCAGAAGCTCGGCCCGGCGGGCCCGGCGAAGTAGCGCGCGTCACTCGACCAGGAGCCAGCCCCAGATCCGCGGGTGCACGTCGCACGAGCAGCGGAAAAGGCCCGGAATGGCGACGGCGTTGAGCGTGTCGGCAGGCCGGCTCGATCGCAGGGAGAAGTTGGCGATCACGCCACTGCGCTCCGCCCAGCGCATCGAAAAGTTGCACGTCGCCGCGGAGATGTGACGAATCGGAGCGACCCGGCCGAGCGCGATCCGGGTCATGAACGGCGTCGCCTCGTGAGACGAGCAGTCGAGACCCGAGTCTCCGACGTCGGTGAACAGCGCACGGAATGCGATCCACGCCTTGTCGTTGAACCACCGGTCGGCCGTGCGCGTACGGACGAATGCCTCCGCGAGGAACCCGCGCCGCTCACCATTCGATCGAGCGACGATCGCGACCATCCGCTCGGGCATCAGGAGGCGCGGGCCCTCCACGGCGAAGACGTCCGCCGCCCGCCGTTCCTCCGTCGAAAACACGATCGCCTCAAGATCGTCGGCATCGAGCGGCCGGCCCGCCGCGACGATGTCGAAGGTCGCCCAACGGCTCTTGAACGAGCCTTCGAGCGGATCGAGGCGCCCTCCATCCGGCGCCTGAAACGACGCCCTGCGCCACGCACCGGGATCACGCGCGTCGAAGACGATCCGCATGGCGTGGTTCCCGACGTCGAACCGGCGCAGCGGAACGGCGGAGGCACTCGATCGCCCGGCGAACTCGGGACACGGGACGATCTTGAAGCGGTAGTCGGCGACGTGATCCTTGGAGAGGATTCGCGACAGGTAGGGAGGGTCGGGGTCCCCCTCGACCACGAGGTCGAGGAGCGGCGCCCACTCGTTCGCGAGCTCGAGCCGCCACGTCGTGTCGGCGCACCACGCCGTCGCTCCTTCCGCCGATCCACTCGGCGGCGCGTGGAACTCGAAGTGGAGCGTGCCGGCGACCTCGTCCGTGGCGGCGAGGGTCGCGCGATCGAGCGTGATCGAGATCGAGACCGGTGGCGCGTCGCCGGCGCGCTCCGCGACAGGCCTCTCGCTCGGGCCGGTACACCCGAGCGCGACGATCGGTGCGGCGACGAGGAATGCTCGCATCGGCGTCGCAGCCTACGCTCCGCACGCGCGCTCCGCGGTATCGCCGAGGTCACGACGTCCTGCCCGCGCGCTACGCTCGCGGCCGCCGTCGTGATCCACGCCGCCCGTCCGGGCGCCCGTCGACGGCGCGGCTGCGGGAGGAAGGGATGGGAGTGCGCCCGAACGTGAACTCCGGCGACTTCATCGTGGTCGGCGGCGGGATCATGTCGTGACGACGAAGCTTTCGGATCCGCAGCCGAAGACGTCGCCGCGGACCGCCGGCGGGAAGCCCGCGAGCGCCGACTTCGTCGTGGTCGGCGGCGGGATCATGGGGCTGCACGTCGCGTGGCGGCTGGCGGAGAAGCGGGCGGGGTCGGTGGTCCTCTTCGAGCAGCGGCGCTTCGGGCACGGCTCGTCGGGGAAGTCGGGCGCGATCCTGCGGCAGCACTACTCACACGAGACGCTGATCCGGATGGCGCGCGCGAGCCTCGCGGAGTACGCGGAGCTCGACGCTTCGCTGCGGGCGGCGACCGGGACCGGGATCGGTTTCCGGCGGCCGGGGATGCTCTTCCTCGCGCACCCGCGCGACCGCGAGAACCTCGAGGGGAACGTCGCGGTGCAGCGCAGCTGCGGCGTGGGGGTCGACCTGCTCGACGCGACGGGGTTGCGCCGGCTCGAGCCGCGCGCGCGCTTCGAGGACTCGCTCGTCGGCGCGTTCGAGCGCGAGGCCGGCTTCGTCGACCCCGGTCTCACGCTGCCGGCGATCGCGGCGCAGGCGCGCGCCGCGGGCGCGACGCTGTTCGAGGGCGCGCGCGTCGCCGACGTCGAGGTCGACGCGGCGCGGCGCGTCCAGGGCGTCGTCCTCGCCGACGGCGCGCGCGTCGCGACGCGCATGCTCGTCAACTGCGGCGGCCCGTGGGCCGCGCTCCTGATGCAGCGGCTCGGCCTCGAACTGCCCTTGCGCGTCGTGCGTCCCGAGCAGGCGTTCTTCGCCCCGCCGAGCGAGTTCGGCGTCGAGCAGCGCATCTGCGCCGACCTCCCCAACGGCACCTACTGGAAGTCGGAGGCGAGCGGCCTCACGCGCGTCGGCCTGCTCTCGTTCGCGCACGACGCGCCGGTCGAGGATCCCGACGACTACGACGAGGGGGCGAGCGGCCGCTTCCTCGCCGACTGCCGCGCCCGCCTCGCGCGCCGCGTCCCGGCCTACGCCGACGCGACCTGCTGGGGCGGCTGCGGGGCGCTCTACACCGTCACGCCCGACGCCCAGGCGCTGATCGGTCCGGTCGAGGGGATCGAGGGGCTCTTCGTGGTGAGCGGCTTCTCGGGCCACGGCTTCAAGCTCGGCCCGAGCGTCGGGCGCGGCGTCGCGGCGCTGCTGCTCGGCGGCGACCCCGCTCCGCTCGACCCGCGCTTCTTCTCGCCGCGCCGCTTCAAGGAGGGGCGCAAGAACGCGGCCGCGTACGACTACGGCGTGCTCGGCTGAGCGATCCGCCCGGCGCGCCGCGGCACCGCCGCCCGCTTCACTTGAGCTGGGGCGCGAGCCAAGCGGCCAGCGCCTGCGCCGCGACGAGGTTGCCGCGCTCGTTCCAGTGGGTGTCGCGCATCTTGTAGGTCGCGCCGCCGCGCTGCGCCTCGACCAGCGGCGGCCGCAGGTCGAGGAACGGGACGCCGTGCGCGGCGAGCCAGTCGGCGAGGCGCCGGCTCGGCAGCGCGCGGTCGAACTCCGGCGCCGCGATGCCCGCGAGCTCGGCGAAGAGCGCGTCGTCGACCTGGTACTCGTCGGGCACGATCGCGACGCGCAGGCGCGGGCCGATCTCGGCGGCGATCGTCTCGAACAACGCGAAGGTCTCGTCGAAGCGTCCGGCGGTCCGCGCGCGCGGCGAGCGGCGCGCGAATTCGAGGCGGTCGCGCTCGATGCGCAGGAACGACTCGGGCGAGAGGACCGCGAGCGGGTCGCCGCCGCCCTCTTCCTGCGTCGCGCCTCCGGCGCGACGGGCGTCCGCCGACTTCGCGGCGGCCTCCGCCACCGACCGCTTCTCCCGCGCGAGCGTCGCGAGCCTCCGCACGAAGCAGCCGAGGACCGTCGCGTCGACCTGCAGGAGCGACGCGCCGCGGCTCACCCCCCAGTCGTTCCCGGTGAAGAAGCAGAGCAGCACGAGGTCGGGGTCGTAACGCGCCGCCTCGGTGCGCCAGAGCTGGAGGTATTCGCGCGGCGACGTGCAGATCACTCCGAAGTTCAGCACCTCGACCGGATCGTCGGCCGGCGCGGCGCCGGCGGACGGCGGCGCCGCCGCGGCGCTCACGCCCGCCGCTCCCGCCGTCACGTCGAGCAGGTCGTCGAGCCGCGTGAGGATGTTGTCGCGCCAGTCGACGACCCCCACTCCGAACGAGTCGGCGAGCGCGACGACGCGCCGCGTGCCGGGCCTCCGCTCCACGACGAACGGACGGTCGAGGAAGCCCTGGGCGTTCGCGACGGTGCCGCGCGCCGGTGCGCCGGGAGCGAGGCGATACGCGCGGATCAGCTCGTCGGCGCGCGCGTCGGGCGGCGCGAGCAACGGGACGCGGACGAAGTGCGCCAGCACGCGCAGCTCGACCTCGGCGAGGCCGAACGTCGCGACGAACGCGAGCGTCGCGAGGTCGAGCGCGCGCCGCGTGCGCTCGAGCGCCGCCGCGAGGCGCGGGCGCGTCTTCGCCGCCAGCGCGAGTCCGAGCGAGACGGCGACGAGCCCGCCGCCGAGCGCGCCGAAGAACGGCCCGGTCCGCTCGGGCGCTGCGAGCCACGTCGCGACCAGCGCGAGCGCCGCCGCGTGGATCAGGGCGCGGACGCTGCGCACGACCGGCGCCCGCGCTTCTCGCGAGACTCGAGGGACTTTTGCGGCTCGCGCCGGCGGCGCGGCCACGCGCTCACTCCCACTCGATGGTCGCGGGCGGCTTGCTCGTCACGTCGTAGACGACGCGGTTGATGCCGCGCACCTCGTTGGTGACGCGCGACGCGATCTTCGCGAGCAGGTCGTGCGGCAGCCGGGCCCAACCCGCGGTCATGAAGTCCTCGGTGTCGACCACGCGCAGCACGGCGACGCGGCCGTAGGTCCGCATGTCGCCCTGCACGCCGACGCTGCGCACCGGCAGCAGCACGACGAACGCCTGCGCCGTCTTCTTCATCCAGCCCGAGCTCTCGAGCTCCTGACGCGCGATCTTGTCGGCGGCGCGCAGCAGCTTCAGGCTCTCCGCGTCGATCTCGCCGACGCAGCGGACGGCGAGGCCGGGGCCGGGGAACGGGTGGCGCTCGAGGATCGCGGCCGGGACGCCGAGGCGCCGGCCGAGCTCGCGCACCTCGTCCTTGAAGAGCTCGCGCAGCGGCTCGACGAGCTTGAGCCCGAGCTTCTCCGGCAGCCCGCCGACGTTGTGGTGCGTCTTGATCGTGTGCGACGGCCCGCCGGTCGGCGACACCGACTCGATCACGTCGGGGTAGAGCGTGCCCTGCCCGAGGAACTTCGCGTCCTTGATGGCGCGCGCCTCGTCCTCGAAGACCTCGACGAAGACGCGGCCGATGATCTTGCGCTTCTGCTCCGGGTCGGAGACTCCCTTCAGCGCGGAGAGGAAGCGGTCGCTCGCGTCGACCACGCGCAGGTCGATCTGGAACGTGCCGCGGAACGTCGCGACCACCTCCTGCGGCTCGTCGGCGCGCATCAGGCCGTTGTCGACGAAGATGCAAGTCAGTTGGTCACCCAGCGCCTTGTTCAGCAGCACCGCCGCCACCGACGAGTCGACGCCGCCCGAGAGGCCGAGGATCACGCGCGCGCTCCCGACGTCGGCGCGCACCTTCCGGATCGTCTCCTCGAGGAACGACCCCATCTCCCAGTCGGCCTTCGCGCCGCAGATCGAGAAGAGGAAGTTGCGCAGCAGCGTCCTCCCCTCCTCGGTGTGGGTCACCTCGGGATGGAACTGGATCCCGTAGAGGCCGCGCGCGCGGTCCTCCATCGCGGCGATCGGGCAGGGGCCCGACTTCGCGGTGAGGACGAAGCCGGGCGGCAGCCGGTCGACGCGGTCGCCGTGGCTCATCCAGACGCGCGTCGAGGCGGCGACGCCCTTCCAGAGCGGGCTCTCGCCCGCGCCGCCGTCCGGCACGACGCGCTCGACCGTCTGCGGGCCGTACTCGCCGCCGTGCGTGCCCGGTGCGACGGCCTGCGGGCCGGCCAGCTTGTGGCTCAGCGCCTGCAGCCCGTAGCAGACGCCCAGGATCGGGACGCCGCGCGCGAGCACCCAGTCCTCGATCTGCGGCGCGCCCGCCTCGTAGACGCTGTTGGGGCCGCCGCTCAGGATGATCCCGGCCAGGCCGTCGGCGCGCGTCGGCGCCGCTTCGGACGGCGTCCAGCACGGCAGCGTCTCGCCGTAAACGCCGAGCTCGCGCACGCGGCGCGTGATCAGGTGGGTGTACTGCGAGCCGTAGTCGAGGATCAGGACGCGCTGACGACGGACCATTTCACTGCTCGGCGTCGGCGGCGAAGTAGTTCGGCGCCTCGCGCGTGATCTTGATGTCGTGCGCGTGGCTCTCGCGCAGGCCGGCGCTCGTCACCTGCACGAACCTCGCCTTCTTCTGGAGCTCGGCGATGGTCGCGGCGCCGACGTAGCCCATGCCGCTCTTCACGCCGCCGACGAGCTGGTAGACGAATCCGGCCAGCGATCCGCGCTGCGGCACGAGCCCCTCGACGCCTTCGGGCACGAGCTTCTCGCGCTGCCGCACCTTGCCCTGCCCGTAGCGGTCGGAGCCGTCCATCATCGCCCCGATCGAGCCCATGCCGCGGACCTCCTTGTAGGTCCGGCCGCGGAAGAGCACGGTCTCGCCCGGCGACTCGTCGACGCCGGCGA
>DASRRB010000077.1:0-19654 GCA_035695985.1 Planctomycetota bacterium | reverse complement strand
GACGGTGAACGCGCGGAACGGATCGACGGCGTCGAACCGGAACGAGCCGTCCTTCTCCGACCAAGTCCGACCTTCCCACGGATGCAGACCGGCAGCGGATGCGTCGAGCAGCGCGGCGCTTCTGACGACGAGGAACTCGCGATTGCTCGCGACCAGCGGATCGAGACCGCCGATCAGGAACACGCTCGCTCCCGCCACCGGCTCGCCGCGCGGATCGACGACGCGTCCCGTGATCGCGAACTCCTCCGGATCGACTGCGAGCGCGAGCGTGGGCACCACGCCGAGCGGCTCGGCCGTCCGCGCCGGCTCGGAAACAGGCGAACTCGCGGAACTCGCCGACGGAGAGGGAGCTGGAACGTTGGCGACTTGCAGCGCAGGCTCATCCGGACCCGCCATCCAGCGCCATCCGAACGCCGCCATTGCGACGACCCCGGCGGCGACGAGCACCCCCTTCGACGTCGCGCTCATCGCTGCGACTCCCGCGCCCGCGCCGCTCGCTGACGACGAGACTGACGCCGGGACGAACAGCAGCGCGAGCGTCTCACGCAGCGTCACGCCCTCGCGCCTCGCGTCGTCGCCGAGTGACACGCGCAACTGCGCGAGCCCGCGCTTCACCCGCGTCCGCACCGTCTCGAGCGGCAGCGACTGCGCGCGCGCGATCTCCTCCGCCGTCTTCTCGTCGAAGAAGCGCAGCACGAGCGTCGAGCGATACGGCTCCGCGAGCGCGAGCACCGCGTCGACAACGCGCCGATGCAGTTCGGCACGCGCGACCGCGAGCGCCGGGTCGCCCGACTCGATCACCGCCGGCGCGAACGCTTCGTGCCGCGCACGCGTCGCCGCGTCGCGCCGACGGCGCCGCGCGACGTTGCGGACGATCGCGGCGAACCAACCGCGAAGATTTCGGGACGGCGGCGGCGCGACCAGCGCCTGCGCGAACGCCTGCTGCGCGACGTCGTCCGCGTCGTCGGCGCGCACGAGCGCCGCGGCGAGCCGCCGCACCCATCCGGCATGGGCCAGCAACGCCTGCGGAGTCGCGCCGGTCGGTTCACTCGTCATCGGGCTGCATGATCCGCGCGGCGTCTCTCGCGGTTCAAGAAGTCCTGCGCCCGGCGCGGGAGGGCGCGCCCGCCTTCGTACGATGGCGAACCCGCTATGCCGCTCTCCATCCAGCCACCGCCCGCCGCGCCTTCACCGGCCACGACGCCGCCCGACCTGTTGCGGCGCGCCGCTTCGCCGCCGCGCCCGATCGCCCCCGCCGTCCTCGCGCGCTGGTCGAACTGGCTCGACCGCCTCGATCCGCCCGCCCCCGTCCGCCGCAACTTCGACCGCCTGCGTTCCGGCGCCTTCGCGGTCGTGAGCGGCCAGCAGGCGGGCGTCCTCGGTGGGCCGCTGCTCGCGCTGCTGAAGGCAAGTCGCGCCGTGTCGCTCGCGGGCGAGGTCGAGGCGGCGGGTGGGAAGCCGGTCGTCCCGGTCTTCTGGATCGCGGGCGACGACCACGACTTGGACGAGATCCACCACACCTTCGTCCTCAACAAGAACGGCGAGGTCCAGAAGCTGCGCCTCGAGCTCGGCGGCGCGCGTGGCGCGGCGAGCACGGTCGCCGTGCCAGCCGACGGCGCGCGCTTCGTCCGCGAGCTCTTCGACGTCGCGGGCATCGCGCCCGACGCGCTCGCACCCGAATCGTTCCTGCCACGCGCCGGCGACTCGCTCTCGCTCTGGTTCGCGCGCGTGCTGCTGCAGCTGCTCGGGCCGCACGGGATCGTCCCGTTCTCGCCGGAGCTCCTCGGCGAAGCGGCGCAGCCGCTGTTCGAGCGCGCGCTGCGCGACGACGCCGGCGCCGCGCTCGAGAAGGCGCTGCGCGGCGGCGCCGAGGCGCTCGCGAAGCGCGGCATCGAGGCGCCGCTCCCGGTCGAGAGCGACCCGCCGCTCTTCGTCCTCGAGCCGGGTGCGCGTACCCACGTGCGGCGCCGCGACGGGAAGCTCTTCGTCGGCAACGCCGCGACCACGCGCGCCGAGCTGCTCGCCCTCGATCCCAACGGCCCACGCCGCCTCTCCGCCAACGTCGCCCTGCGGCCGATCCTCCAGGCGGCGTGCCTGCCGACGCTCGCCTACGTCGCGGGGCCGACCGAGGCGAAGTACTACGAGCAGCTCGCGCCGCTCCACGCCTGGTTCGAAGTGCCGTTCCCCGCGGTCGTCGCGCGGCCGGCGGCGGTGGTGCTCCCAAAGGGTGCACTCCGTGCACTGCGCAAGCTCGGTGTCGCCCCGGCGGAGCTCTTCGTGAAGAGAGGCGCGCGTGCGGCGGGGCCGGCGAGCGACGTCGAAGCGTCGCCGTGGCTCGCGCGCGGACGCGCCCTCCGGGAGGCGGCCGCCCTATATGTGGAAGAGTTGGGCCGCGCGTCGCCGGCGCTCGGCAGCGCGGCGGCCCGGCGGGGGACGCAGCTCCTCGTCGGCATCGACGGGCTCCTCGACCGAGTGCGGGCCGCGCTCTCCGACGGCGACGAGCACGCACGCGCGCGCTGGAGCCTCCTCGACCACTGCGTGCAGCCCGGGGGCAAGCCGCAGGACCGCGTCCTCAATGCGCTGCCGTTTTTCGCCGAGCACGGCCCCGCGCTGATCGAGGCGTTGTTGCGGTTGCGTTCGGAACCGGACGGCGCGGCGGCCGTACCGCCGGCGCTCGTTTTCGCGGAGGATGCGGCGAATGGCTGACGTGGTCGCGTTCGGGGCGCACCCCGACGACGTCGAGATCGGCTGCGGCGGCACCGTCGCGCTGCTCGCGTCGCAGGGTCGCAAGGTCGTCGTCGTCGACTTCACGCGCGGGGAGACCGGCACGCGCGGGACCCCGCAGGAGCGCGCGGCCGAGGCGGCCGAGGCGGCTCGCGTCCTCGGCGCGACCGCGCGCGAGAACCTCGAGCTCCCCGACGGCCGGCTCCCGTTCTCGATGGCGGCGTCGTCCGCCGCGGACGGCGCGTCGCGTCTCGTCCGTGAAATCGCCGTCGAGAAGGTGGTCGAGGTGCTGCGCCGGCACCGGCCGAAGCTCGTGCTCGCCAACTACCCGAGCGACGCCCACCCCGACCACGTCGTGGTGGGGGAGGTCGTGAAGCAGGCGCGCTACCTCGCCGGGCTCGTGAAGTGGCAGGCGCCGGGCGCCGCGCAGCCGCGCCACCGCCCCGACCTCCTGCTCCAGTACTTCGAGCACGAGCAGCACCCGCCGAACGTCGTCGTCGACGTCTCCGCCGTGCACGACAAGAAGCTCGCCGCGATCCGCTGCTACCGCTCGCAGCTGCACGACCCCAGGCGCAACGAGCCGCAGACCGCGCTCTCCACCCCCGACTTCCTCGAGCGGCGCGCCGCGCGCGACCGCCACTTCGGCGTCCTGGCCGGGGTGCGCTTCGCCGAGCCCTTCTTCGTGGTCGGCACCCCCAAGATCACCGACCCCTTCTGCTTGCTCCCCGAGTCGGGATGATCGTCCACCCATGAATGCCGGCATCACGGATCGGCCGCTCCGCATCGGCATCGCGTGCTACCCGACGCACGGCGGCAGCGGCGTGCTCGCGACCGAGCTCGGCGTCGCGCTCGCGGAGCGCGGCCACGAGGTCCACTTCCTCGCCTATTCCAAGCCGCCGCGCCTCAACCGCTACCACCCGCGCATCTACGCCCACATCGTCGCGGTGAGCGAGTATCCGCTCTTCAAGTACCCGCCCTACGACCTCGCGCTCGCCTCGAAGATGATCGAGGTGATCGAGGACCGCAAGCTCGACCTCCTGCACGTCCACTACGCGATCCCGCACTCGATCTCGGCCTACCTCGCGCGTCAGCTCCTGCCCGGACGGCGCTTCGGCATCGTGACGACGCTGCACGGCACCGACATCACGCTGGTCGGCAGCGGCAACGCCTACCGCGACGTCACGCGCTTCGGCATCGAGCAGAGCGACCGCGTCATCGCCGTGTCCGAATGGCTCAAACGCGAGACGAGCCGCATCTTCGGCGCGACCAAGGACATCCACGTCGTCCCGAACTTCGTCGACACCGCGCGCTTCCGGCCGCGCGAGGGTCGCACGTCGCCGATGGTGTGCGTGTGCGACGATTCGCCGGTCGTGATGCACGTCTCGAACCTCCGCCCGGTCAAGCGCGTGGCCGACACGGTGCGCGCCTTCGCCGACGCGTGCGGCAGCGGGAAGGGCCAGCTCGTCGTGGTGGGTGACGGACCCGAACGCGCCGACGCGGAGAAGCTCGCGGCCGAGCTCGAGCTCGGCGAGCGCGTGCAGTTCCTCGGCCTCGTCGACGACGTGTGCGACATCCTCCCGTTCGCCGACGCGCTGGTCGTGAGCAGCGAGATGGAGAGCTTCGGCCTCGCCGCGCTCGAGGCGCTGGCGTGCGGGGTCCCGGTGGTCGGATACGACTCGGGCGGCATGAAGGAGGTCGTCGAGGACGGCCGGACCGGCTTCCTGGTCCGTTTCGGCGACGTGCCGGCGCTCGGCGCGCGCCTCAAGACGCTGCTCGCCAACGACACGATGCGGCGCGAGTTCGGAGCGCGCGGGCGGCGGCGCGCCGAGGACGACTTCTCGCTCCAGAAGATCCTCGCGGTCCACGAGCGCCTCTACCACGACGCGATCGGCTCGGCGGTCGAAACGAGCCGGCGCCTCGCCGGCGCGTGAGGGGCGACGTCGTGGTCGGCCCCGAGGTCGGCGCCGGCGAGCCGCTCTACTTCGACTGGGCCGCGAGTGCGCCGCTGCGCGACGAGGCGCGCGCCGTCCTGATCGCCCACCTCGATCCGAAGTTCGGGAACGCCTCGAGCCTGCATGCTCCGGGGCGCGCCGCGCGCCAGGTCCTGACGGCCGCGCGCCGTGCGGTGGCGGCGGCGCTCGGCGCGGGACGCGACGACGTCGTCTTCACCGGCAACGGCAGCGAGGCGAACCTGCTGGCGCTGGTCGGCGCCGCCCGCGCCCTGCCCCGCGACCGCCGCCACGTGGTGACGACCGCGATCGAGCACCCCTCCGTCCTCGAGCCGCTCGAAGCGCTCGCCCGCGACGGCGAGATCGAGCTCGCGATCCTCCCGGTCGATCGAAGCGGGCGAATCGACCCGGCCGCGCTCGAGCGCGCCGTGAAGCCGGCGACCGGCCTCGTCTCGGTGCAGCTCGCCAACAACGAGATCGGGACGATCGAGCCGGTCGCCGAGATCGCGCGCCGGCTTCGTCCGCGCAACGTCGTCCTACATTCCGACGCGAGCCAGGCCATCGGAAAGACGACGGTGCGCTTCGACGAGCTCGGCGTCGACCTGCTCACCGCGTCGGCGCACAAGTTCGGAGGGCCGCGCGGCGTCGGGATCGTCCTCAAGCGGGACGGCGTCGCGCTGCGCTCGCCGCTGTCGAGCGGCCGCCAGGAATCAGGGCTGCGCGGCGGGACCGAGGACGTCGCCGCCTGCGCCGCGGCCGCGGCCGCCATCACCGCCGCCGTCGCCGAGCAGCCGGAGCTCTCCGAGCGGCTCACCGCCCTCGGCGCGGAGTTCCGGACCCGGCTCCGGGGCGAGTGGCCCGCCGTAACCGTCTATTCGCCAGAGGGATCCGTCGTCCCGGGGCTCGTGAACTTCGCGCTGCCGGGAGTCCGCGGCGATTGGCTCGCCGCCGCGCTCGACCGGTGGGGCGTCGCCGTCTCGCACGGCGCCGCCTGCGCGTCGCGCGCGGCGGTGCCGTCGCACGTCCTGCTCGCGATCGGGGCCGACGCTCCGCGCGGAGCCGTGCGCGTGTCGATGGGACGCACGACGACGCGCGCCGACCTCGATTCGCTGCTCGCGCGACTGCGTCTTGCAGCCTCGAGTGTCGCGCACGCGTGACTATTTTTTTCGTCTCAGAATCGCGGCAACTCGCGTCGCTGCGCCACTTCAAGCGACGTTCTCGAACGCGGCGCGAACGCGCGGCGAGAACGGATCGTTGACGCTGCCGAGAAGCGCCTCGTAAATTTTGTGCCTCGTTCGTGCACAGCTGCTGGACTCGCGATCCGCAATCCCGAGTCGGCCGCACGCGGCACGAAGTCTTCCGTGACTCGGACCGGAAGACGCGAACGGACCGTCGGTCCGACTCGCTCGGGAAGGGCAGTGAGCGTCTGGTGGACCGATTCTGAGGAAACCGGGGTGGGCGCCCCGGTGCAGGGAGGGGATCCGTCCGATGGCGTCCGCAAATGCGGTCAGCATTTGGCCCGAAATTCGGGAAAAGATCGAAAGGCAGACGACTCCACAGCAGTTCGCGACCTGGTTCCGCAATCTGGCTCTCGAAGAGGTGACCGACAGCAAGGTCGTCTTCTCCGTGCCGAGCCGGTTCCACCGGGACTGGATCGTGACCTACTACCGGGAGCACGTGGAGAGGGCGGTCGCCGAGGTGCTCGGCTCCCCCCGTCCCATCCACCTCGACGTCGTCCCGCGTGATCCGGCGGAGGCGGCCCCGCCACGCCGGCCGGCCCGCTCGGCCGCGGGTCCGGGAGAGGGGGTCGCGGCGCCGACCGCACGGGCGACCCCGCCACCGGCGGGCGCCCCCCGGGTCGCGGCCGACCTGCCGCTCACCGAGGGGTTCGACTTCGAGTCGTTCGTGGTGGGGGGCTGCAACCAGCTCGCCGCCGCCGCCGGCCACTGCCTGGCGCAGTCGGCCGCCTGCGACTTCGAGCTCCTGCTCGTGGTCGGCGGGCCGGGGCTCGGCAAGACCCACCTGCTCCAGGCGATCGCGCGCGCCGCCATGGCGCAGCGGCCGCAGCGCTCCGTGGCCTACGTCCGCGCCGAGAACTTCGTCCACGACTTCATGCAGGTGATGGGGACGGGCGACGCGGGGAAGAGCACGGCGTCGACGCAGTTCCGCGACAAGTGGCGCCGCCTCGACTTCGTCTGCTTCGACGACCTCCACCTGCTCGCCGGCAAGCTCGGCACCCAGCAGGAGCTGCTGCACACGCTGAACGCGTGGCACGACCGCGGCACGCGCGTCGTCTTCGCGGCCAACGGCGCGCCGGGCGACAACCTGAACCTCGACCCCGGCCTGCTCGCGCGCATCTCCGGCGCGTTCCGCGTCAATCTGCGGATGCCCGACCTCGACACGCGGCGCGAGCTCGTGCTCTCGAAGTCGAAGGCGCGCGCGGAGACGCTGCCGGAAGACGTCGTGAGCTTCCTCGCCGAACTGCCCGCGTCGACGGTGCGCGAGCTCGAAGGCGCGCTCACGGGCGTCGTCGCCGGCAGCCGGCTCACCGGGACGCCGCTCACGCTGCGCTCGGCGCGGCTCGCGCTGCAGGACGACACGCTGCTGCAGCGGCCCGCCTCGTCGCCCGACCGCATCCTGAAGGCGGTCTGCCTGCGCTTCGAGGTGACGGTCGCCGACCTCTGCTCGCCGCGCCGGCCGCAGGCGCTCTCCTTCGCGCGGCAGTGCGGCATGTACCTGCTGCGCGAGCGCACCGAGCTCTCGCTCAGCGAGATCGGCGCCCTGCTGGGCGGGCGCGACCACACGACGATCCTGCACGGCATCCGCAAGGTCGAGGAGTCGATCGCCGTCGACAGCCGGGTGCGCGACCACCTTGCGCGGCTGCGGCAGCTGCTCGAGCGCTGACGCGCGCTTCCTTTCTCACTTGCACTCTCTCTCTGGCTCGTCGAAGCGGGCGGCGCCTTCGGGTTCGAAGACGCCGCCCGCTCCCTTTTCCGCCGGCTCGCTCGCGCCGGCTGCGGCGCGGGCGACGTCAAGGAGGGTCGAGAAGTCCGGGACAACTCGGTGCCGCGATCCGGAGAAGCTCTCCCCCGTCCACCGTCCCGCGCTCGCCGGCTCGCCACGACTTCGGAATCGTGCAGCGCGGGGATTGGAAGCACACGGGTTTCCCCCGCTTCCGGGCCACCGCGCGGTCGTTCCAATCCGTTCCCGGAACGGAGGTTCCGACGTCGCGCTGCGTTCCTTCCCCGATCCGGGAGACCCTCCTTCTCCCTCCTCTCTTCTTCTAATCCTTCCTTAGAATCACCTGACTCACGGGAGGGGCGGACGCTCGAGCGCGCAGTGCCGGAAGGCGGGCGCGAATGGCCACGGGCGGGGCTGCGAGCGACCGCGCATCACGACGGATCCCCGCGTGCGGGGCCGGTCATCGGGGGAACAGCAACATGAAGTTTCGCTGCGATCGCAAGGCGTTCCTGGAGGTCGTCGGCCTTCTGGGAGGGGTGACCGCGGGCCGCGGCACCCGGCCGATCCTGCAGCACATCCTGATCAAGGCGAACGGCTCCGACCTCGAGCTGCTGGCGACCGACCTCGAGGTCGCGCTGCGCTGCCGCCACCGGCCGATCGTCCTCGAAGAGCCCGGCGCGATCTGCCCCCCGGCGGCGATGCTCGCCAGCATCCTGCGCGAGGCCCAGGGGGAGACGATCGACGTCTCGACCGACGGCAACGTCATCCTGCTGCGCTCGGGGCGCGGCCAGTTCCGCCTGAGCGGGGAGAACGCCGCTGACTTCCCCGAAGTGGCCGTGGGCGAGGGAACGGGCTTCGTCGACCTCCCGGCGCCGCAGTTCCGCGAGCTCGCCGAGCGGACCGAATTCGCCGCCAGCCGCGAGCTCGGGCGCTACGCCATCGACGGCATCCTGACCGAGCTCGAAGGCAAGCAGCTGCGGATGGTGAGCACGGACGGCCGCCGCCTGGCGCTGGCCGAGACGACGCTCGAGACGGCCGCCACCGCGACGGTCCACGAGATCGTCCCGCTCAAGGGCGTCACGCACTTCCTGCGCGCGCTCGGCCCGACGGCGGAGGTCGCGGGCATCTCGATCACCAAGCGGCGCGTCCTCCTGCGCTGCGGCGACACCGTCCTCTCCGCCACGTCGCGCGACGCCGAGTTCCCCGACTACCGCGGCGTGGTGCCGGCCGAGGACGCGGGGACGGTCGTCCAGCTCACGCGCGACGACTTCTTCCAGTGCGTGCGGCAGGCGGCGGTGATGGCGGGCGACGACGCGCCCGCGGTGGCGCTCACCTTCACCGAGGGGAGCCTCGTCATCGCCGGCCGCCACGAGGGGCGCGGCGACGCGCGCAGCGAGATGCCGGTCGACTACGTCGGGCCCGAGGTGAAGATCGCCTTCAACCCCGCGTTCCTGCTCGACTTCGCCAAGCTCCGCCTTCCCGAGAAGATCCCCTTCTCCTTCCGCGACTCGACCGCGGCCTGCGTCTTCCGTCCCGCGCCCGGCTTCGCCTACGTCGTGATGCCGATGAGCCTGTGACGAAGCGCGCGCAGCCCGCGGCGAAGGCCGGAATGGAAAAGATCTCGAGCATCCTGCGGCGCCTCCGGATCCCCGGACCCGGGCCGCTGCACGTGCGCCAGATCCAGGAGGCGCTCGCCGCCGAGCTCGGCGAGCAGGCGGCGCGCGACGTCCGCTTCGCGAGCTTCCGGAGCGGGACGCTCGTCCTCGAGTGCCGCTCCGCGGCGCGCGCGTTCGAGTGGCAGGCGTTCGCGCGCGCCGACCTCGCGGCGCGGCTCAAGACGCGCCCGGGGCTCGAAGGCCTCGCGGAAGTGAAGTTCAGGAACGGTTCGTGGAGAGGTCATGGCAGGGCATAAGACGCCGGCGGCCCCGGCGCCGGACGACGAACGCGGCAAGGGCGCGAAGAACGAGCGGCGCGACGAGGCGCCCGGCAAGAACGCGCCGAAGGGGGACGCGGGAGCGACCCCGCCTGCCGGCGACGGCACGTACGGCGCCGACTCCATCAAGGTCCTCGAAGGCCTCGAAGCGGTCCGCAAGCGGCCCGCGATGTACATCGGCGACGTCACCGCGCGCGGGCTCCACCACCTCGTCTTCGAGATCGTCGACAACTCCATCGACGAAGCGATGGCGGGCCACTGCAAGAACATCCAGGTGCGGCTGCGCGCCGACGGCGCGGTGTCGATCGAGGACGACGGCCGCGGCATCCCGGTCGGCATCAACAAGGAGCAGGGCGTCTCCGCGGTCGAACTCGTCTTCTGCAGGCTGCACGCCGGCGGCAAGTTCGACCACAACGCCTACAAGGTGTCGGGCGGGCTCCACGGCGTCGGCGCGTCGGTCGTGAACGCGCTCTCCGAGTGGCTCGAGGTCGAGATCTGCCGCGACGACAAGATCCACCACATGTCGTTCCGCCGCGGCGACCCGGCCTCCTCGCTGAAGGAGCTCGGCAAGTCGACCAAGCGCGGGACCAAGGTCACCTTCAAGCCCGACAGCGAGATCTTCCAGACCGACACGACGTTCACCTACGAGACGATCGCGAAGCGGCTGCGCGAGCTCGCCTACCTGCTCGGGTCGCGCGGCCTCTCGATCGTCGTCGCCGACGAGCGCAGCGGCCAGGCCGAGACGTTCCAGTTCGCGGAGGGCGTGAAGACCTTCGTCGAGAACATGAACCAGAACAAGACGCCGATCCACGCGACGGTCGTCCACCTGAACAAGGAGATCGACAAGCTCGTCATCGAGGTCGCGCTGCAATACAACGACGGCTACCACGAAGACGTCTACTGCTTCGCGAACAACATCAACACGCACGAGGGCGGCACGCACCTCTCCGGCTTCCGCAGCGCGCTCACGCGCACGCTCAACGCCTACGCGAAGAAGGAAGGCTTCATCAAGGAGAGCGAGGCGCCGCCGGCCGGCGAGGACTTCCGCGAGGGGCTCGCAGCCGTGATCTCGGTGCTCGTGCCCGACCCGCTGTTCGAGAGCCAGACCAAGGTCAAGCTCGGCAACGCGGAGGTCGAGGGCGCGGTCCAGACGGTCGTCAACGACCAGCTCGGCAAGTTCCTCGAGGAGCACCCGGGCGAGGCGAAGTCGATCGTCAACAAGGCGCTGCTGGCGATGCGCGCGCGCGAGGCGGCCCGCAAGCAGCGCGACCTCGTCCGCAAGAGCGCGATGGTCGGCGGCGGCCTGCCCGGCAAGCTCGCCGACTGCCAGACGCGCAAGGCCGAGGACGCCGAGATCTTCCTGGTCGAGGGCGATTCGGCCGGCGGCTCGGCCAAGCAGGCGCGCGATCGCCGGACGCAGGCGATCCTGCCGCTGCGCGGAAAGATCCTGAACGTCGAGAAGGCGCGCCTCGACCGCATGCTCGGCCACGAAGAGATCCGCACGATCATCACCGCGCTCGGCACCGGCATCGGCGCCGACGACTTCTCGATCGAGAAGCTGCGCTACGGCAAGGTGATCATCATGAGCGTCGACGCTCGCGAGCACGTGCTCGTGCGCGACGCGCGGGGCGTCCGGATGACGCGCATCGGCGACTTCATCGACGCGGCGCTCGCGGAGTCGTCGACGCGCGACGCGCACTGCGAGCGGCGCTCCGGCGACGGCCTCGGCGAGGTGCTCTGCTTCGGCGTCGAAGGCCACGAAGTCCGCTTCCGTCCCATCCGTGCCGTCATCCGCCATCCGCTGACCGAGAAGCTCTACGAAGTCCGCACGGCCTACGGCCGCTCGGTCCGAATCACCGCGAGCCACAGCGTCTTCGTCCACGAGGACGGCGCGATCCGCCTCAGGTTCGGGGCGCAACTGAAGGTCGGCGACCGCGTCGTCGCGCCGCGCCGCATGCGTCTTCCCGAGGACGCCCCCGCGCGGATCGACCTGCTTCGGGCGCTGCACGCCGTGCCGAAAGCGGCCCGCCAGCTCCGTGTTCGAGGTACCGCCATCGAGGCGTGGCACCGTGCAAAGGTCGTCGCCGAATACGCCGACCGGCCCGAGTTCGTCGACGCGCGCGTCGATGTCCCAGCGGGCGTTCGCGAGGAAGTCGCGGCGTTGCGCCGCGCGAGCGGCATCTCGAACGTCGCGCTTTGCGCGGCGATCGGCATCAAGCAGCCAATCACGTTCTACGGCTGGGAGTCGGGTGCGCTGCGGCCGAGCTTGTCGCACTGGCGCGAGTACCTCTCGAACGTGGGCGCCGACGTCGAGGCCATCATGCGTCGCGTGTCGGTCGGCGGCAGCCGGCTCGAACGGACGTGGGCGACGCAGTACTCCGGCTCGACGCGCAATCGCGTGCGCCCGGACGTCCGGCTCGCGGAACTGTCGGCCTCCGACCTCGATTCGTTCGCGGACGACGCCGACCTGCACCTGTCTTCCGACCACGGGGGCGAGCGGACGCTGCCGCGCTGGCTCGAAGTCACGCCGGATCTGATGACGCTGCTCGGCTTCCACCTGGCGGAGGGCTCGTGCTCGGAGCGCGGCGGCATCCGCCTCGCGGTCGGCCCGAACAACGAAGCGCGCGTCGGCGAGCTCACGCGCGCGATCGAGACGGTCTTCGGCGCGACGCCGAGCCGCTACGACTCCCGTGAACGCGCCGCCGAGCTCCGGCTGGTCCACCGCGTCGCGGCGCTCGTTTGGCAGCACGTCTTCGGCTTCCTCAACGTCGACTCGACGACGAAGCGGATCCCCGACCTCGTCTTCTCGGTCGCAGCGCCGTTGCGCGCCGCGTTCTTGCGCGGCTACTTCCTCGGCGACGGCACGGCGAGCCGCGGCCGAATCGCGTTCGCCACTTCTACGCGCGACGTCGCCAGCGGCCTCTCCTACCTGCTCGGGTCGTTCGGCGTCGTCGCGTCGTCGTCGGAACTGGCGCCCGACGGCGTCGCGCGGACGATCCGCGGCGCGATCTGCCGCACGACGCACGCGCACTGGACCGTCACGGTGGCGGCCGCCGAGGACCTCGCGTGCCTGCGCGCCGTCTGGAGCGAACACGCCGGAGCCGCGAGCGTCGCGGCGCGGCTGGCCTCCGGACGCACCTGCGCGAACCGCCGCTTCGAGCCGATCGACGGCGACCTGATGGCGCTGCCGGTCACTTCGATCACGGAGGTCGCGCCCAGCAACGGGCAGGTCTACGACTTCTCGGTCGAGGGCGACGAGAACTTCGTCGCGGGCATGGGCGGCCTCTGCTGCCACAACACCGACGCCGACGTCGACGGCTCGCACATCCGCACGCTGCTGCTCACGTTCTTCTACCGGCAGATGAAGCCGCTCGTGGAGAACGGGAAGATCTTCTGCGCGGCGCCGCCGCTCTATCGCGTCAAGCGCGGCAAGCTCGAGCAGTACGTCCACAACGAGGAGGAGCTGCTCAAGATCAAGCGCGACCTCGGGATCCGCGGCGCCGAACTCCTGCTGGTGGCGCGCAACGAACGGCTCGCGGGCGACGCGATGAAGCCGCTGATCGAGGAGCTGGCGCGGCTCGAGCGGGCCGGCGCGCACCTCGAGAAGCGCGGCGTCAGCCTGCGCGAGCTCGCCGCGCACGCGCGGCCGGTTTCGGGCGCGCCGCGCGTGCCGCAGTACCGCGTGACGCCGCGCGGCGCGGCGCGCGAGTACCTGGCCGACGACGCGGCGCTGCAGAAGTTCCTCGACGCGGCGCGCGCGCGCAAGCCCGACCTCTCGGTGAGCTACGAGGGCGACGAGAGCGCCGACGTGCACGTCGTCCAGCTGCACGAGCGCGCCGAGATCGACGCGGCGCTCGAGGCGTTCGCGAAGCGCGGCCTCACCCTCGACCACGTGCTCGGCCCGAAGGGCGGCGCGGCCGCGGCGAACGGCGCGGCGCCCTTCAAGCTCAAGCTCGAGTCGGGCGAGCGCGAGCTCGCGAGCCTGCGCGAGGTCGCCGACGCGATCCGCGCCGACGGCGAGCGCGACCTCGAGATCCAGCGGTACAAGGGTCTCGGCGAGATGAACCCCGAGCAGCTCTGGGAGTCGACCATGGATCCGGCGCGCCGGACCATGTACCAGGTGCGCGCCGAGGACATGCTCAAGGCCGACGAGATCTTCACCGTCCTGATGGGCGAGGAGGTCGAGCCGCGCCGCGCCTTCATCGAGAAGCACGCCCTCGAAGTGCGCAACCTGGACATCTAGGGCGCCGAGCGCCGCGCTCCGAAGAAAGTTCGTACTCAGGTCGGGTGGGGGGGCCTGCCGATCGGGGAGACGACGGAGCCTCTCCCCCGATGCGAAGCGCCTCCAAGATCACGTCCCTCAACGCGGGCCAGGTGCTGCGCGCGGAGGGGAACATCACCGCCGAGCAGCTCGAGGAGGTGGTGAAGGAGAGCCAGGTCACCGGCGAGCGCGTGGCCGAGATCCTCCTCGCCCGCGACCTCTGCACCGAGTTCGACATGGCGAAGGCGCTGGTGCGCCAGCTCGGGCTGCCGTACCTCTCGCCGCGCAACTACCAGATGCCGAAGGAGGTCCTCGCGACTCTCCCGCCCAACGTCCTGATGCAGCACAAGATCGTGCCGCTCGACATCTTCGGCGACGTCCTCGTGATCGCGACCTACGGCGACCTCGACGCGTCGACGGTGACCGAGATCGAGAACGAGACCGGCAAGCGCGTCTGCTGCGTCGTCGCGCTCCGGTCCGACATCGAGCACGTCCTGCAGGAGAAGTTCCCGCCGCAGGACATCGGCAAGGAAGTGGCCAGCCGCCTCGACCAACTGTTCGGGTGACGGCGGCGCCCGCCGCACGCGGGCCGATCGAGACCGGCTCTCAGCCCTGCGGCGTCTTCTCGCGCTCGACGGTTTGTGCGGCGTTCGACGCGGGCGTCTCGATGCGGGTCGGGATCGACTTCGGCGGCGCGGGCGGCGGCTCGGGGGTGTTGAGCTCGTCCTCCACGTCCTTCAGGCCGCGCTTGAAGCTGTTGACCGACTTGCCGAGCGAGCGCGCGACGTCGGGGAGGCGCGAGCCGAAGAGCACCAGCGCGATCACGAGGATGATCAGCAGCTCCGAGTTGCCGATGTTGAAGATGCCGAGCACCATCGCAGTACCTCGATTGGATCCGGCGAGTCGGACGCTGTCCGCGCGCACGTGAGGGGGTGGGATGTTAGCGCCGGCGGCCCCGGTCGCCCGCCGCCGGGCCGCGCCCCGCACGGCGCCGAGCCGGGACGGAGCCGCCGCGCCGCCGCGGCGTGAAAGCGCGACCGGCCCGCGCTCGTGACAAGGGCCCGCGCCGGGCGGTCAGAAGTTCGGGTCGAGGCCGGGCACGTCGCCGCGCCCGCCGACGAAGCTGTGGCGGCTGCGGCCGCCGAAGAACGACGGGTAGATCGAGAAGGTGAGCGAGGTGTCGCCCGACCCGCTGTCGTGCCCGAAGCCGACCGCGAAGGTGAAGTCGTCGCCGATGCGGCGCAGCTCGTAGCGGTACTCGAGCCCCGAGCCGACGAAGAAGTCGTACTGCTCGAGCGCCGCGATCGACCACTTGTCGGTGAGGCGGTAGTCGATCTCGCCGGTGAGAGTGCGCGAGAGGTCGCGCGTCGTCCGCCAGCTCACGACCGTCACCCAGTCGCTCCGCGGCTCGAGCGCGACGCCGAGGTCGGAGCTCTCGAAGCGGTGGTCGTAGAGGTTCCAGTCGCCCTCCGCGAAGAACGCGGTCCGCTTGAGCCAGCTCGGGGAGAACTCGGGACGCGCGTGGAGCTCGCCGTGGAGCGGGCCGGCCGTGCGCCCCTCGACGCCGGTCGGCGTCGTGACCGGGTTGTCGCGCTCGGCGTGGGGGTAGAGCGGCAGCTCGACGTCGAGGTCGATCACGCTCACCGTCTCGACCGTCGCCCGGCCGCGGTCGTCGCGATACTCGCGGTGGGTCTGCAGGCGCTGCCGCACCGCGAGCAGGTAGGTCTCCTTCACGTCGAACGACTCGGTGTCGTCGATCGCGGCCAGGTCGGCGGGGTCCTTCGTGACGTCGTAGACGTTCACGTAGTCGGTCTCGAAGAGCATGACGTGGCGCAGCCCGTCGATGCCCATGGCCGGCGACCACGCGTCGAAGTCGCGGTGGAGCATGAACTCGCCGCGCCAGCCCCAGGTCCCGGCGGCGCGGCCGGTGTTGTCGTCGTCGACGGCGTTGCGGTCCCAGCCGGTGAAGCGCCCCGACGTGAACGGCCGGAACTGCAGCGGCCCGACCGGCAGCGAGGTGGAGAGCTCGATCTCCGTGTCGGCGCGCACGACGCGCTGCGCCGGCTGCAGCGTGTCGTCGGCGAACTGGTCGCGGAAGTTGCCGACGCTCGTGAAGTCGGAGAGCACGAGGTAGTTGGGCTTGCCGTCGCGCTCGAGGAACTCCGGCAGCGGGATCTTCGCGAGCGGCTCGCCGACCTGGTCGAAGGCGCCGCTCGGCAGCGACTCCTGCTGCGTCTGCCACTCGTTGATGCGGTTCAGGTAGAGGAAGCTGAGCCGCCCCGTCCCCTCCTGCCGCGTCAGGTGCGCGTAGTTCTCCGGCTCCTTCTCCTCCTTGAACTCGCGCTCGAAGTACTCGGGCTGGAAGCCGGGATCGGAGTACCACGCCGCCTCGGTGTCGAGCCGCCAGAACTCGGCCGGCGTCCAGCGGTTCTTGAACCAGGCGCGCCCGCGGTCGGGCTGGTCGATGACGTGGTCCGTCTCCTGGTCCTGGTCGGCGTGGTCGCGGATCCAGTACCCGCCGATCTCCCCGAAGTCGACCGGCTTCTTCGCGTCGCCCTCCCTCCAGCGGAACGACGAGCCGAGCCCGACGCCGCGCTCCGTGTAGCCGTCGACGTCGGCGTTCCAGCCGAGCCGCAGCGGCTTCTGCAGCGCGAAATCGTCCTCGAACTTGCGCGCCAGCGCCGGCATGTCGCTGCCCCACTGCGTCTGCAGGAAGCCGCCGTAGCGGTCGGAGTGGCCGGCCCGGACGCGCTGCAGCGGCAGCGACTCGCCCTCGTCGAGGCGCGCGGAGAAGCCGGGCAGCGGCAGGACCGGGACGCCCTCGTAGTCGAGCGTCGCGCCGGAGAGCTCGGCGATCGGCGACTCCTGCAGCTCCTCGTCGGTCTCGACGCGGACGTCGACGGTGGAGGCGGCGACGTGGTAGTGGGGGTTGCCGTAGCGGCAGGTCGTGAACTGCGCGTCGTTCGCCGTGATCTCTTTCGGGCCGAGCGTGCGCAGCGCGGCCGCGCGCACGCGCAGCGGCACCAGCGACGGCTCGCGCGCCGGATCGCCGAGCGGATAGTGCAGGTCGGGCTTCTCCGGCCGGTAGCGCGCCAGCGCCATCAGGTCGCAGTCGACGACGATGCCGCGCTGCTCGAAGAGGTGCTGGTAGAAGCGCTCGGCGAAGACGACCTTCTCCTTGCCCTCGCGGAAGTGGACGTGGCCCTCCGCGTAGATCTCGCGCAGCGACGACTCGATCAGCGTCGCCGGGTCGTCGCCGAGCGGCGCGCGCAGCGGCGGCTGGTCGGGCGCGCCGGGGATCGTCGGGCCGGCGTGCAGCGGTTCGCCCTTCTTGCCGCGGTCGCCGCCCTGGATCAGCTTCAGGAGGTCCTTGTCGCCCCACAGCACCACGTGGTCGGCCCACAGATCGAGGTCGCGCGCGGCGAGGACGATGTGGACGTCCTCGGCGTAGAAGACGATCTCGTCGCCCTGCGCCGTCTGCTCGTAGCTGATGCGCGAGTTGGTCATCACCGGCGCGTTTTGCGGCGCCGGCGCGTCCTGCGCGTGCAGCAGATCGGGGAAGACGGCGGCGCCGGCGACGAAGAGCGGGCCGAGCCGCGTCGCGCCGCACCGTCGGGGGCGGGGCGCGACGCCGCGCTCAGCGTCCATTCGGAGCCTCGACCAGCAGACGGAAGTCCTCGAAGTGCGCGCGCACGATCCGGTCGGGGTCGTTCCGGGGCCGCAGCGCCGCCTCGACCGGCGCGATCGAGAGGCGCTGGAAGTCGGCGGTCGCGTGCCACACGCCGTCGGCGTCGGCGGCGAGCATCTGGCAGCGCTCCGCCCCCTGCTTCAGCACGAGCTCGCTGCCCGCGAACTCGTAGGTGAGCAGCGCGCCGACCGCGTGGTACTCGCCGTAGTCGAGGTGGACGCGCCCCTGCGCGCTGAGGCGCACCAGCGCCGGGCCCGCCTCGCCGGCGACGCGCTCGCCGATCGGCCGCGACAGGATCAGCTCGACGCGCTCGGAGCGGATGTGCGCGCGGTCGGGCTCGGCGGGGCGCGGCGACGCGGTGAACGGCCCGCGCGGCGCCGCCGCCGCCTCGGCCGCCTCGTCGTAGATCCAGGTGTCGACGCCGCCGGTCAGCAGCAGGTGCTGGTCGACGAGCTCGGGCGGGTCGGAGCAGCTGAGCTCGACGCGCAGCCGCCGCGGCGGCTTCCCGTCCTCGGAGGGGCGCGAGGGATAGAGGACGATGACGGGGAGGTCCTTGCGCGCGTGGAGCTGGATGCGCGGCCGCCCCTCGCGCGTCGGGCTCACGTCGATCCACTCCGTGACGATGCGGTCGACGGCACCTTCGAGGTCGGCGCGCGTGCGCTGGAGCACGACCGGCTGGTCGGCGGTGCCGGCGATGTGCGCGAGGCCGCGCGCGAGGTCGAAGCGCAGCGACTGCGCGTCGAACGAGGAGTCGTCGCTCGGCCGGTCGGCGTGGATGCGGCCGCTGGCCGTGACGAGCGCGCGCGCGAACGGGCTCGTCGCGGGCAGACCCTGGAGCAGCGCCGGCACCGGCGCGGCCGGCTTCGCGTCGCCCGGTCGCGGCGGCGGCGGCGTGATCTCGACGTGCTCCGCGTAGAAGCGCAGCGGCTGGAGCGCGGCGAGCGCCGCCGCGTCGGGCGCGCCCTTGCGCTTCTCCGCCGCGCCGGGCAGCTCGCCGAAGCCCGGCGGCAGCACCGGCGCGACCAGCGACTCGGGGATCGTCGCGGCGACGCGGTGCGCGCCGTCGTCGGCGACGATGCGCTGCGTGTCGAGGTCGAAGTCGAGGTGCGCCGCGGCGATCGTGAGCGACGCCCTCTCCTTCGACGAGCTTCCCAGGACCGCGTCGAGGTCGACCGGCAGCGTGCCGACCGCCGGCGTCCCCGGCACGCCGTCGAGCAGCAGGTGGCGCTCGCTGCCGCCGCTCCCGTCGGGCTTGATCTCGGTGCGCGCGTGCGCCGCGAGCAGATGGAGGTGGGGGCCGGGACCGTCGGGTTCGAGGTCGCCGCGGAAGTCGAAGGCGTCGACGTCGCCCGTCGCCTCGATCTGCGGCGGCGCCTTCGTCGCGCCGCCCTTCGCCGTCGCCCCGTCCGCGACGGGCCAGACGTCGATCTGGTCGGCGGCGAGGCGGACGATCTCGATCTTCTTCTTCTCCGCGCCGCCGTCCGGCGCCGCGGGGAGCTCGAAGACCCTGACGCGCGTGCGCCCCTTCACGTGCATCTCGTCGCCGCGGATCTCGAGGCGCCCCGGCGCGATCGGCTCGAGCTCGATGCGCCGCTCGACCTTCGGCGCGGCCGCGTCCGACGCCGCCGTCCCGAACCACGCGGTCCCGGGCGGGAGCGCCATGTCGCTGTTCGCCAGCACCGGCACGATCACGTGGAGCGGCGCGCCCTTGGGCGCGTCGAGGTCGATCTGGGGGCCGCGCAGCGTACCGCGCTCGGTCACCACCTCGGCGTCGCCTTCGAGGTGCGCCTGCTGGCCACCGCCGCCGAGCGTGATCTTCTGCGCACTCGCCTTGCCGCGGCCGGGCAGGTCGACGCGCGCGCTGCCGTCGAGCCCGAGCGATTCGAGGTCGAGACCGGAGGCCGGCGTCGCGCCGCCCTTCGCGGCCGCGCCGCGCGCGACGAGCTCGGCGGTGATCGTGTCGGCGTCCGCATCGATGGTCTCGCCGGCCGCGGCCGGGGTCGCGCGCGGGTCGCCCGCCGCGACCGAGGTCGCGTGCGCGTCGCCGGAGAGGACGGCGCGCCAGCGTGCCGGCGCCCCGTCGGCCACCGCGAGCGGCGTCAACTCGAGCCGCGTCCGGGCGCGCAGCGAGACGGTCC
>DASRRB010000076.1:0-14434 GCA_035695985.1 Planctomycetota bacterium | reverse complement strand
CGCGCGTTCGCGCACGAATCCCTCTCCCCGCGCCCTCTTCACCCCTTCCCTCGACGTCCGCTCCAGTTCCAAGCCGCGGCCGTGATTCCCGATCGGCGACGGGAGGCCGACCAGGACAGGCGCTACTCCCCGAGCAGTCTTTCCTTCACGATCCGCGCGGCGAGCGCCTTCCCGCAGACGCGGTGGCTGAACGGCGTCCAGTGGCCGGTCGACCGCTTCCAGTACAGGAGCTCCTTCTCGAGGAATGGGTCGAGCAGCTCCTTGTCCGACTGGAAGAAGACGCCGGGCCGTGCGACGTCGAACTTGTCCCGCGGGAAGAGGTCGACGAGCGAAACCGGATTCTCGCGGTTCGACGGGATGCTCTGGATCACGAGCGCGATGCCGCGGCCGACGCAGAACTCGCGCAGCCGCTCGTAGAGCGCGGCGGTGAGCGCCGAGGCGTACTCGGCCTCCTGCTTCGCCTGTTCGAGCCGCGCCGCCTTCTTCGGATCGGATGGCGCGACCTCCGCCGGCGTCTTCTCCGTCCTCTCCGGGTCCTTCCCGGAACCGGCGGCCGCCGCGTCGATCGCGGCCAGGTTCTGCTCGACGAGCTTGCCCTTGAGTAGCCGCGTCGTGGTCTCCTTCGCCATCGCGAAGGCGTCGGAGTACCCCGACAGCCAGTTGAACGCGAAGTTGGTGTTGAGGAAGTTCGCGAACGCGCCAAACGGGACGTAGCGGTCGTGCCGCGTCACGAGCTCGCCGTGGTCGAGCCCGAAGAGGTCGCTGCGCACGTTGTCCATCAGGTCGTTGCCGTAGAAGCTGACGACGACGACGTCGGGCTGGTAACGGATCAGCTCGCGCTCGAGGTACAGCAGCTCCTCGGCCGTGCCGAACCCCGACACCCCGGCGTCGAGCACCTCGACCGCGCGCCCCAGCGCGTTCAGCTCGCGCTCGAGCACGCGCGTGAAGCAGTCCTCGAGGTCGACCTCGTAACCGGCGGTGAACGAGTCGCCGATGCAGACGATCCGCTTCACGCCCGCCGGCTTCTCGTAGGGGTACTCGCGGTCGGCGCGCAGCCCCTTCGAGTTGATGCGGAACCAGACGCTCACGTCGGCCGACTGGTGGCGGTAGACGGCGTTCGGCTCGTTGACGCGCAGGCCGTGCGGGCCCTCGACCACGCGGCGCGGGAACTTCGGCTGCGGGCCGAGCGTCGCGCGCACGAGCACTTCGCCGAGCAGGCAGGAAAGCACGCTGGCGACGAGCGAGAGGAGCAGCTTGCGTCCGAGCCGGAGGGGACGCCGCGCGCTCATTTCCCGCTCACGTAGCCGATCCCCTTCAGGCGCTGCCGCTCGTCCTCGGACATGTGCGCGTCCGTCTTCTCGAGCGGGTGCGAGCGCGCCTTCTCCTGGATCGCCTTCAGGTAGGCCACCAGCTTCGGGTCGGGCGCGAAGGCCGGATCGCTGCGGTCGAGCTTCTCGCCCGGCTTCGCCGCGTGCACGCGCAGCTGCTCCCGCGGGTTCTCCGCGAGGTCGAACGACATGTAGAAGAGCTCGCCCGGCCGTTCGGCGTCGCGCATCTCGATGATCTTCTTCTTGCCGACCTGGAGCGACGTCATCGTCTCCCAGTTGAACGCGCCCTGCTTCTCCGAGATCAGCCGGCCCTCCCAGCTGCCGGAGAGCCGCTCCGAGAACGCTTCGCGCTGGGACGCGTCCTCCTCGCCGATCAGCAGCGGCTTCATGGTGAGCGCGTGCAGGTCGTGCGGGATGGTCGCGCCGACCAGGTCGAGGATGGTCGGGTAGACGTCGAAGAGTCGCACGGTCTCCTCGTGGACCGTGCCGGGCTTGACGATGCCGCCCGCCATGATCAGCGGGACGTGCAGCTCCTCGTGGAACATCGAGGTGCCGTGGCCCCACGAGTCGTGCTCGTAGAACTGCTCGCCGTGGTCGGCGGAGACGATCACGAGGTCCTCGGGGTCGAGCTGGCCGATGCTCTTCAGGTGCGCGAGCAGGCGGCCGATCGCGCGGTCGCAGAAACGGATCTCGGCGTCGTAGTAGGTGAGCCCGCTCGCGATCCCCTCGGGCGACATCTCCGGCAGCGCCCCGAACGGGTAGCGCGACTGCACGGAGAGCAGCGGGTCGTACTCGTAGACCTTCGGCTTCTCGCCGTCGAGCAGGTACTCGGGCGGGTCGTACGGCCAGTGCGGGTCGAGGTAGTGCACGTAGGTGAAGACCGGCGCGTCGTGGCCGGCGCCGAGCCACGCGATCGCGTGGTCGGTCAGGATGTCCGCGTCGTCGTTGGTCTCCTCCGCGTTCACGTGGAGCACGCGCTTCAGGAAGACGTGGCGGAGCCGGCCGTACATCGTGAAGCGCGCGAGGTTCTGCAGGCTCGTGTTCCAGAAGGTGTCGAAGCCCTGGCTGAAGCCGAAGGTGGGCGAGACGTTCTCGTTGGCGGAGAAGCCGGCCGTCACGTAGCCCGCGTCGTGCATCGCCTCGGCGAGCGTGTAGGCGTCCGGCGAGAGCGCGTCGCGCAGGTCGTTGCAGCCGTGCGACGACGGGAAGAGGCCGGTGTGGAGCGACGCCATGGACGGACGCGTCCACGACGCCTGCGCGATGCACTGATCGAAGCGTGCGCCGCGCCCGGCGAGAGCGTCGAGCACGGGTGACGTCAGCCGCGCGTTCCCGTAGCACGAGAGCCGGTCGGCGCGCAGCGTGTCGATGATGATGAGCGTCACGTCGGGGCGCGTCCGGTCGCCCTTCCGGGCCGCTGCCGCCCCGGCGTCGTGCACCGCGATGCTGCTCTTCGCGAGCCACGGGGCGCCGAGGGCGACGGCGAGCAGTGCCGCCGTGGCGACGCGGCCCTGTCGGCTCCCGATCCAGCGGATGCCCCACGCGATCGCGAAGGAGACGACGAGGACGCCCGCGCTGTAGACGAGGGAGATCGGCTCGTAGATCCGCGACTTGTCGAGCAGCTCCTTGTTGACCCACCAGCCGAGCAGCACGGCGCAGCCGATGCCGGCCGTCGTCGCCACGGCCGTCGCGAGGCGGTTCCGACGCAGCGCCAGCCCGACGAGCAGGGCGACCAGGCCGAGCGCGACGCCGTAGCGGAGCTCCATCGCGTAGAGCTCGAGCGTCGGCGACACGAAGCCGAGCTGGCTCTTCCAGACGATGATCCCGCCCTCGGCGAGGGCGAGCAGGGCGCCGAAGATGAAACCGAGCGAAACGACGAGCGCACAGCGTCTCACGGGGAGTCGGTCCAGGGGGGAGGGAACGATGGATCGGGGGAGGGCGCGAGGCGCAGGCTCGCGGCGGCGACGAGCTCGTGATTCTCTCGGACAATCGGGCGAACACAAGCCGTGAAGGCGGCGGGTCGTCCGGCAGGTCCCTGTAAACTTTTCGCCCTCGCCCGCCGGATCCGTCCGGCCGCAACCAAGGAAGTCGCCGCCATCGCTCCGACGCTTTCGATCCGATGCCCCCGCGACGACGCCTCCTGCTGCTGATCGACCGTCTCGAGGACGGCGGCGCCGAGCGGCAGTTCTGCGAGCTCGTGCGCGGGCTCGCGCGCGCGGGCCGGCACGACTTCACCGTGGGCATCGTCGAGCGGCGGCCCGGCTTCTACGAGTGGGCGCTCGAGGGGCTCGGCGTCCCGATCGTCCGCTTCGGCCGCGACGGCCGGCTGCGTCCGCACGCGTTGCGCGCGCTCGTGCGCGAGCTCAGGAAGAACCACTACGACCTGCTCCACGCCTGGAAGCCGCTGGCGTGCGACTACGCGCTCCTCGCCGGGCGATGGTGCGGGATCCCGATCGTGCTCAGCTCGATCCGCAACGCGGCCGACCACGACTGGAAGCACCGCCTGCGCACGCGCCTCCACGCGCGCTTCGCCGACCGCCTCGTGGCGAACTCGCGCGCCGGCTTCGACCGCTTCCGCGTCATGCATCCGCACTTCGTCGTGATCCGCAACGGCGTCGACGCCGGCCGCTTCGAGATCGGCGCGGAGCGGCGCGCGCAGGCGCGCGGCGCGCTCGCCGTCGCCCCCGGCGACCGCCTCGTCGTGATGGCGGCGTCGTTCACGGAGAAGAAGGACCACGCGACGCTGCTCGAGGCGTTCGCGCGCGTCGCCGCCACGCGCCCCGATCTGCGCCTCGTGCTGGCCGGCCGCGGTCCGCGCCAGCCGGCGGTCGAGGCGCGCGCCGCGGCGCTCGGTCTCGCCGGGCGCGTCCACTTCCCCGGCTTCGTGCAGGCGTCCGAGGACCTGCTCGCGAACGCCGCCGTCTCGGTCCTGCTGACCGACGCGCGCCGCCACAAAGAGGGCATCTCCAACTCCCTGGTCGAGTCGATGGCGCTCGGCGTGCCGGTCGTCGCGACCGCCGGCGGCGGCACCGACGAGGTGGTCGAGGACGGCGTGAGCGGACTCCTCGTCCCCTCCGGCGACGCCGCGGCGGCGGCCGGCGCGCTCGCGCGGCTGCTCGACGACGCGGCGCTGCGCGAGCGGCTCGCGGCGGCGGCGCGGCGCCGGGTCGCCGAGGCGTTCGGCCTCGAGCGCTTCCTGCGCGAGCACCTCGAGCTCTACGAGTCGGTGCTCGCCGCGGCGCCGGACGGCGCGCCCGCCTCGCCCCCTTCGCCTCGATAGAGCTCGACGTAGCGCGCGCAGACGGCGGCGATCCCGAAGTGGGCGCGCACGTCGGCCTGCCCGCGCTCCGCCATGCGCGTCGCCGCCGCGCGGTCGGTGAGCATGGTTCGCAGCGCCGCCGCGAGCGCCGGCGGATCCTGCGGCGGGACGAGGAGGCCGGCGCCGTCGGCGATCACCTCGACCGTGCCCGCGACGCGCGTCGCGACCGCGGGCAGCCCTGCCGCCATCGCCTCGAGCAGCGCGACCGGCAGCCCCTCCCAGTTCGAGGGGAGGACGAAGACGTCGGCGGCGGCGAGCAGTCCGGCGACGTCGGAACGGAAGCCGAGGAAGCGGACGCGCGGCGCGACGCCGAGCTCGCGCGCGAGCGCCTCGAGGGCGTGGCGCTCCTCGCCGTCGCCGACCAGCAGGACCGTGAGGCGCGGCAGCTCGGCCGCGAGCAGCGCGACCGCGCGCAGCAGGTGGGGGTGGCCCTTCGCCGCGGAGAGGCGGCCGACGCAGATCGCGACCGGATCGGCGGGCGCGAGCCCGAGCTCCGCGCGCGCGCGCCCGCGCTGCGCGGGGTCGGCGGGGGGCGGGATCTCGATGCCGTTGCGCACGGTGACGACGCGCTCCGGCGCGACGCCGGTGTCGGCGATCACCTTCTGCCGCACCGCCTCGGAGATCGCGACGAAGCGCGTGGCGATCCGGGCGAAGGCGCGCAGCGTCCGCCGCGCGAGGCGGTTGCGCCGGTCGTCCGCGCCCGAGCGCGCCGTGAAGACGAGGCTGTGGAAGGTCGGGAGGCGGCGCGGGACGCCGGCGAGCCACGCCGCGAGCGTGCCGAGGAGGTTCGCCTCGCCCATGTGCGACTGCACCGCGTCGACGCGATGGCGGCGCATGAGCGAGCGCAGCCGCAGCACGATGCGCGTCACGCTCGTCACGAAGAGCGGGAACTGCAGCAGGCTGCGCCGGCGCAGCTTCAGCGAGTGGATCGTGAGCGCCGGCCCCTTGCGCAGCGCCTCCTCGAGCGGCCCCGCGTCGCCGAGCGTCACGAGCACGACCGTGTGGCCCTGCGCGAGCAGCTCGTTGCAGAGCGTGACCGCGACCCGCTGCGCGCCGCCGATGCGCAGGTTCGGGACGACCTGCATCACGACGAGGGGCCGCGTCACGCGCGCGCCCCGGCCGCGACGCACGCGTCGCGGAAGCGCTGCGCGCAGTGGTCCCACGTGAAGCGCTCGACCATCTTTTGGCGCGCCGCCTCGCCGAGCGCGCGGCGCAGCGGCGCGTCCTCGATGAGGCGCAGCAGCACGCGGCGCAGGTCCGCGCCGTCGTCGGGCCGGAAGGTGAGGCCGTCGCGGCCGTCCTCGACCACGCGCCGCACCGAGTCGTAGGCGGGCGCGACCGTCGCCTTGCCGAGCGCCATGTACTCGTAGACCTTGAGCGGCGAGCAGCTGTAGGTGGTGAAGGGGAGCACGCCGACGTCGAAGCAGGCGACCACCGACGGGATCTGCTCGTGCGGCAGGCGGCCGAGCAGGCGGACGTGGCCGGCGCAGGCGGGATCGGCGGCGAGCGCCTCGACCTTCGCGTACTCGGGCCCGCTGCCGACGAAGAGGAAGACCACCTCGGGGTGGGCGCGCACGATCGGCGGGATCGCGCCGAGGAACTCGTCGACGCGGTGCCAGGGGCGGAAGCTGCCGACGAAGCCGACCACGACCTTGCCGCCGAGCGAGTCACCGACGGGATGGCGCGCGACCTCGGGTCGGAAGCGCTCGACGTCGACGCCGTTGTCGAGGACGGTGAAGCGGTCGGGAGCGAAGCCGAGCCCGACGTGGTGGTCGCGCACCGCCGGCGTGACGACGGCGAAGCGCTTCCCGAAGCGGCGCAGCACCGCGCGCGCGAGCGGCAGCATCAGCGCGAAGTCCCAGCTCTTCTTGCGGCCGTACTCCGCCTCCGCCTCGAAGAGCCCGTCCCAGTGCGAGACGCAGGGAATCTTTTTCCAGCGGGCGAGCAGCACCGTGACCCAGTTGTCGCGGTCGACGATCAGGTCGGGTTGGAAGGCGCGGATCGCGCGGAGCTGCGGCCCGATCGAGCGCAGCCCGTCCCAGACGAGGATCTTGGTCGCCGGCGCGAGCTCGAAGAAGAAGCGTCGCAATCTTTGCGCGAGCGACGGACGCCGGGCCGGCGCCCCGGGGGCGGGGGGCGCGGGCGCATTGCCCGCCGCCGCGCCGTCGGCGCCGACGCTCTGCACGCCGCGCGCGTCGAGGTTCAGGAACTCGACGACGTCGCCGCGCCGCCGCAGCGCACCGAACAGCCCCTGCAGCACGAAGTAGGAGCCGGCGTCGTCGAGGACCCGGGCGATGTAGAGGATCCGCATGGTCAGTCCGCCGCCGGCTTGCTTTCCCGGCGAGGCGCTCTAAGCATTGCCGCGCCCATTTTCGACCTCGGCCCCGTCCCTTCGTCGCCCGGACCCCCGGAATGCCGCGCCTCCGCATCTCGCTCTTCGCCTCGTTCCTCGCGGTGCTGAGCGGCGTCCTGACCATCGTCCTCTGGTCGATCGGCCTGCGCTGGGTGGCGTTCCTGCTCCTGTTCTGGGTGACCGTGGCCGGGTTCGGCCTGCTGCGCTGGTTCGACGTGCAGGTCGAGAAGCTGATGCTGTACACGTTCGTGCTGGCGAACTCGATCCGGATGGACGTGCACGTCGTCTTCTCGAAGAACGGGTTCGGGTTCCCGATCGGCCTGGGCGAGGTCTCGCTCGTCTCGCTCCTGATCCTGTGGGCCGTCCGCGCCCGGCGCGATCCGCATCCGTCGCAATGGCCCAAGCGCTACGTCTTCCCGATCGCGCTCGCCCTCCTCGGCGCCGTGATCTCCGTGTTCCAGACGCCCGACCTCTCCACCTGTTTCCGGATGCCGCTCTACGTCCTCGAGAACGCGCTGCTCTTCTTCTATCTCTGGAACCTGCGGCTCGAGGACAAGGAGTGGCGCCGCCTGACCGTCGGCATCGCGGTCGCGCTCGCGCTCCAGGGGGTCATCGGCGGGCTGCAGGGCGCCACGCACAGCACGCTCGGCCTCGAGTTCTTCGGCTCGACCAACGCCGCGGTCGACGTCAAGACGTACACCGAGTTCAGCCGCGTCGGCGGCACGCTCGGCCAGCCCAACCGCTTCGCCATCTTCGTGAACGCCTCGATCTTCACGCTGCTCGCGATGGTCCTGTGGGCGAAGTCGTGGCGCGGCCGGATCGGCTACGTCTTCATCTTCTGCATGGCGTTCGGCGCCCTGATCATGACGCAGTCGCGCGGCGGCTGGCTCGGCTTCGCCTTCGCCTTCATGCCGTTCGCCTACTACGCGCTGCGCGAGAAGATGGGGCGCTTCTTCTCGGTGTTCACGATCGGCTGCATCCTCTCCGCGGGCGCGATCTTCATCGTCGCGTTCCCGCCGATCTACCAGCGGCTGACGGCGGAGGACCAGAACTCGGCGTCGTCGCGCATCCCGATGTCGCTCACCGCGCTGCGGATGATCCGCCACAATCCATGGGGAGTCGGCTTCACCGAATACGTCCCGCGCATGACCGCCTACGACGTCACCCAGGACGGGCTCACGTACCGGTTCCGCTACCCGGTCCACAACGCCTACCTGCTGCTGGCGGCGGAGCAGGGCATCTGGGTGCTGGTCGTCTACCTGGTGCTGATCGCCATCTACTACCGCGACGTGATCCGACTGGTGATGGAGCCTCCCGGATTCCCGCGCGTGCTCGGGCTCGCCTTCGCGGCCGGCATGCTCGCGGTGCACCTGCACATCAACCTCGAGATCTCGCACGTGATGATCGACCCGAACCAGTGGTTCTCGATGGGGATGGCGCTGTGCGTGCTGCGTCATCTGCAGCGGCGGCCCGTGGTGCAGACGGTCGCGGCGGCCGAGGTCGCGTCGCCGCTCACGCTCGGCCCGGGCCGGGAAGGCGTTCCAGCAGCCGGGTGAGGTGGCGCTCGACGGCGCGCTGCAGCGGCGCCTGCTGCTGGTTGATGAAGAAGTGGCCGCCGGGGAAGAGGCGCGCCGTGAACTCCGCCGCGGTGTACTGCTGCCACGCGTGCAGGTCGGCGAGCGGCGCGGCGTGGTCGTCCTCGCCGCCGAACACGTGCAGCGGGCAGGCGAGCGGCGGCTCGGCCCGCGGCACGTTCCACTGGTAGATGCTCATGTCGGCGCGCAGGATCGGGAGCATCAGCGCGAGCAGCTCGGGCACGCGCCACGGCGCCTCGGGCGGCGCGTAGACGCGGCGGATGTGCGCGAGGAACTCCGCCTCGGGCAGGTCGGAGAGCGGCGGGTGCGCCTTCCTGCAGTGGGGCGCGGGCGCGGCGGCGATCAGCAGCAGCTCCGGCTGCGCGAGCCCGCGCCGGCGCAGCTCGCGCGCGGTCTCGAACGCGACGAGCCCGCCGAGGCTGTAGCCGAAGAAGGCGAAGGGGCGGTCGAGCTCGGACGCGAGCGCCGGCGCGAGCGCTTCGACGAGCGGTTCGATCCGCTGGTGCAGCGGCTCGCGGAAGCGCGTCTCGCGGCCGGGGAACTGCACCGGCAGCACCTCGACCTCTTCCTGGATCACGGTCGGCCATTGGTGGAAGACCGACGCGCCGGCGCCCGCGTAGGGGAAGCAGAAGAGACGAAGTCGCGCGTGCGGCCGCTCGCGGATGCGCAGCAGCCAGCGGTCGGAGGGGGTGGTGCTCATTCGCGGCGATCCGGCGCCGGGCCGGGCTCGGAGAGGAGATCGCCGAGCGCCTCGAGCTCGCGGTCGAGGAGGCGGTTCACGTCGTCCTTCGAGGCGCCGGCGACCTCGGCGTCGGCGCCCGGCGAAGGCGCGGGCGCGGCGGACGCGGGCGCCGGCGGCGTCTCCTCGGCGTCCGCGCCGAAGAGCTCCTTCTCGAGGCGCGCCGCGAGGCCGCGCACGGTCGGATGGTCGAAGACCATCGTCGCCGAGACGGTGAGCCCGAGGCGCTTGCCGACGCGCCGGCGCAGCTCGACCGTCGTGAGCGAGTTCATCCCCATCTGGAAGAAGCCCTGCTCCTCGTCGACGGCGCGCTCCTTCGGGAGGCGCAGGATCCACGCGACCTCCTCCGCGACGTGGCGGCGCAGCAGGAGGCGGCGGTCGCCGCGCGACGCGCGCTCGAGCTCGGCGCGCCGCTGCGCCGCGTCGCCGGCGTCGGCGCCGGGCGCGGCGGGCGGGGTGTTCGACCCCCCGGCGGACGCCGCCGGTGCGATCGCGACCTCGCCGAAGAGGCTGGTCGGCGAGCCGGGCGGGAGCTGCTCGAGGAAGCGCGGCCAGGCGACCGGCACGATCGCGACGACCGGCCGGCGCTGCGCCATCGCCCATTCGAGCGCGTCGAGCGCTGGCGCCGTCGCCATCGCGTCGAAGCCGCGGGAGCGCAGGCCCGCGAGGATCGCCTCGTCGCGCGCGAGCCCGACCTCGGCCCACGCCCCCCAGAGGACGGAGAGGGCGGGCAGCCCCTGCGCACGCCGCGCCTGCGCGAGCGCGTCGAGCCACGCGTTGGCCGCCGCGTAGTTCGCCTGGCCGAACGAGCCGATCAGCGCCGCGGCCGACGAGAAGAGGACGAAGTGGTCGAGCGCGAGGCCGCGCGTGAGCCGGTGGAGGTTCGCGCCGCCGTGGAGCTTCGAGGCGAGCACCTTCTCGAAGTGGTCCCAGCCCTGGCGCTCGAGCGCGACGTCGTCGACCACGCCGGCGGAGTGGAAGACGCCGCGCAGCGGCGCGTCGGCGCCGATCTTCTGGAGGACGCGCGCGAGCGCCGCCTCGTCGGCGACGTCGCACGTTTCGGCGGCGACGCGGCAGCCTTTCGCCTCGAGCGCGGCGAGACGGGTCCGCGTCTTCTCGTCGGGCGCCCGACGGCCGAGCAGCACGAGTTTCCGCGCGCCGCGTGCGGCGAGCCGCTCGGCGAGCTCGAGCCCGATGCCGCCGAGCCCTCCCGTGACGAGGTACGTGGCGTCGGCGCGCAGCGCGAGCGGCGCGGCGGCGGTCGCCTCGCAGCGGGCGATCCGCTCGACGTGGCGTTCCGATCCGCGCAGCGCGACGCGCTCGTCGCCGGGTGCGCCAAGCACTTCGCGCGCGAGCGCCGCCGCCGACGTCTTCGCGTCGAGCGCGGGGTCGAGGTCGATCAGGCCGCTCCAGATCTCCGGCGCCTCGAGCGCGCAGCTGCGGCCGAGGCCCCATAGCGTCGCCTGCAGCGGCTCGAGCGCTTCGCGTCCGGTCACGCCCTGCGCGCCGCGCGTGACGACGCGCAGCCGCGGCGAACCGGGCAGCGCCGCGCGCGCGAGCTCCTGCGCGAGGCACAGCACCCCTTCGCACGCTTCGCGCGCTCCGGCGGAGAGCGTCGCCGCGGAGAGGTCGCCCGACGCGACGGCGACGCCGCCGAGATGAACGACGCCGCGCAGCGGCGCCGGCCCGAGCTCGCGCAGCCGCTTCGCGATCGCCGGTCCGTCGCGCAGCTCGGCGGCGGGGGCGACGACGCAGGTCGCGCCGCGCGCCGCGAGCGCAGCGGCGAGTTCATTGCCGAAGCCCGCGCGGTCGGCGACGACGAGCCAGCGGCCCGCCGCTCCCTCCTGCGGCTTCTCTTCCTTCGCGACGATCCAGCGCGGCTCGTGCAGCCAGTCGGCGAACGGCGCGCGGCTCTTCGCGGCGCCGCTCGTCGCGCCGTCGGGAGCGGGGGCGACCGCGATCGGGAAGCTCTCGCGCTGGAACGGATAGGTCGGCAGCGTCGCGGCCTCGCGCCGCGCGCGACCCTCGACCGCGTTCCAGTCGACGAGCGCGCCTCGCACGTGGGCGCGGACGACGGCATGCAGGAGATCTGCGCAGCGGATCGCTCCGCTCTGCAGGCTGGGGATAACCCGTTCGGAAGTACCCGGAGCGCCGTTCACCGCGCTCGCGCCCGCCACCTCCGTCGGTGTGCTCCCCATATGTATGTGGAAGGAACGCGATCCCGAGTCGTCCGGCCGCGGCGCGCTCGTCGGCCGCGGCGTCGCGGCGGGATCCGTGATCTCCCGGGCGACGCGCATCCAACCCGCGGGCGTTGCGATCTCCGCGCCGACGTCGGCGCCGGTCGCACCCGAGCGAATCTTGCAACGAGGCGGCGCGAAGCTCGTCGCGGCGATCCGGCGTGACAGTTCGATGTCGTCGCGCGCACCGCGCCGCGCGAACGCGACCGACCATTCGAGCGCGTCCTTCCACGGGACGACGCCGGCGTCGGCGGCGGCCGCGAGCTCGCCGATGCCGCGGCCCGCGACGAAGTCGGGCGCGACCCCGAAGGCGCGCCACGTCTCGGCGAGCGCGAGTTCGAGCGCGAGCGTCGCGGAGAGGTCGAGCGCCGCGTCGCTCGGCGCCGCTCCGTCGAAGCCGAGCCGCGCGACGAGCGAGGTCCCGAGCAGCGGGTCGAGGACGGCGGCGCAGCGCGCGATCGCGTCGCGGAACGGCGCCGGCCAGCGCGCGAGCACGTCGCCGCCGGCCGTCGGCGCCGCGAGCGACGCCGGGAACGCGAAGCCGATCTCGGGCGGCTGCGCTTCGTCCCGCCGTCCGCGCAGGACGCCGGCGCCGCTGCTCCCGAGCGCGGCGTCGCGCAGCGACTCGCGCAAGCGCGCGCGGTCGTCCGCCGGAAACGCGAAACGCTCGGCGAAGTGCGTGCGCCCGATCGCCGCGACGTGGCAGACGTCGGCGAGCGCGACGTCTGGATGCTCGTCGAGCCAGCGGCCGGTACGCCCGGCCGCCTCGCGCAGCGCCGCGTCGTCGCGACCCGACAGGAGCAGCACCGGCTCCATCTGCAAGAGCGTCGTCTCCGTCGCACGCTCCGCCGCCTTCGGGGCCGCCTCGAGCACGACGTGCACGTTGGTGCCGCCGAGGCCGAAGCTGCTGAGTCCGGCGACCGGCGCGCGCGGTCCGTCGGGCCACGGCACGCAGCGCGTCGGCACCTCGACCGGGATCGCGTCCCACGCGATGTGGGGGTTGGGCGTCACGAAGTGGAGCGACGGCGGGATCACGCGGTGCTCGAGCGCGAGCACCACCTTGAGGAGTCCGGCGATGCCGGCGCCCGCTTCGAGGTGTCCGATGTTGCTCTTCACGGAACCGACGTAGAGCGGCCGCTCGCGCGTGTGCGCGTCGTAGACCGCGTGCAGCGCCCGCATCTCGATCGGATCGCCGAGCGACGTGCCGGTCCCGTGCGCCTCGACGTAGGCGACGTTCGCCGGGTCGACGGCGCCGTCGGCGAGCGCGCCGCGGATCGCCGCCGCCTGCGACGGTCCGCTCGGCACGGTGAGCCCGCCGCTCGCTCCGTCCTGGTTGATCGCGACGCCGCGGATCACGGCGTGGATGCGGTCGCCGTCGGCGAGCGCGTCGGAGAGGCGGCGCAGCAGGACGACGCCGCACCCCTCGCCGCGGCCGTAGCCGTCGGAGCGCGCGTCGAACGACTTGCAGCGGCCGTCGGGCGCGAGCGCCTTGATGCGGCAGAGCCCGAGCATGATCGCGGGCGAGGTGAGGACGTGGACGCCGCCGACGAGCGCGCGCTCGCAGTCGCCCTGGCGCAGGCTCTGCACGGCGAGCTGCAGCGCGACCAGCGACGACGAGCACGCGGTGTCGACCGCGAGGCTCGGCCCGTTCACGCCGAGGAAGTAGGAGAGGCGGCCGGCCGTGATGCTGAGCGTCGTGCCGGTGAGCGAGTAGAGGTCGATCTCGTCGGGCGCGCGCGCGCCCGAGGTGTTCCACGGCCCCTCGTCGAAGCCGCATTGCCCGATGAAGACGCCGGTGCGGCTGCCGAAGAGGCGCGCCGGCGGCAGGTTCGCGTCCTCGAGCGCCTCCCACGCGACCTCGAGCAGGAGGCGCTGCTGCGGGCTCAGGTTCGCGACCTCGCGCGGCGAGATCGAGAAGAAGCCCGGGTCGAAGCCGTCGACGCGGTCGAGGAACGCCGCCGAGCGCGTGTAGATGCGGCCCGGCTGGTCGGGGTCGGGGTCGTACCAGGCGTCGATGTCGAAGCGGTCGCGCGGCACTTCACGCACCGCGTCGACGCCGTCGCGCAGGAGCTTCCAGAAGCCCTCGGGGTCGGGCGCGCCGGGGAAGCGGCAGCCGTAGCCGACCACGGCGATCGGCTCGCGGCGCGCCGCTTCGAGCTCCTTGACCCGCGCCTTGAGCGCCCGGATCTCGACCAGCGCCTTGCCGAGCAGCTCCTTGGGTTCCGGACCCGCCATCCTCAACTCTTCTCCGTTTTCTCCGAGGTCTCGCCGAGCTCCTGCGCAAGCAGATCGGCGAGCTGGTCCTCGCTCAAGCTGGAAAGCTCGGCGGCGGCGGCGGTTTCGGCGGGCGCGACGGCGGGCGCGAGGGTCGGCGCTGCGCCGTGCGCCGCAGGAGAGACCGCCGCGGCTCCGAGCAACTCGCCCGAGAGGTAATCGACGAGCGCCTCGACCGTCGGGTAGTCGAAGAGGAGCGTGGAGGGGAGCGCGCGTTCGACGCCGCGCTCGAGCCGGTTGCGCAGCTCGACCGCCATCAGCGAGTCGAGGCCGAGGTCGAAGAGGCGCTGGCGTGGAGAGATCCGCTCCGCGTCGGAGCGACCGAGCACCTTGCCGATCTGCACGCGCACGTGTGCCGTGATCGCCGCGACCGCCTCGGGTCGCGCCTTGCCTGCCAGCGTCTGCTTCAGCCCGGGCTCACGCGCCGTCGCGGCGCCGGCGCCGAGCTCGGAGAGGAAGCGCGCGATGCCGCCGGCCGAGACCTGCGCAAGGTACTTCGACCAGTCGACGTCGACGGCGACCACCTGTCCCGCCGGATCGCGCAGCAGCCGCTCGAGCCGCGCCATGCCCTCGTCGGGCGCGACGTACTGGA
>DASRRB010000075.1:0-2832 GCA_035695985.1 Planctomycetota bacterium | reverse complement strand
GTGAGGAAGTGGCCGGCGTGGGCGCGGTAGGTCGCGTAGCCGGTCGGTGCGCCGGCGCGCTCGAAGTAGGCGCGGTCGGCGGCCAGCGCGCGGCGGTTCGCCTCGATCGCGGTCTCGTAGTGGCCGACGCGGATGTCGATGTGCGACGACATGTGGACGAGGTGGCCGGCGCCGGGCGCGAGCGTGCGCAGCCGGTCGGCGGCGGGCAGCGCGCGCTCGGGAAAGGGCGACGCCTCGAGCGCGTGGATCGCGATGTGGTTCGCGTCGGGGTGGTCGGGGAACTTCTTCAGCACCGCCTCGACCGTCTCGACCGCCTCGAGCGTGCCCGGCTGCGGCTTCCCGTCGGGCGTCCACTGGTCCCACGGCCGCACGTCGAGCAGCGCCTCGGCGAAGAGCGCTCCGACGTCGGGGTCGTCGGGATGGGCGTGCCAGACCTCGCGCATCGCGTCGGCGTAGGCGGCGTCGAGCGCCGAGCGGCTCGCCGGCGGCGGCCAGACGTAGCGCAGGCGCAGCGCGGCGATCAGTTCCCGCTCGAGAGGAGACGCGCGACCCGCGAGCGCGACCGCCCGCTCGATCGCGTCGACGGCGACCTTCGTCGTCGCCTCGTCGAGGCTCGGCCGGTTGATGTTGGGGCCCGACGCGAGCGCCTTGCCCCAGAACTCCATCGCGCAGTCGGGGTCGAGCGCGCACGCCTTCGAGAAGGAGCGCACCGCCTCCGTGTTGTTGAAGGCGTAGGTGAGGAGCAGCCCCTGGTCGAAGTAGCGCTGCGCCTCGCGCGACTTCGTCGCGATGTCACGGTGGAAGTCGCCGAGGCCGTCGAAGAGCGGCGCGGGCGGCGCCTCCGGAGCGGGCGCGGCGCGCGGCGCGTCGCTCGGCGCCGACCGCGGCACGGGAGTCGCCGGCTGCGCGCAGGCGGAGAGAGCGAGGAGCGCGGGGATTTGCAGGCGGAGGGAGCGCAGGTGCACGGCGTTCTCGCTTCGGGCCGGAGTCGAAGGGGCGCGAGGCTAGCCGCTGGCGCCCATTTCCGCCGAGCTTCGGATTTCGGGCTTGCGGGCAGGAGACGACCGGTCTACTTTTCCGCCCCTTATGGCCACCACCACCCGCAAGAATTCGCCTCGTTCCCCCGCGGTGCCCGACCGGTCGACTCGCGACAAGATCCTCGAGTCGGGAGCGCAGGCGATCGCCGGCAAGAGCTTCAACAGCTGCGGTCTCACGGAGATCCTGCAGCTCGCCGGCGTGCCGAAGGGGTCCTTCTACCACTACTTCGAGTCGAAGGAGGACTTCGGCGTCGCGCTGATCGAGCGCGCGAGCGAGGAGTTCATCGAGATCCTGCGCCCGATCGTCGGCGACCGGCGCCGCTCGCCGCTCAAGCGGCTGCGCGCCATCTTCGAGCTCGGGCGCGACGAGTGCCTCGCGAACGGAGCGGGCCGGCAGTGCCTGATTCCCAAGCTGGCGCTCGAAACGTCGCAGTTGTGCGAGCCGGTCCACGCGGCCGTGAAGTGCGCGTACGACCAGTGGACGGCGATGCTGGCGCGCGTGATCCGGGAGGCGCAGGCGACCGGCGAGATCGCCAAGGACCACGACCCCGACCGCCTCGCGAACGTGCTGGTCATGCTGTGGGAGGGGGCGACGATCCGCATGCAGATCGATCGCAGCCTGCAGCCGGTCGAGGTGTTCCTCGCCTTCGTGTTCGACGCTCTCCTGAAGAAGCCGAGCTGAGTTCCGCCGATGTGCCCGGACCGTCGCCGCACCGCCTTCGCCGTGCCCGCGCCTCGCTCCGGGACCGCCCACTAGACGACTGGTCTACTTCCGACCCCGGAAGTTGCGGAGATCCTTGCCCATGAGTGGTCGCCAATGGTTCGCCTCGATCGTCCTGCTGCTCGCCATCGTGGCGACGGGGGGCGGTCTCGCCGTCTGGAAGGAGCGTTCGATCGACGAAGCGAACGCGGCGGCGGCGCGCATGCCCGAGCCGATGGAATCCATCACCGTCGCCAAGGCGACGACGCGCCAGTACCGCCGGTCGACGACGGCGATCGGGACGGTGCACGCGCTCGAGTCCATCACGCTCAGCAACGAGATCGCGGGCACGGTGCGCCAGGTCGCGCTCCCGCCCGGCCAGGTGGTCGAGGCCGACACGGTGCTCGTCGCGCTCGACGTCTCGGTCGAGGAGGCGGAGCAGAAGGCGCAGCAGGCACAGCTCGCGCTCGCGCAGTCGGTCGTCGGCCGCATGGAGAAGGCGGCGCAGAACCACGGCGCCTCCGACCTCGACGTCGACAAGGCGCGCGCCGAGCGCGACGTGGCCGCCGCGCAGATCGCGCGCACCCAGGCGGTGATCGCCCGCAAGACGCTGAGGGCGCCGTTCCGCTGCCGCATCGGCATGTCGGACGTCCACGTCGGCCAGTACCTGAAGGAGGGCACCGAGATCACGACGCTCCAGGGCGTCGAGGACGCGGTGCACGTCGACTTCACGGTCGCGCAGGGCGTGGCCACGGCCCTCCGTCCGGGCGACGCGGTCGAGGTCGTCGGCGCGCGCGACACGACGCCGGTCACGGCGGCGGTCGTCGCGGTCGATGCGCGCGTCGATCCGATCACGCGCAACGCGTCGGTGCGGGCGCGTGTCGAAGGCAGCAAGGGCGCCTTCGCGCCCGGCTCGTCGGTGCGCGTGCGCGTGCCGGTCGGACCGGCGCGCGACGCCGTCGTCGCGCTGTGGTTCAGCTTGAGGCGGACGGTGACCAGGCTGTAGCCGGCGCGGCTGGTCGACTCGATGTAGTCGACGCCGCTGATCGCGGAGACGACGCGCTCGATCGGCGTGGTGAGGAAGCCGCGGACCGT
>DASRRB010000074.1:0-13697 GCA_035695985.1 Planctomycetota bacterium | reverse complement strand
GGCAAGCTGCTGTTCCGCCGCGAGCTCGACTCGCGTCGCTTCCCCACCCAGCCCAAGGGCTCGAGCGACCAGCTGTTGCTGCTCGAAGCCGAGCCTGGCAAGGTGCCGGTCGTGCACCGCCTCGATGCGCTGACCGGCATGCCGGTGGCAGCGGTCGCATTGCAGGAACTGGAGAAGCTCTCTGTGCGCCCGGAGGCGCTGGGCAGCTCGCGCAATTGGATGCAGCTCGCGGCCGCCGACGCCGAGCGGCTGTACCTGCCCGTCGACGGTCCGCAGACCAACGGCGCGCCCTGCATCGGCGCGTTCGACGACGCCGGCAAGCTGGTGTGGAACTGGACCGGCAGCCGCGGCCGCCGCTTCGTGATGGCCGGCCTGCGCGGCGAGCGCCTGTGCGTGGTCGAGTCGGGCGCGCGCGGCAGCGACAAGGCCGGCGGCAAGATCGCCGTGCTGCGCGCCAGCGATGGCGCCGTGCTGCGCGAACTCGACCTCGGCGACCAGGTACAGCTGCCTCTGAACTGGCACCGCTCGTGGCTGCCCGAACCGGCACCGCCCCTGCTGCTCCTGACCGACCGCACCGCCGACCGCGCCCAGACGCGCCGCCTGATCGCCATGGCGCTCGACGACGAGCTGCCGTCGTTCCAGCAGGCGCTCGCACCGGAGGACGGCGAGGGCATCAACACGCCCGTGCTCGGTCCCGGCTTCCTGGCGTTCGCTGTCAAGCCGGCGCAGGGGCGCGGCCCCGTGCGCCTGTACGCGGTCCAGCTCGCCGACCGGCGCGGCGCCTTCGCCGATGGACGCAAGCAGCAGGTGCTGCCCTGCTCGCCCCCCTATGAGATGACGGCTGCGGGACCCTACACTGTGATCTCCGCGGCCGACGGCCTGATACTCCTCGGCCAACCCAGGAAACCAAGATGAGCCAGACCGCAGCCAGCCACCACGCCACCGCCCTGCTGGTCCTGCTGTCACTGCCGCCATGCCTGACAGCACAGGAGCAGCTGCGCCGCGACGTCGGCTCCGACGTCCTGATCGACGACGCGCTGCGCAAGGCGGTGAGCCGCGGCCTCGAGCACCTGGCCTCGACCCAGCACCGCGACGGCTACTGGTCGCAGCTGGTCGGCTACAAGCTCAACACCGACTACGAGACGCTGGACGACAAGCCGCTGCCGCACGTCGGCGTCACCGCGCTGGCCCTGATGAGCTTCCTCGCCGGCGGCCACCTGCCCGACCGCGGCAAGTACGGGCGCACGCTCGACAAGGCGATCACCTTCCTGCTCGGCCAGGTGAACGACCAGGGCTTCATCACCGCGCACCACACGCGCATGTACGACCACGCGTTCGGGACGCTCTTCCTGGCCGAGGTGTTCGGCCAGACCAACCGCGGCGACGTGCGCGCGAAGCTGCAGCAGGCGGTCGACCTGATCGTCAGCTCGCAGAACGCCAAGGGGTCGTGGCGCTACGAGCCGTTCGCCCTCGAATCGGACATGTCGATCACGGTGTGCCAGCTGATGGCGCTGCGCGCCGCGCGCAACGTCGGGATCAAGGTCTCGAAGGACACGATCACGAGCGCGGTGAAGTACGTGCTCGACAGCCAGGTGCACGACGAATCGCCGCCGTGGATGCAGGGCCCCGACGACTACTACATGATGGGGCGCGGCGCCTTCAAATATCAGTACCAGGAGGAGGGCGACATGTCGCGCTCCTCGTTCGCGCTGACGGCGGCGGGCATCACCTCCCTCTACCACGCGGCGCAGTACGACACGAAGACCCTGAAGGACAGCCTCGCGTTCCTCGAGGAGAGCATGGAGCGCGTCTCCCGTCCGCCGTGGCGCTGCCATTTCTTCTACTGGTACGGCCACTACTACGCGGTCCAGGCGATGTTCATCACGGGCAACCAGGACGGCGGCCACCCGTACTGGAAGCGCTACTGGCAGCACGTCTCCGGCGAGCTGCTCGAGCAGGGCGGCGACTACGGCCAGGCGTCGGACGGCTCGTGGCCCAATCCGTACGGGCCCGGGGCGAACTTCGCGACGGCCGTCGCGCTGATCGTGCTCCAGACCCCGTACCGCTATCTCCCCATCCTCCAGCGCTGAGAAGACTCGACACGCATGGCGGCTCCGCTCACCTCGAAGCTCTCGACCCTGCTCACGCGGCTGCGCGGCCGCCTGCTGCTGGCGGGGTCGCTGCGCCTCGCGACGGAGGTGGCCGGCTTCCTCGTCCTGCAGTTCGGCGCCGACCGCCTCCTCGACCTGCCGCTCGCGGTGCGCCGCTCGGTCCTCCTGGTCGCACTCTCGCTCCTCGTCTGGCGGCTGGTGGTCCTGATCGGACGGCCGCTGGCGCGCCGCATCGGGACGATGGACATGGCGCTCGCCGTCGAGAAGCGCCACCGCGCGCTCGACGGCGCGCTCGCGTCGATGGTCGAGTTCGAGGGGACGGCCGCGCTCCCCGCCGACGTCTCGCCCGAGCTGCTCGAGGCGTGGCGCCGCGACGTCGAGGCGCGCGGCGCGGCGCTCGACTTCTCCGCCGTCTTCGACAGCCGCCTGCTGCGCCGCCTCGCCCTCCTCACCGGCGGCTTCGCGGCGGTCATCGGCGGCTTCTCGATCGCGCGCGGCGCGGAGGCGCGCATCTTCGTGGCGCGCCTCTTCGGCGCCGACCTCGACTGGCCGCGCCGCACGCACCTCGCGCTCGACGTCGTCGCCGGCGACGCGCCGCACTTCCGCGTCGAGCGCGACGGCGACGGCCACGCCACGCGCGTCACGATCGCGCGCGGCGCGAGCCTGCCGGTCACCGTGGTCGCGCGCGGCGCCGTCCCCGAGGAGGTGCTGCTGGTGGTGCGCGAGTCCGGGCGCGCCGGCAAGGAGGAGTTCCGCATGGCGCCCAGGGAGGGCGCGGCGGGGGAGTTCCTCTACCGCTTCCGCCAGGTGGCGCGCGGGATGGAGCTGAACGCGGAGGGCGGCGACGATCCCGGCAGCGGCTCGCCGCTCGAGATCGTGGTCGCGCCGGCGCCGTCCGTCGAGAAGCTGGTCGCGACGCTCACGCCGCCCGCGTACACGCGGCGCGCGCCGTCGCGCGAGGAGCGCCAGGAGTTCGCCGTCCCCGCCGGCACGAAGATCGACCTCGACGTGAAGACGGTCGGCTACGTGAGCGAAGGGACGCTCACGCTCCACAACGACCCCGGGACGACGCGGCCTCTCACCCAGGATCCGTCCGATCCCGCCACCTGGCACGCCTCCCTGGTCGCGACCGAGACGGGCACCTTCAACCTCCACCTCACCGCGAAGAACGGCTTCCGCAACCTGCTGCCGCTCGACTATCCGCTGACGGTGCTGGCGGACCGCAAGCCGACGCTCGACGTGGCGCGGCCGGCCGTCTCCGACCTCGAGGTGACGCCGCACGGCGTCGTGCCGTTCCGGCTGCTCGTCGACGACGACTACGGCGTGACGAAGGTGACGCTCTCGCTGGTGCGCAGCGGGGAGAAGGACGGGCGCCTCGCCGCGCTGCTCGGCCCGGGCAGCCCGCGGCCCGATCCGCTCGTGCCGACCGGCGAGGCCGCGCTCCTCGACAGCGTGCTCGACTTCAAGGAGCTCACGCTTCCCCACACCAAGAAGGAGGGGGCGATCCCGGTCGAGGAGGCGCTGAACGAGGGCGACAGCCTGAACTACGTGGCGACCGCGCTCGACAACCGCGAGGACCCGCCCGGCACGCCGTCGCCCAACGAGACGGCGACCCTCTCGCGCCGCGTCGACGTCGTGAGCGACGGCGAGAAGATGCGCAAGATCGCAGACCGCCAGCTGCGCGTGAAGCAGAACGTCGCCTCCGCCAAGAAGTCGCAGGAGGAGCGCCTCTCCGGCCTCGAGGCGATGCTCACCGGCCAGGGCGGCGACGCCATCGAGGCGCGCGAGCTCACCGCGCTCGAGGTCGAGCAGGGGCGCGTGGTCGGCAGCGCGCGCCAGATCGCGCGCGACCTCGCCGACGTCTCGCAGGAGTTCGTGCTGAACCGCCTCGACGGCTCGCCGCCGGCCGAGCGCGTGCTCTCCTTCCTCCTCGCGCGCCTGACGGAGGTGAAGCTCGGCCCGTCGTTCGACTTCACGCCCTTCACCGACCTCGCCGCGGCGAACGCCAAGGGCGAGTTCGGCGACCTCCAGCAGCTCGGGAACCTGATCGGGATGCTCGACCTCGGCATGCAGGCGAGCGAGCTCCACGCGCAGAAGGCGCTCGAATCGCTGCGCGGCGCGCGCGTGAGCGGCCGCGTCGAGGACCGCCTCGCGCTGCTGAAGCAGGCGGGCGAGGCCGAGCGCGAGGTGATCTCCGACTACGTCAAGCTGCTCGAGCGCATGGAGCAGTGGGAGGACTTCCAGGAGATCCTCGACCTGTGGCGCGGCCTCGTCCGCGACCAGGGCGAGATCAACCAGCAGAGCCGGGGCGGCGCGGGCAAGGGCGCCGAGCCGGCGGTCAAGTGATCGCGAACGGGTCGCCGAGGAGTTCGCCATGGAGCGAGTCGTGAAGGGTTCGCCGGTCCGCCGCGCGACGGGCGCGGCGCTGCTGCTCGCGCTGTTCTTCACGCACGCTCCGGCCCCGGCGATGACTGCCGGGGGCGGCGGCGACGGGGACGGCGACCGCGAGCGACTGCTGAACGACCAGGCGCAGGTCTTCGACCGCCTCTCCTCGCTGCGCAAGCGGATGGAGCGGCTCGCCGCGAAGCTCGAGCAGGAGGGGAACACCCACAAGGCCGAGCTGCTGCGCAAGTCGATCGCGGAGATCGACTCGCGTGCCCTGGAAGCCCGTAAAGACGACCTGCTGCGCAAGCTGAAGGACTCGAGCCTGCAGACGTTCGAGCAGCAGGAGAAGCTGCTGAACGACCTGAGCGACGTGCTGAAGGTCCTGCTCGACGAACGCAAACTCACCGACGTCGACGAGAAGCTGAAGCAGCTGCGCGAGACGCGCGCCGACGCGCGCCAGCTCCGGTTCGAAGAGAAGCGGCTGCGCGAGAAGACCGAGGACGCGACCGGCGACGAGCAGAAGGCGTTCGAGCGCCTCGAGAAGACGCTCTCCGACCTCCTCGAGAAGCAGAAGAAGCTCGAGAAGGAGGCGGCCGACGAGGCGAAGGCCGCCGCGACCGTGGGCTCGCGCGAGAGCGAGGAGCTCGAGCAGCGGCTCGACCAGCTCGCGCAGGCGCAGGCCGGCGTCGTCGACGCGCTCGAGAAGCAGGCGCGCGCGCGCGTGGGCGACGCGGCGCAGGCGCTCGAGCAAGCCGCGAAGGCGGCCCGGAAGGGCGGGCCCGAGGAGCTGCGCGAGGCGGCGCGCCGCCTCGACGAGACGCGCACCGAGATCGAGCAGAAGGCGCCCGACCTCGCCGACCGGCTGCGCCAGGTCGAGCAGTCGCTCGTGGAGGCGGCCGACGCCGCCGAAGGGGGCAAGGACGCGAAGGACGGCAAGGACGCGGCGAAGGACGGCGCGAAGAACGGCGCGAAGGAGCCCGCCAAGGATTCGGCGGAGCCCGACGCCGCCGCGCGCGCGGACGCGGACGCGCGCGCGAAGGCGGTCGAGGCGAGGCTCGCCGAGGCGAAGCGCGCTCTCGAAGACGCGTTGCGGGCGGCGCCGAAGACGCCGGCGCCCGGCGACGCGGCGCGTGCCGAGCTCGAGAAGCAGCTCGGCGACCTCGCAGAGACCGAGCCGGCGCTCGCCGAGCAGGCCCGGCAGATCGCCGAGGCGCTGCGCGCGCGCGCCGAGAAGAAGGCGGCGCAGGGCCAGGCGCCCGCCGCCGAGCAGGAGGCGGCCAAGGCGGTCGACGCCGCGGCGCAGGAGCTCGCGAAGGCGGGCGCCGAGCTCGCCGCCGAGCCGAAGGAGGCCGGCGCGAAGCCCGGGGAGGCGCGCCGCGATCTCCCCGATCTGAAAGACGGCCTCGAGGCCGCGCGCGAGGCGAAGAAGCAGCTCGACGCCGCGCGCGACGCGCTCGCGAAGGCGGGCGAGGCGGCGCGCGAGCGGCAGCAGGGGCTCGCCAACCGGCAGGACTTCCTGCGCGGCGAGACCGAGAAGGCGCGCCAGGACGCGAAGTCGGCGACCGAGCGGCTGAAGTCGAGCCTCGACGCCGCCGGCAAGAAGAAGCTCGACGAGGCGCTCGCCCAGGCCGGGCAGGAGATGCGCGACGCGACGCAGTCGCTGCAGCGCTCCGACCCGGAGGGCGCCGCCGGGCCGCAGCAGAAAGCCGAGCAGTCGCTCGAGCAGGCGCTGCAGCAGGTGAAGGACGGAAAGCAGAAGGCGGGCGAGAACGCGCGCGACAAGGATCCCGGCGCGCAGCAGCAGCAGATGAAGCAGCTCGCCGAGGAGCAGCAGAAGATCGAGGAGAAGCTGCGCGACCTGATGCAGCGGATGAAGGACCGCCAGCAGAAGGGGCAGGAGCAGGCGGACGCCGGGGCGCGCTCGATGGACCGCGCCAAGCAGCAGCTCGACGAGCAGGACGGCGAGCAGGCGCAGCAGTCGGAGCGCGAGGCGGAGAAGAACCTCCAGGAGCTCGAGAAGAAGCTCGACGAGGAGGAGACGCGCTACCAGAACCTGCGCTCGGAAGAGATCCTCTTCCGCATCAAGGAGAAGCTCGCCGACGCGCGCAAGCGCGCGCTGGCGCTGCACGACGGCATCGCGCAGGTCGACGCCGACCGCGCCGGCGCCGAGGCGCTGCCGCGCCGCCTGCGGCCCAAGGTCCAGCAGTTCGCCGACGACGCCGCGGCGCTCAAGAAGGACAACGACGACATCCACGACCGCGTGGCGAAGGAGGGCTCGCCGAGCTTCCCGTGGGTCCTCGAGAAGAACAGCGGCGACCTCGACGAGATCGGCACGCGCCTCAACTCGCGCGAGAAGGAGACCGGCTCCTTCGTGCAGATCCTCGCGAGCGACGTCGTCGGCCGCTACGACCGCCTGCTGCAGGCCTTCGACGACGAGTTGAAGCGCCGCCAGCAGTCGAAGCAGGATCCGGGGCAGGGCGGCCCGCCGCCGCCGCAGCAGCCGGGCGGCAAGTCGCCGCTGGTCCCGCCGGTTGCGGAGCTCCTGCTGCTGAAGCACCTCGAAGAGGACGTGCTGCAGGACGTGCGGACGTTCCGGGCGGCGACCGGCGAGGCGAGCGACCCCGACCTCGACGAGGCGCGCATGAAGCTGCTCGAGCGGCTCGGCCACCGCCACACCGAGCTCACCAACATCTTCGACGCGCTCGTGCAGCAGCAGACCGACCCCGGCGCACCGGGCGAGGGTGACGCGAAGGACGGCGAGAAGGGCGACGGCAAGACCAAGGACGACGGCAAGCCCGAGGAGGGCGGCAAGCCCAAGGACGGGGGTGACAAGCGATGAGGGCCACGAAGTTCCGGCTCCTCGGAGCCGCGTTCGCGCTCGCCGCGGCGGCGCTGCTCGCGCCGCACGCGCGGGCGCAGGGCATGGACCCCGACCAGGAGCGCGCGCGCCAGCTGATCGTCCGCATCCGCCGCTCGATGCGCGACGTCGACTCGCTCCTGCTCTCCGGCGTGCAGCCGGAGAAGGTCGAGAAGCAGCTCGTCGCCAACCAGGAGCGGATCGAGGAGCTGCTGAAGCAGACCGAGGCGAAGTCGCAGTCGGTGGTCGCGGACATCGACGAGCTGATCAAGCTGGCGAAGAGCCGGCAGCAGTCGGGCGGTGGTGGCTGACCGGGCGCCAACTGTGACCCGGAGAGTCACAAGCGCCATTCCGGTGGACCGGGCCAGGGGGATCCGGCGCAGCGCAGCGCCGACGGCGAGCCGCAAAAGGGGCAGGACGCGGGCGGACCGCCGCGCGAGAAGTCGCAGGATCCGCAGGAGCTCCAGCGCCAGCCGAAGTCGCAGGATTCGAAGACCCCCGACGCGGTGGGGGGCTGCAAGGACGGAGAGGGCGACGCGAAAGACGGCGATCCGCGCTCGAACAAGGGCGGCAAGGCGCCTCCCGACCAGCGTGATGCGACGCGGCCGCCGCCCTCGGGCGCCTTCGGCGAATTCGAGCGCAAGGACACCAAGGGCCGCTGGGGCATGCTTCCACCCAAGGAGGCGGAGGACCTGCAGCGGCGCGACGCCGACGAGTTCCCGCATCGCTACCGGCGCTGGATGGAGCTCTATTTCCAGCGCGTCAACCGGCTCGCCGCGCGCGACCATTGACGGGCCGTGATCCGAGGAGGGCGAACGTGAGACGCAAGACGTCCCGGAACCTGGTGCAGCGGGTCGCCGTCGTGGCGGCCGCGTTCGCGGCGGCGGGCGCATTCGCGCCGCGCGCGCATGCGCAGGGCATGGACCCCGACCAGGAGCGCGCGCGGCAGCTGATCGTCCGCATCCGCCGCTCGATGCGCGAGGTCGACACGCTGCTGCTCTCGGGCGCGCAGCCCGACAAGGTCGAGAAGGAGCTCGCCGCCAACCAGAAGCGCATCGAGGAGCTGCTGAAGGAGACCGAGTCGAAGTCGCAGTCGGTCATCCAGGGCATCGACGAGCTGATCAAGCTGGCGAAGAGCAAGCAGCAGTCGGGCGGCGGGGGCGGCGGCCAGGGCAAGCCCAAGCCGGGCGACGGCGACCCGCAGGACGGCGACGCGCCGCAGCGCGAGAAGTCGCAGGACCCGCAGGAGCTGCAGAAGCAGCCCGACGGCGGCAAGCCCCAGCCGGAGGGCGGGAAGCCCGAGGACAAGGACGGCCAGCAGGACCCGAAGAACCGCGACGGCGACCCGAAGGGAGGCAAGCCCGACAAGGGGCGCCCCGACCAGGTCGACTCCGACCGCCCGCCGCCGAAGGGGGCGACCGGCGAGTTCGAGCGCAAGGACACGAAGGGACGCTGGGGCATGCTCCCGCCCAAGGAGGCGGAAGACCTGCAGCGCCGCGACGCCGACGAGTTCCCGCAGCGCTACCGCCGCTGGATGGAGCTCTACTTCCGGCGCGTGAACAAGCTGTCGCCGCGCGACCGCTGACATTCCGTCGGATTCGGCAAGTCCCGGTTGGTGATTCCAGGATGACCCGCCGCCCCGTCCTGCTCGTCGCGTCGCTCGCGTCCGCATTCGCCCTCGCGGCGATCGCGGGCGCGCCCGGATTGGCGCACGTCCCGGCGCACGCACCGGCACGCGGGGACGACCGCGACACGCAGGGGGCGACCAGCTACAGCGACGCGCCGCACCTCGAGCAGGCGCACCGCATGGCCGACAAGGCACTCGCCTTCCTCGCGGCGCACATGCGCACCAACGGCTCGCTCGAGCGGGTGAACGGGCAGCACTTCCCTTCCGTCGCGTCGACCGCGCTCGCCGTGCTCGCCTTCATGGCGAACGGCCACACCGCCGACGAGGGGACCGACCGCTACGGTCCGCAGGTGCGTCTCATGCTCGACTGGCTCCTCACGCAGGCGCAGTCGACGCAGTGCCAGTGCGGCGTCCCCGGCGCGCACGTCGCCGTGAAGATCTTCGAGCCCGGCTTCAACGCGTCGCAGGTGCACGAGCACGGCTACGCGACGTGGGCGCTCGCGATGGCGTACGGCATGTCGTTCGGCGCCGACAACGAGTTCCAGCGCGCACGGCTGAAGACGCTGCTGCAGGGCGCCGTGCACGCGCTCGAGCTCTCGCAGGCGAAGTCGGGCGGCTGGTACTACACGCTCGAGGCGGGGCAGGGCGAACACGAGGGCTCGACGACGGTGACCGTGCTGCAGGCGCTGCGCGCGGCGAAGGAGGCGGGGGTGCGCGTCGACGTCGGCTGCATCCGGCAGGCGATCGACTACCTCGGCAAGCTGCAGGTGAGCGAAGGGCAGGACCGCAGTTACGGCGGCTTCCGGTACCGCCTGGCAGCCGGCGTCGAGGAGCGCGTCTCCTTCGCGCTGACCGCCGCCTCGATCGCGTCGCTGAACCAGACCGGCGACTACGACAGCAAGGTCGTCGACCGCGGCATCGCCTACATGCGCCAGAAGGATCCCCTCACGAAGGGGAGCGCGAACCCGTCGAGCCAGATGTGGAAGTGGTACGAGCGCCTCTACGCCACGCAGGCCTACTTCCAGTACCGCGACCTGCGCCATTTCCGGCAGTGGTACCCGGAGCTCGTCACGGAAGCGGGCGGCGAGCAGGGACCCGACGGCAGCTTCTCCGACTCCGACTACGGCGACGTCTACGCGACGGCGACCGCCGCGCTCACGCTCGCCGTCCCGTTCGGCTACCTGCCGACGTTCCAGCGCTGAGAGCGGAGCGCGCGTGCCCTTCGCCGCAGCCTTCCGAATCCCGACGCTCGCGACCCTCGCGACGTTCGCGACGCTCGCGCGCGCGCCCGCCGGCGGGGCGGGCGGGGCGAACGAGACGCGCGACGTCCGCTTCGAGGTGAGCGACCTCTCCGGCGCCGGCGCGTCCGACCTGCCGGTCACGCTCTCCGCGCTGCTCGCGCCGGGCGTCTTCCACGACGACGACGTCGCGGTCGTGGTGCGCGACGGGCCGGGCGGCGGGCCGGCGGTCGTGCCGGCGCAGATCGACGTCCTCTCGCACCACGGCGACGGCTCGCTGCAGCACGCGCTCGTCACGCTGCGGCTGGGCTTCAAGCCGCACGCGACGCACGAGGTCTACCTGGTGCCGTCGCCGCAGAACGCGGTCACGGGCGCGTTCGAGGCGGGGGGCCCCGACGCGACCGTGCTGGTCGAGCTGGCCGACAAATCGGGCGCTCACTGGACCGCGCAGCTCGCGCCGCCGCCCATCGACGCGCCGGTCGCGGAGGCGCGCGACGCCGAGCTGCGCTCCGGCCCCGTCTTCGGCCCGCTCGCGCAGGAGACGGCGCGCCGCGCCCGCCTGCGCAGCGGGACGAGCGAGCTCGCCAACGTCGAGGTGCGCGTGCGCTGGCGCCGCTGGTCGGGCGTCGCGGCGACGCGCGTCGACGTCTCGGTCGAGAACTGCGCGCCGGCCGACTCCCACGGCGCGCCCGGCGCGCCGGCCTCCGATGCGAAGCCCGACGACGTCGAGTTCGCCGAGCTCATGGTCGTCGCCGGCGAGAGCACGCTCGCCGACCTGAAGGAGGGCGTCCTCTTCGACCGCACGCGCATGATCGTGCGCGGCACGGTCGGTGCCGCGCCGCCGCGCCTGCGCATCCGCGAGGACCCGGTCTACCTGGTGCGCCACGGCTTCCTGCCGCCCTTTGACTTCCGCCGCCCGCTCGACCAAAAGACGGTCGACGAGCGCGTGAAGAAGATCATCGCGTCCGACACGACCGGGTCGCTGTCGCCGTCGCAGTTCCCGCTCGGCGTCCCGTTCGACTCGGGCCCGATCGTCAAGTACATGCCGTCGACCGGCGACCGCGGCGACATCGGGCCGCTGCCCGAATGGGCCGTGCTCGCGCTCAACTCGCGGAGCACGCTCGCCGAGGACGCGCTGCTCGCCGCCGACGGCTGCGGCGCCGCCGCCTTCCCGATCCACGTGCGCGACGCGGCCGGGAGCATGGGCGTCGACTTCGAGGCGGGGAAGGCGCTCGAGGCGCGGAAGAACCGGATCAAGTGCCCGCTCACGCACGACCGCGCGCACGCGCCGCTGCTCGGGTACGCGAGCTTCCTGCTGACCGGCGACGTCTGGGCGCAGGAGGAGCTCGCCGCGGAGGCGGCCTACTGCTTCCACGACTGGCCGCACGACGGCCGCTTCCGTTATCCGGGCACGCGCGTCTTCGCGTGGTCGCTGCGCACGACGATGCTCGCGGCGAAGGTGCTGCCCGACTCCGATCCGATCAAGAAGTACCTGGGCGAGCGGCTGCGCGCGAACCTGCAGGAGGTCCGGGCGATCACGCAGTCGCCCCATCCGCTGCACCTGTGGGACAACGGCGGCTGGGAGGCCTCCGCCCGCAAGAGCTGGGTCTGCGCGACGCAGGCGAGCCCGTGGCAGCTCGCGTGGGTCGCGGCCGCCGCCGACTGGACCGCGCGGCTGCACGAGAGCGACGGCGGCACGGCGAGCGCCGACGCGCGCGCGATCTCCGACTGGGTCGCGCGCTACTTCACGCGCGCCTACTCCGACGTCGGCACCACCTTCACCGCGCCCGACGGCACGGCCGTCACGTGGAGCAGCGGCCACTACTGCCTCGCCTACTCGTTCCCGGCCGCGTCCTACCAGGCCGAGCGCACCGGCACCGAGTGGCGCATGAAGGAGGGGAGCGTCCGCCCGTTCGACTCGTTCGCGGAGGCCCTCTGGTACCTGCGCGTCAACCTCGACCACGCCTTCGATCCCGGCAAGTTCCCGGAGCTGCCGGCGGGGCCGGACGGCGTCGCGACGCGCCCCGCCGAGGAGTGGCGCCCGAAGTCGGCCTACACGCCGCCTCCGCTGCCGACGCCGTCCTGGGTCGTCTACTCGCTCCACTGGCTCTCGGCGGTGCTCGAGGCGAGCGGCACGAAGGAGGGGCACGCGGTCTGGGCGGCGGTGCACCCGTGCATCGAGGCGCAGATCAAGCAGCCGGGAATGCGGATGGCGCCGGAGCTCTGGAAGCGCTGACGCGGGAGCGCGCCGCCGCGTCCGGTCACTTCGCGCGTCGGAAGGCCATCCCCTCGCCGACCAGGCCGCGCGTCGGGAAGCGGACCGACTTGCCGCGCGCCCGCTCGACCTTGCCGATCACGGTCGCCTTCGGCCAGCCGCGCTTCCCGAGCGCGGCGAGCGTCGCGCCGAGCTTCGCGGGCGCGACGACCAGCACCATGCCGACGCCGAGGTTGAAGACGCGGTGCATCTCCTCGTCGGTGACGGCGCCGAGCCGCTGCAGCCACGAGAAGAGCGGCGGGATCGCGGGCGGCGTGTCGATCACGAAGGAGACGTCGCGCGTCGCGGCGCGCAGCAGGTTGAGGTAGCCGCCGCCGGTGATGTGCATCGACGCGCGCGGCCGCAAGCCGAGCTCCGCGAGCTTGCGGAACTGCGGCACGTAGATCGCCGTCGGCGCGAGCAGCGCCTCGCCGACCGTCGCGCCGAGCTCGGGCACGCGCTCCTCCGTCGAGAGGCGCGCGCGCTTGAAGCAGATCTCACGCACCAGCGTGAAGCCGTTGCTGTGGACGCCGTTCGAGGCGATGCCGACCAGCACGTCGCCGGGCTCGATCCCCTGGCCGTTGCTCACGTGCTCCTTCGCGACCGTGCCGATCGCCGACGCCGCGAGGTCGATCCCCTCGCCGGGCTTCAGCCCGCGGATCATGTCGGGGAGCTGCGCGAGCTCGCCGCCCGGGATCGAGATGCCGGCCTGCTTCGCCCCCTCGTAGAGGCTCTTCCCGATCTGCGCGCCGACCGACGGCGGCGGCGCCTGCATCGCGATGTAGTCGACCAGCGCGACCGGCAGCGCGCCCACGCAGAGGAGGTCGTTCACGTTCATGGCGACGCAGTCGATGCCGATGCCGGAGAAGTCGCCCGCCTGCTCGGCCACCAGGATCTTGCTGCCGACGCCGTCGGTCGTGAACGCGATGCCGACCGGGAAGCCGAGGTCGAGGACGCTCGCGTAGTAGCCGTTCGGGAGGAGCGGCCGCTGCGACGCGGCGGGCAGCTTCTCGGTCCGCTTCACCCAGCGCAGGAGCTCGCCGAGGAACGTCTCCTTGCGGTCGAAGCTGACGCCCGACTTCTCGTAGGTCGCGGCCGACGACTTGCCCATGCGGACGGCTCCGGGCCCTGCGCGTCCCGGCGCGAAGGGCGCGGCATCTTAGAGCCTGTTTCCGAAGGCCGGAACCGCCGCGGCTTGAAACTGGAGCGGACGTCGAGAACGCGG
>DASRRB010000073.1:0-10129 GCA_035695985.1 Planctomycetota bacterium | reverse complement strand
TCGACCACCGTGCGTCGTCGAGTCGTGCTCCGAATGCGCCGAATGCAGCGAGCCCCCCGTCCATCTTTGGTCTGGGGCGAGCGTGTCCCGTCCCTCGACCTTCTTCCCCTCCGCCCCTCGACCCGCCCCCGCCCGTCGCGCGCTCCACCACGCCCCCTGCTCCCCGCGCCTTCTTCACCCCCGCCCTCGACGTCCGCTCCAGTTACAAGCCGCGGCGTCAGTTGCCCTTCAACTCGCCGCGCGCGACCATGCGGTCGACGATCAGGCCGTAGGTCACGTAGTACTTGTAGATGTTGGAGACGTACTGGACGGTCTCGCGGCCGATGTCCTTGGCGACGACGACCTCGACGTTCCCGAACCACCGGTTCGGGTCGAGGTCCATGGCGGCGGCCTTCTTGCGCAGCTTGGCGATCCGCGACGGGCCGGCGTTGTACGAGGCGAGGATGAAGAGGCCGCGGGTGAGCCGGTCGTCCGCGGGTTCGGTCACGTGCTTGTCGGCGATGAAGCGCAGGTACTTCGTGCCGGCGTGGACGTTGGCGTCGATGCTGGTCTCGACGCCGTCGATCTGGACGGGCGGACCGGCGGCCGTCGTGGGCAGGAGCTGCATCACGCCGACCGCGCCCGACTTGCTGCGGGCGCTCTGGTCGAAGCGCGACTCCTGATACGAGAGCGCGCCGACGAGCAGCCACGGCAGGTCGTACTGATCTCCGTACTTCCTGAAGGTGTCGATCAGCGCGATGAACTTCTTCGTCTCCGCCGAGTCGGCGGCGCGCTCGAGCTTCTTCCCGCCCTTCAGGTACTTCTTGTAGAGCATGTTGAAGTGGAGCGAGCCCTTGCGGTTCTCCTTCGCGAAGGCGCTCACCTCGGCGAGCAGCTTCGGGCACTCCTTGCGCACGGCCCACGCGATGCTCCCGCCGTCGTGCACGCACACGTCGTCGCAGACGCGGAGATCGTCGTAGACGTCCTTCCACATCGCGGCGACGTGGCTGTCGACGACGGTCGCGGGGATCAGTCCGGCGTCGACCATCTCGAGGAGGTCCTCGTCCTCGATGTCGGCCGACACTTCGACGATGCGCACCGGCTCCTTGCCCTCGCCTCGCAGCTTGTCGTTCAAGGTGATGAGGCTCGCGTAGTAGCTGCTCGACTTGCGGACGTGGATCTCGCGGCCGGCGAGGTCGTCGACCGACTTCGGCGCCGGCGGGTCCTTCGCCGTCACGACGATCTCGCGGACGCCGGTCAGGAACGGCTCGGCGAAGTCGGCGCTGCGCGCGCGCTCGTCGGTGACGGTCAGGTTGCCGATCGCGAGGTCGCCGCGCCCCTCGGCGAGCATCGGCAGCATGCGCTCGCGCGAAACCGGCAGGAAGGCGAGCGTCACCTTGATGACGCCGCTCCCGAGCTTCTTGTTCAGGCTCTCTTCGAACAGCTTCCCGGCGTCGTACGAGAGGCCGAACTGCTGGCCGCGGTCGAGGTAGTAGAGCGACCGGCTCAACGGGACGAGCACGCGGATGTAGCGCCGCTTCACGAGCTCGTCGAGATCGCCGGTCGCCGGCGCCATCATTGCGGCGCGCGCCGCGATCTCGGAGGCGTCCGCCGCGTCTTGACGCTCGTCGTCGGCCGCCGATCCGGAATCGCCGGCCTTTTCGAGAGCGGCGGCCGCGGGCGGCGCGCCGGCATCCTGCTTCGCCTCGCCGCGTTCGCCGCACGAAGCGAACTCGAAGCCCATCGCCGCAATCGCCAGCCACCGGTGCGCGACGTTTCGAATGCAATCCGGGCCCGTCGTTGCGATCGCCATCGTGGTTCCCTCCCCCGCGCAACCAACCAACCCATCGGGACTCTAGGGCGGCGACGCCGACGCCTCCGAATGCCAAATCGACGCCGGCGCTACGCTTCCGCCATGCTCCCTCTCCTCTTCACGCTCCTCGCCCAATCCGCGCCCGACCTCACGATCTGGCCCAACGAAGTGAGCTCGGCCAACTCCGATCGCTGGCTCGTCGAGCACCACGACGAGATCCGCCGGCTCGAGCCGCGGCTGCTGGTGCTCGACTTCGTGAACGACGTGGCGGTCGCGGACGTGCGGAAGAAGGTCGACGAGCTGATCGCGGCGCTGGCGGAGAGCTCGCGATATCACGGGTACGAGGACCCGAAGGCGCCGGTCTACCTCCAATACAAGGTCGTGAAGCTGGTCGACCTCGCCGATCCGGCGCCGGCGCCGAAGACGCGGAACGGCAGCTCGACGAAGTACCCGACCGTGAAGGACTGGAAGGAGGGGAACGATTTCGACTACTCGGCGCTGCACTCGGAGCAGTTCGCGAAGTACTACGGCTTCGCCGATCCGAAGCACGCGGGACGCTTCCTCACGCTGCGCGAGCTGATCGACACGGGCGCCGTCAACGAGGTCTGGTTCGTGGCGCGCCAGGGCGACGTCGGCGGGCCGTTCGAGTGCGTCGAGCAGAAGCCGGTCTACGACGAGCACTTCGCCCGCGTCGGCTCGGAGCATCGCCAGTGCGGCAACGGCGGCGACGACAACGAGCCGTGGGAGGGGCGCAGCCTGCGCGTGAACTACATCTGCTGGGACCGCGGCATCGGCTGCGCGATGGAGGACCTCGGCCACAGCTTCGAGTGCACGGCGCACGCGGGCGTGATCCCGTGGTTCACGCGCTACTTCCACGAGTTCGCCGGCTTCGACCTCGACCAGCGCTTCGGGCTGCCGGTCGACTCGCTCTACGCGGTGGACGCGGACGGCAAGGACAAGGCCTCGTATCCCGACCCGCACACGCTCGTCGTCCACCACGCGGGCCGGGAGCTGCGCGTCGAGAACTACGTCGCGAGCGGCGGCAACGTCCACTTCCCGCCGAACGCCCGCCACGACTACGACCTCGACGGCCCGGCGCCCGTGCTCTCGACGATCGAGCACTGGCGCCGCTTCGACGGGCCGGACGGCAAGGACGTGACCATCGAGTTCACGCCGGCCCGCTTCGCGAAGTACGCCGACCTCGCCCCCGACTGCATGGGCTCCTGGCTGGTCTACTGGCGCCAGAACGTCCCCGGCCTCGACAACCAGTGCCTCGACGACGAGAGGATGCCGATGAAGAACTGGTGGCCGTTCCTGTTCTATTGACCGGCTTCGAGCCGCGCGACGCGAGCCTCCAGCTGTTCGATTCTGGCGACGAGATCGGGCCGGGCGAGGAGATCGGGCGCCGGCGCCGGACGCGACGCGGGAGTCGGATGCGAGGGTGCCGCGACTCCTCCTTGCGCCTCCGCGGCCACCTGCGTGTCGAGCTGATCGCTCGGACAGAGCGTGTGGGTCCAGCGGACGCCGCGCGAGGTCCCTTCCGGAGTGAGACGCACGGCGAGCCGCTTCGAGAGCAATTGCAACAGCTGCTCGCGCAGCGCCTCGAGCGTCTCGATCGGCCGCATGCGGCTGGCGCGGCCGCGCAGGTCGCCCTCGCTCTGAGCGCCGCGCAGCAGCAGTTCGCCCATCACCGAGAGCTGCACGGCGTTCAGCTCGAACTTCCGCCCGAGGTCCTGGCGCCAGCGGTTCACGCGGCCGGTCTCCGCGATGACCGACGCGGCGAGCCCCTTCCCTTCGAGGTCGTGGAGCGCCGCCATGACCGAATCTTCATCGAGCGAAGTCACCGGCTCGCGGTTGTTCTTCTGGTTGCAGCCGGCGATCAGCGCGTTCACGGTCAGCGGGTAGTACTCGGGGGTCGTGAGCCCCTTCTCGATCAGGACGCCGAGCACGCGGCGCTCGCCGGCGTGCAGATGCGGGACGTCGGTCGGCGGTGCGTCCATCGGAGTCCTCTCGCGTGCGAATGGGAAGGGAGGCGCGAGGCCTTTCTAACGCGTCCGCGTCCGGTATGAACTCCCGCCATGCCCGGCGCATTCGAGGGGAAGGTCGTCGTCGTCACCGGCGCGAGCATGGGGATCGGGCGCGCGCTCGCGCTCGAGTTCGCCCGCGCCCGCGCGCACGTCGTCGTCGCGGCGCGCTCGCAGGACAAGCTCGAGGGGGTCGCGCGGGAGATCGGCGCGCTCGGCGCGAAGGCGCTGGTGATCGAGACCGACGTCGAGCTGCGCGAGGAGCTCGCGCGCATGGTCGACCTGACCGTGAAGGAGTTCGGGCGCCTCGACGTCCTGGTCAACAACGCCGGCTACGGGGTGAGCTCGTTCCTGGACGAACTGCCGCAGACCGAGCTCGAACGCATCTTCAAGGTGAACGTCTTCGCGCCGGTCCATGCCGCGCAGCTCGCGCTGCCGCACCTGCAGCGCGTCGGCGGCCAGGTGGTCAACGTCGGTTCCGTGATCGGGCGGCGGGCCGTGCCGGTGCTCGGCGCCTACTGCATGACGAAGTCCGCGCTCGCGGCCTTCAGCGAGTCGCTGCGCGCCGAGGTGGCGCGCTACGACGTCCACGTCCTGCACGTCGAGCCCGGGCTGACCGCGACCGGCTTCGGCGACCACCGCGTGATGATCGGCGACCATCCGCGCAGCTACCGCAGGCGCTTCGTCATGTCGGCCGAGACCGCCGCGCGCCGCATCGTCGACGCCGCCGCGCGCCGCCGCGACCGCGTCGTCCTCACCCTCGCCGGCAAGGTGCTGGTCCTCGTCAACACCGTCGCGCCGTTCCTCTTGAACCGCGTCCTCGCCTCGACCACCCGCAAGCGCTACGGCAGCACGGGCGGCCCGGCGACGCGGCCGCCGCCGGCCTGACCCGATTCGGCGTGGATCGTCAAATCTTCGTCACGACTCGTTCGTAGGGTGGCTCCGCCCAGTTCGAGACGCCGCGCGCGGTCGCGGTCGGGAGACGATGCCATGCAGTGGACGAGGAGAATGGTCGCGTTCGCGCTCGCGAGCGCGGCCGTGTTCGCCGGCGCGGCCGGCGCGGACGAGGCGAAGACGAAGGCGCTCGCGGCCGTCGCCAAGGAGAAGCTCGGCTCGATCCACGCGGCCGTGCTCGTGGCGCGCGGCGACGAGACGCTGCTGCACGAGGGTTTCGGTGCGGCCGACGCCGACGCGAAACGTCCCATCGATCGCGACACGGTCTTCGCCATCGGCTCGATCACGAAGCTCTTCACGGCGGTGGCGATCCTGCGCCTCGAGCAGGACGGGAAGCTCGCGACCGGCGACGCGCTCGGCGACCACCTCGACGGCGTGCCGGAAGACAAGGCGAAGATCACGCTGCACCAGCTGCTGACGCACACGGCGGGGCTGCCCGAGTACCACGACCTGAAAGGAGAGGGCGGCGACTTCGCGCCGCTCACGAAGGACGTCGCGCTCGCGCGCATCCTCGACGCGAAGCTGCTCTTCGCGCCCGGCTCCCGGTCGCAGTATTCGAACAGCGGCTACACGCTGCTCGCCGCCGTGATCGAGGAGGTCTCCGGCCAGAGCTGGACGCAGTTCCTGCGCGAGAAGCTCTTCACGCCGGCCGGCATGAAGGACACCGGCTTCTTCGGCGAGAAGCTCTGGAAGCGCGAGCGCGTCGCGATCGGCCTCGGGAAGAAGAAGCACGGCGACAATGCGCCCGACGAATGGCCGCTCACCGGGTCGACGCTCGGCAATGGCGGAATCGTGTCGACGGTGGAGGACCTCGCGCGGTGGTGCCGCGCGCTCGAGGGCGACGCGGTGCTCGACGCGAAGCGGCGCGCGCGGCTCTTCGAGGCGCAGGTGAAACTGCCGGAGGGCGGCGCCGAGGGCTACGGATGGATGGTCGGCCGCACGCCCGGCGGCGAGTCGGAGTACGAGGTCGCGGGTGGCGACGACTTCGGCTTCCTCGCGCTGCTGACGTGGCGGCCCAAGTCGCGGAGACTCGTCGCGATCACGAGCAACTCGGCGCCGGGCGAGGGCGCGCTGCCGCGCGTCACCGCGGCGCTGATGGACGCGCTCGACGGGAAATGACCGGAGCGACCGGCAGTGACGCATTGCGCGTCCGGCGCCGGCCGGTTAATCCGCTGCCCGTTCGTGCGTGAAAGTCCGCGAAAGGGAAACGCGCGGACCCAGCCGGGAGTCCACACCTTGTCGTTCCAATCACGCGGGTCGCGCCACGCCCTCGTTTTCGCCGTGAGCACTCTCTGCCTCGGCGGAGTCGCCTCGGCCCAGATCACGCATCGCGCGAGCCTCGACTCGTCGGGCGGCGAGGGCGACGGCGCGAGCCGGGAGACGGTGATCTCGCCGCGGGGCAAGCTCGTCGTCTTCTCGAGCGACGCGACCGATCTCGTCGCGAAGGACGGGAACGGCGTGAGCGACGTCTTCGTCCGCGATCCGGACGCGGGCACGACGGAGCGCGTCAGCGTCGACTCGTCCGGCGTCGAGGGCGGCGGCGCGAGCGCGCTGCACTCGTCGCAGTGCATCTCGGGCGACGGCCGCTTCGTCGTCTTCGTCAGCTCGGCGGCGAACCTCGTCGCGTTCGACTCCAACAACAAAGCCGACGTCTTCCTCCACGACCGCCGCAGCGGGAACACGAAGCGCGTCAGCGTCGACTCGACGGGCGTCCAGGCGAACGGAGACAGCGACGCGCCGGTGATCTCCGCCGACGGCCGCTTCGTCGCGTTCCAGAGCGACGCCTCCAACCTCGTCGCCGGCGACACGAACGGCGCGAGCGACGTCTTCGTGCGCGACCTCCAGAACGCCACGACCGAGCGGGTCAGCGTCGACTCGAGCGGCGTCGGCGCCAACCACGACAGCTTCCACCCCGCGATCTCGTCCGACGGCGCGTTCGTCGCGTTCGACAGCGTCGCGACCAACCTCGACGCCGCCGACACGACGAACACCCACCCCGACGTCTACCTGCGCGACCGCTCGGCCGGCACCACCGTCCTGCTGAGCGTGGAGGCCGGCGGCGTCGTGGGGGACGGCGCCAGCACGCGTCCGTCCGTCTCGGCCGACGCGGGCTTCGTCGCGTTCGAGAGCGTCGCCACCAACCTCGTGAAGGGCGACAAGAACGGCAGCTCCGACGTCTTCGTCCTCGACCGCGGCGCGGGCGTGCTGGTGCGCGTGAGCGTCGATTCGGCGCTCGCCGAGGGGAACGGCGACAGCCGGGGCGCGGTGCTCTCGGGCGGCGGCGGCATCGTCGCCTTCTCCAGCGACGCGACCAACCTCGTCGCGGGCGACACCAACGGCGCGACCGACGCCTTCGTGCGCGTCGCGTCGACGGGCGAGACGCTGCGCGTCAGCGTCGACTCGGCGGGGCAGCAGGCGAAGCTCGGCGGCGTCGCGCGCTCGCTCTCCTCCAACGGCCTCTTCTGCGGCTTCGACAGCGACTCCTCCGACCTGGTCGTGCCCGACCAGAACGGCTTCGGCGACGCCTTCGTGCACGAGCTCTACGAGCGCGCGTCGTGGTCGAACTACGGCAGCGGGTTCCCCGGCACGTTCGGCGCGCCGACGCTCTCGCTGCGCAAGCTGCCGCGCTTCGGCGCCTACATCACGCTCGACGTGACCAGCTCGTCGAACACGACCGCCGCCGGCTGGCTCCTCTGCGGCTTCGGCTCGACCGACGTGCCGACGCACTTCGGCGGCCACCTGCTCGTCTCGTTCCTCTGGATCCAGCCGGTCGTGATCGGGCCGGCCGGCAGCGCGTTCCCCGCCTCGATCCCGACCGACTTCGTGTGGGCGGGCACGGACGTCTTCGTGCAGGCCGTCGAGGCCGACGCCGGCGCGGCGCACGGGTTGTCGTTCACGGACGGGCTCACGCTCACGATCGGGCAGTGACGCCGCGCGCGCTTCCTTGACCGCGCCCGTGCGTCCCGATACGACGCGCGCGGCCCCGATCCGTCGTCGCCTCTCGAGGAGCCGCGCGTGCTCGCATCGCTCGTCGTCTCGCTCACTCTCGCCGTCGCCTCGGATCGCGTCGACCTCCTGATCGACCACGCGCGCGTCTACGACGGGAGCGGCAGCGAGCCGTTCGACGGCGCGGTCGCGATCCGGGGCGATCGGATCGTCGCCGTCCTGCGCGACGGCGAGGCGCGGCCCGAGGCGGCGCAGGTCGTCGACGCGAAGGGGCTCGCGGTCGCGCCGGGCTTCGTGAACATGCTCTCGTGGTCGACCGACGCGCTGATCGAGGACGGGCGCTCGCAAGGGGGGCTGCGCCAGGGCGTCACGCTCGAGGTGATGGGCGAAGGCGAGTCGATGGGGCCGCTCACCGAGAGCATGAAGCGGGATCGACTCGAGCAGCAGGGGGACATCCGCTACCCGATCGAGTGGACGACGCTCGGCGAGTACCTCGACCTGCTCGTGAAGCGCGGCGTCGCGTGCAACGTCGCGTCGTTCGTGGGGGCGACGACGGTGCGCGTCCACGAGCTCGAGTCGGCCAACCGCGCGCCGAGCGGCGACGAGCTCGCGCGCATGCAGCAGCTCGTGCGCGACGCGATGGAGGAGGGGGCGCTCGGCGTCGGGTCGGCGCTCATCTACGCGCCCGGCTTCTACGCGAAGACCGACGAGCTCGTCGCGCTCTGCCAGGCCGCGGCGCCCTACGGCGGGCGCTACATCTCGCACCTGCGCAGCGAAGGCAACACCTGGCTCGAGGCGATCGACGAGCTGCTCGACATCGCGCAGCGCGCGAAGATCGGCGCCGAGATCTACCACTTCAAGGCGGCCGGCACGAAGAACTGGAAGAAGGTCGACGCCGCGATCGCGAAGGTCGAGGCGGCGCGCAAGTCCGGCCTCGACGTCACCGCGAACATGTACCTCTACACGGCGGGCGCGACCGGCTTCGACGCCGCGATGCCGCCGTGGGTGCAGGAGGGCGGGTACAAGGCGTGGTCGGCGCGCCTGCGCGTGCCCGACGTGCGCGCGCGCGTCGCGAAGGAGATGGTGACGCCCACCAACGAGTGGGAGAGCCTCTACCTCGCGGCCGGCGGCGCCGACCGGGTGTTGTGTTCCGGCTTCAAGAGCGAGGCGCTGAAGCCCCTGACCGGCAAGTCGCTCGCGGAGATCGCGAAGCAGCGCGGCAAGTCGCCCGAAGAGACGATCATGGACCTCGTCGTCGAGGACGGCACGCGCGTCGACGTGATCTACTTCCTGATGTCGGAGGACAACGTCCGCCGCGAGCTCGAGCTGCCGTGGATGGCCTTCGGCTGCGACGCCGCCTCCATGGCCCCCGAAGGCAACTTCCTGAAGAGCAACACCCACCCGCGCGCGTACGGCAACGTCGCGAAGCTGCTCGGTCGATACGTGCGTGACGAAAAGCTCGCGCCGCTCGCCGAGGTCGTCCGCCGCCTGACGTCGTTCCCGTGCGAGAACCTGAAGCTGCGCGAGCGGGGGCGACTGAAGAGCGGCTACTTCGCCGACGTCGTCGTCTTCGACCCCGCGACCATCGCGGACCATGCGACGTACGAGCAGTCCCACCAGTATTCGACGGGAGTGCGCGACGTCTTCGTGAACGGCGTGCAGGTGCTGAAGGACGGCGAGCACACCGGGAAGAAGCCGGGGCAGGTGGTGCGCGGGCCGGGGTGGCGGGGGTGGAAGCGGTGAGCGGGCATGCGGACCGAGAGACGCACCGCGGCGACCGGATCGGCTGGCTGCGCGCCGCCGTGCTCGGCGCGAACGACGGCCTCATCTCGACCAGCAGCCTGGTCGTCGGCGTGGCTTCCGCGGAGCCGAGCCGGACGGCGGTCCTGCTCGCCGCCGTCGCGGGCCTCGTGGGCGGCGCGCTCTCGATGGCCGCGGGCGAGTACGTGTCGGTCAGTTCCCAGGCCGACACCGAGCGGGCCGATCTGACGCGGGAACGCGGCGAACTCACGGCCTCGCCGGAAGCGGAGCGGAACGAACTGGCCGGGATCTACGTCGCGCGCGGACTCACGCGCGATCTCGCGCTCCAGGTCGCGGATCAGCTCACGGCGAAGGACGCGCTCGGGGCCCACGCTCGCGACGAACTCGGGATCCAGGAGAAGACGCAGGCGCGTCCCATCCAGGCCGCCGTGGCATCCGCGGCCTGCTTCGCCGCCGGCGCGGCGCCGCCCGTGCTCCTCGCGGTGATCCTGCCGGATCGGATCCTCACGCTTGGCGTCATCGGAGCGAGCCTGGCGTTGCTGTTCGTGCTCGGTGGAGTGGCGGCCCGGCTCGGCGGCGCGTCCGCGCTGCGCGGCGCGGTGCGAGTCGGATTCTGGGGCGCGGTCGCCATGGGCGTGACCGCCGCCGCGGG
>DASRRB010000072.1:0-2842 GCA_035695985.1 Planctomycetota bacterium | reverse complement strand
CGGTCACGCTCGAGCTCGGCGGCAACGCCGCGGTCGTGGTCGACGCCGGCTTCGACTGGAGCGAATCGCTCGACCGCCTCGTGGTCGGCGGCTTCTCCCACTCGGGCCAGGTCTGCATCCACCTGCAGCGCATCTACGTCGCGAAGGGCGAGCGGCGCGGCGGCTACGGCGACCTCGTCGACGCACTCGCCGCCCGCGCGAAGGCGCTGAAGGTCGGCCACCCGCTCGACGAGGCGGCCGAGGTGACGAGCCTGATCCGCGTGCGCGACGTCGAGCGCGTCGGCGACTGGGTCGGCGACGCGAAAGGCAAAGGGGCGACGCTCGCGGCCGGCGGGACGCGCAGCGGGCGCGCGACGTATGCGCCGACCGTCGTCGCCGGGATGCAGCCCGGGATGAAGCTCGCGGAGGACGAGATCTTCGGCCCCGTCGTCGGACTCGCCGAGGTCGATTCGTTCGACGCCGCGATCGCCGCGGCGAACCGCACGCACTACGGCCTGCAGGCGGCCGTCTTCACGCGCGACCTCGAGCGGGCGCTGCGCGCGGCGGAATTGATCGAAGCGGGCGGGATCATGATCAACGACATCCCGACCTTCCGCGTCGACCAGATGCCCTACGGCGGCATGAAGGAGAGCGGGATGGGCCGCGAAGGGCCGCGCTACGCGTGCGAGGAGATGACGGAGATGAAGACCGTCGTCATCCGGCGCGGCTGAGCATGCGGCGCGCGGCACTGCTCGCGCTCGCCGTCGCGCTGCTCGCGCTGCCGCGCGGCCGCACGCAGCAGGCGGAGCGCACCTTCCAGGACGGCGCGCGCGTCGACGTCCATCGGCAGATGGTCGACGACAAGAACCTCGAACCCGACCCGGCCGACGGCGGCGGGACGTTCGTGCTGGTCGAGCAGCCGGACCCGCCGGCGACGGCCGGCACGCAGGGCACCTACGTCCTCGAATACACGGCCGGTCCGCTCGGCGTCGCGGTGGACGGCGCGCTCTTCTTCCAGGTCTCGCCCTTCTGGTTCTGGGAGACGCCGCAGGTCCGCGACGGGAGCAACGGCGGCGCCGAGAACACGCGCGTCGAGACGGCGACGCCCGGCGTCGCGCTGCGCTGTTCGACGGTCGGCCCGCAGTGCCTGCAGATCAAGATCGGCGGCGCGCCGCTGCCGGCCGGCGCGAAGGTGAAGATCACCTACGGCGTGCCGCGCACGGCGCCGCCGTTCGGCGCCGCGCGCGTCGACGCCTACGCCGAGTCGGAGGAGTCCTTCTTCCTCTGGGTCGACGGCGACGGCAACGGGACGCGCGCGCTGGTGCGCGACGAGCCGCGCTTCGCCATCCTGCCCGGTCCGGCGCGCGACCTCGTCGTGCACGTCCCCTCCGAGGTGGCGATCGGCGCGGAGTTCGAGGTCGCGCTCGCCTTCCTCGACGGCAGCGTCAACGCCGCGACCGACTTCACCGGCGACGTCGCGCTCACGGGCGACGGACTCGAGCTGCCCGCGACGGTCGAGTTCGCGGCGGCCGACCGCGGCAGGAAGCGCGTGCGCGCGAAAGCGACCGGCGAGGGCGTGCATCGCATCGTGGCCGCGGCGCACGGCCGCTCCCCGGCCGCGCCGAAGTTCGAGCCGCGCGCGAGCAACCCGCTCGTCGTGAGCGGCGCGCCGCGCCGCGTCCTCTGGGCCGACCTGCACGGCCACAGCTGCTTCTCCGACGGCACCGGCACGCCGGAGGACTTCTACGACTACGCGCGTCACGTCGCGGCGCTCGACGTCGCGGTGCTGACCGACCACGACCACTGGGGCATCCGCAAGCTCGACACGTCGCCCGAGCTCTGGCAGCGCATCCGCAAGGCGACGGCGGCGGCGAACGAGCCGGGCCGCTTCACGACGCTGCTCGGATTCGAATGGACGAGCTGGCTCTACGGCCACCGCCACGTCCTCTATTTCGGCGCCGACGCCGCCGACGACGCGAAACGCGAGGTGATCTCGAGCGTCGACGCGGCGACCGACTCGCCGCAGGGGCTGTGGGCGGCGCTGCGCGCGACGAAGGCGCGCGCGCTCACCTTCCCCCACCACCCGGCGGGCGAGCCGGTCCCGGTCGACTGGTCGATCGCGCCCGACCCCGAGTTCGAGCCGGTGGTCGAGATCACGAGCGTGCACGGCACGAGCGAGTCGCCCGACGCGCCGCGCCGGATCGAGGGCGCACGCAAGGGCCACTACGTGCGCGACGCGCTGGCGCGCGGCTACCGGCTCGGCTTCGTCGGATCGGGCGACTCGCACAACGGCCATCCCGGCCTCGTCCACCTCGACGGCCCGTGCGGCGGCCTCGCGGCGATCGTCGCCGAGGACGACACGCGCGGCGCGATCTACGACGCCTTGAAGCGCCGCCTCTGCTGGGCGACGACCGGCCCGCGCATCGTCCTCTGGTTCCGGCGCGGCGCGACGCGCATGGGCGGCGAGTTCACCGCCGGTGAGAAGAGCGAGAGGGCGCAAGCCCCGCCCTACTCCGCCTTTTCCGTCGGCACCGCGCCGATCTCCCGCCTCGAACTCGTGAAGAACGGCGCGATCGTCGCGGCCAAGGAGGGCGACGGCTCGCTGCAGGCGGCGCTCGACTGGAGCGATCCGGCGCCGGCGGCGGGCGACGCGGTCTACCTGCGCGTGCTGCAGTCGGACGGGCATGCCGCGTGGTCGAGCCCGATCTTCGGCCGCTGACTCCGCGGCTGGAAACTGGAGGGACGTCGAGAACGCGGGTGAAGAGGGCGCGGGGAGAAGGGGGCGTGGTTGGGCGCGCGACGGGCGAGGCGGGTCGAGGGGCGGAGGAGAAAAAGGCTCGATGAACGGAACACGCTCGCCCCG
>DASRRB010000071.1:0-9431 GCA_035695985.1 Planctomycetota bacterium | reverse complement strand
CCTGATCGAGGAGGTGCGCGTCGATCCCAAGGAGGCGGTCGTTCCCTTCGCCGACCTCGCCCCCGCCCGCGTGGCGCGCGTCGAGGTGCCGCTGCGCGCGGCCGGCGACGCGGAGCTCGCCCGCATCAGCGCCGACGGCCTGCTCGCGCTCGACCTCGCGGAGATGCGGGCGATCCGCGACCAGTTCGCGAAGGAGGGCCGCGACCCGACCGACGTCGAGCTCGAGACGCTCGCGCAGACCTGGTCGGAGCACTGCAAGCACAAGACGCTCACGAGCGCGGTCGAGCTCTCCGGCGACGGCGCGCCGCGCAAGTACGCGAACCTGCTCCGCGACACGATCTTCGCCGCGACGAAGCAGCTCGCGCGCGACTGGTGCCTCTCGGTCTTCCGCGACAACGCCGGCGTGGTCGCCTTCGACGACGACTACGCCGTCACCTTCAAGGTGGAGACGCACAACCACCCCTCCGCGCTCGAGCCGTACGGCGGCGCGGGGACCGGCGTCGGCGGCGTCATCCGCGACACGCTCGGCACCGGGCTCGGCGCGAAGCCGATCCTCTCGACCGACGTCTTCTGCGTCGGGCCGCAGGAGCTGCGCGAGGAGCAGCTGCCGAAGGGGACGCTCCCGCCGCGCCGCATCCTGCAGGGCGTCGTGGCGGGCGTGCGCGACTACGGGAACCGCATGGGGATCCCGACCGCGAACGGCGCCGTCTTCGTCCACCCCGACTACCGGACCAACCCGCTCGTCTTCTGCGGGAGCGTCGGCTTCATCCCGCGGGACCGGATCGCGAAGGCGGCGCGCAAGGACGACCGCGTCTTCGTGCTGGGCGGGCGCACCGGGCGCGACGGCATCCACGGCGCGACCTTCTCGTCGCTCTCCCTTGACGCGGCGAGCGCGACCGTCGCCTCGGGCGCGGTGCAGATCGGCAACGCCATCGAGGAGAAGAAGCTCCTCGACGCCGTCCTCGACGCGCGCGACCACGACTGCTTCAGCGCGGTCACCGACTGCGGCGCCGGCGGCCTCTCCTCCGCGGTCGGCGAGATGGCGGAGCAGCTCGGCGCCGAGGTCGAGCTCTCCCGCGTGCCGCTCAAGTACCAGGGGCTCACGCCGGGCGAGATCTGGATCAGCGAGGCGCAGGAGCGCATGGTCGTCGCGGTCCGGCCCGAGAAGGTCGAAACGCTGAAGGAGCTCTGCCGCGTGCACCAGGTCGAGGCGACCGACCTCGGCCGCTTCACCGGCGACGGCCGCCTGCGCCTCACCTACGCGGGGCAGGTCGTCGGCGACCTCGACGTCCGCTTCCTCCACGACGGACTGCCCAAGCGCACGCGCCCCGCGCGCGTCGCCGCGGTCGCGCGCGTCTCGCAGGGACGGCTCGAGGACGTCGACTGCGCGAAGGCGCTGCTCGCGCTGCTCGCGTCGCCCGACGTCACGAGCAAGGAGGAGATCGTCCGGCAGTACGACCACGAGGTGCTGGCCGGCTCGGCGGTGAAGCCGATGGTCGGGCCCGGCGGCTTCGGGCCGTCCGACGGCTGCGTCGTCGCGCCGCGGCTGGGATCGACGCGCGGGATCGTGGTCGGCTGCGGCCTCTCGCCGACGACCGGCGCGATCGACCCGCACGCGATGGCGCTGCTCGCGGTCGACGAGGCGGTGCGCAACGTCGTCGCGCTGGGCGGCCGCTTCGACCGCGTCGCGCTGCTCGACAACTTCGCCTGGCCGTCGGTCGACGACGAGGCGACGCTCGGCTCGATCGCGCGCTGCGCCGAAGGGTGCCGCGACGCGGCGCTCGCGTACGGGGCGCCCTTCATCAGCGGCAAGGACTCGCTGCACAACCAGACGAAGACCGCGGACGGCGTCGTCCGCATCCCGCCGACGCTGCTCGTCTCGGCGCTGACCCTGATCGACGACGTGACGCGCGCCGTCACCATGGACGCGAAGGAGGCCGGCGGCCTGCTCGTGCTGGTCGGGACGACGCGCGACGAGCTCGGCGGCGCACGCCTGCTGCAGCACCTCGGGCGCGCCGGCGGCCCCGATCGCGGAATCGTCCCGCAAGTCGACCTGAATTCCGCCCGCGCCGTCCACGAGGCGGTCGCGCGCGCGCTCGCGAGCGGCGCCGTCCGGGCGTGCCATGACCTCTGCGAGGGCGGCCTCGCCGTCGCGCTCGCGGAGATGTGCCTCGCCGGCGGGCTGGGCGCGACGCTCGACGTCGCCAGCGTCCCGCGCACCGCCGGCCTCGACGGCGACGCGATCGTCCTCTTCTCCGAGAGCGCGCCGCGCTACCTTCTCGAGACGACGTGGGACGGCGTCGAGCGCGTCGAGAAGGCGCTCGCCGGCGTGCCGCACGCCGTCGTCGCCACGCTGATCGGGCAGCCGCAGCTCGTCGCGACCGGACTGCGGCCCGGCCCGCTGCTCAATCTCCGGCTCGCCGACCTCACGCGCGCGTTCCGGACCGGACTGGGGATCTGATTCGATGGCGCAGCCCAGGGCCCTGGTCGTCCGCTCCGCCGGCACGAACTGCGACGCCGAGACGGCGTTCGTGTTCGAGAGCTGCGGCGCCCGCGCGACGATCCTGCCGGCGCTGCCGTTCCTCGAGCGGCCGCAGCTGCTGGCCGACTACCAGATCCTCGCCATCCCCGGCGGCTTCTCGTACGGCGACGACATCCTCGCCGGCAAGGTCTTCGGGCTCGAGCTCGCGCACCGCGCCGGCCCCGAGGTCGTGAAGCTCGTCGAGCGCGGCGGCGTCGCGATCGGCATCTGCAACGGCTTCCAGGTGCTGGTCCAGATGGGGCTCCTGCCCGGGCTGGCGGCGCCGTTCGGCGCTCCGGAGGTCACGCTCACCGACAACGACGTGAACCGCTACCAGGACCGCTGGGTCCACCTGCGCGTCGTCACCGACCGCTGCGTCTTCCTCGAGAAGGGCGAGCGCCTGTTCGTCCCGATGGCGCACGGCGAGGGCAAGCTCGTCCCGCGCGACGAGGCGATGCGCAAGCGCCTCTTCGCCGACGAGCGCGTGGCGCTGCGCTACGTCGCGCCCGACGGGAGCGACGACCCGCCCTTCCCTTGGAACCCCAACGGCGCCGTCGACTCCGTCGCAGGACTGATCGACCGCACCGGCCGCATCCTGGGCCTGATGCCCCACCCCGAGCGCCACCAGTTCCCGTGGCAGCATCCGACCTGGACGCGCGACGGGCTCGCCGACGTGCCCGACGGCCGCAAGCTCTTCCTGCGCGCGGTGCGGGCGGTCTCGTGAGCGATCCCGAGCCGCTCCGACTCACGCCCGACCAACTGCGCTGGCGCTGCGACCCCGCCGCCTTCGCGACCCCGCCCGGTCCGATCGACGAGCTCGACGCGTTCGGCCAGGAGCGCGCCCTCGAGGCGCTCCACTTCGGGCTCGAGCTCGAGTCGCCCGGCTACCACGTCTTCGTCTCGGGTCTCGCCGGCAGCGGCCGCGTCGCGATCGTACGCCGCCTGCTCGAGCGCTTCGCCGACCGCCAGGCGATCGTCTCCGACAAGGCGTACCTGCACAACTTCGACGATCCGTCGCGCCCGCGCCTGCTCGAGCTCCCGGCCGGGCGCATCCGGCCGTTCGCGCAGCGCATGCACGAGCTCGGCGCCGAGATGCTGGCGCGCCTCGAGGCGGTCGGCGAGGACGCGCAGCACTGGAAGCGCCGCCGCCGCCTCGGCGACGCGCTGACCGAGGCGAGCACGCGCGAGCTCGAGCAGCTCGCCGACGACGCGCGCGCCGACGGCTTCGCGATCTTCGACGTGAAAGAGCACGGCTACACGCGTCCCGCGCTCGGCATCCCGCACGAGGACGAGGTCTTCCCGGTCGAGGCGCTGCGCCTGCTCGTCCAGCAGGGACGCATCGCGGCCGAGGAGGCCGACCGCCTCGAGGAGCGGGCGCGCCCGCTGCGCGACCGCGTCGAGCGCGTCGCCTTCGCGCTGCGCCGTTCCGCGCGCCGCCTCGCGCGCGAGCTGCACCAGTTCGACCGCGACCAGGCGCGCACCGTCGTCCACCCCGAGATCGAGGAGATCTCCGCCGAGTTCCCCTACCCGCCGGTGCGCGCCCAGCTCGAGGCGCTCGAGCGCTGGATCCTCGACCACGTCGAGGCGACGCGCGCCGTCGGCTTCACGCGCGCGCTGCGCAAGCGCCTCGCGGTGAACGTCCTGGTCGACGCCTCCGCGCGCCACGAGACGCCGATCGTCTTCCCCGCCTCGCCGACGCTCGCCGACCTCTTCGGCACGATCGAGTCGCGGACGACGCGCTCGGGCTTCGCCGTCGCCGACCACCGCCGCGTGCGCTCCGGCTCGCTGCTGCGCGCCGACGGCGGCTTCCTGCTGCTGCGCGCGGAGGAACTGCTCGCCGAGGAGGGGGCGTGGCCGGCGCTCAAGCGCGCGCTCAAGCTCGGCCAGATCGAGATCCCGCCGCGCGAGGCGCAGGCGCTGCCGGTCGCGCTCAAGCCCGAGCCGATCCCGCTGCGCGTGAAGGTGGTGCTGATCGGCGACCCGGGCCACCTCGACGTGCTCGAGGCGAGCGACGCGGAGTTCCGCAAGATCTTCAAGGTCGTCGCCGAGTTCGAGGACCCGATCCCGCGCACCCCCGCCAACATCGCGCGCCTAGGCGCCTTCCTGCGCAACGTCGCGCAGGAGGAGCGCCTGCCGCCGCCGACCCCCGAGGCGCTCGCGGTCGCGGTCGAGGCGGCGGTGCGGCGCGCCGGCTCGGGCGGGCGCCTCTCGACGCGGCTCGACGTGCTGCAGGACCTCGCGCGGGAAGCCGCCCTGTTCGCGCAGCGCGACGGCGCGCGCGCGACCGACGCGGTCCACGTCGACCGCGCGCTCGCGGCCGCGCGGCGGCGCGAGGACCTGATCGAGCGCGAGCACCTCGACCAGCTTCGCGACGGCACGCTGCTCATCACCGTCGACGGCGGGCGGATCGGGCAGATCAACGCGCTCACCGTCGCGACGTCGGGCGACCACTCCTTCGGCCGGCCGTCGCGCATCACGGCGACCGCGTCGGCCGGCGACCACGGCATCCTGAACATCGAGCGGGAAGTCGAGCTCTCGGGCGACATCCACGACAAGGGCGTGCTGATCCTCGCCTCGTTCCTGCGCGAGCGGTTCGGCCAGGGCCACCCGCTCTCGCTCTGGGCGTCGCTCTGCTTCGAGCAGAACTACGGGCCGATCGACGGCGACTCCGCCTCGCTCGCGGAGCTCTACGCGCTGCTCTCGGCGATCGCGTGGGTGCCGCTGCGCCAGGGCGTCGCGGTCACCGGGTCGGTGAACCAGAAGGGCGACATCCAGCCGGTCGGATCGGTGAACGAGAAGATCGAGGGGTACTTCGACGCCTGCCGGCTGCTCGGGCTGTCCGGCGGCCAGGGCGTCGTGATCCCGCGCCGCAACCTGAGCGACCTGATGCTCGCGCCGCGCGTGGTCGAGGCGGTCGCCGCCGGCCGCTTCCACCTCTGGGCGATCGACCACGTCGACGACGCGCTGCAGCTGCTCACCGGGCTCGCGCCGGGCGCGGCCGACGCGGAGGACCGCTTCCCGCCCGGGACGCTCAACGCGCGCGTCGCGGAGAACCTCTGGTTCCTCGCGGAGATCGCGCGCGACTTCAAGGCGGCGCACGAGACGACCGCGGCGCCGCCCGCTGCGCCCTCGTCGCTCCCCGTCGCCCCGTCGCCGCACGGCCCCGTGCTCGGGCCGTCCGACGGCGCGACCGGGCCGGGCTCGGCGGAACCGCAGCGGCCGTGAACCGGGCGGTGCTCTGCTGCATCGGCGCGAACGTCGTCGCCGGCACCACCTTCGTCGTGATGCGCCGCGCGCCGGGCGGGCTGCCGGACGTGACCTTCACCTTCTTCCGCATGGCGGCCGCGACGCTGCTCTTCTTCACGTGGGCGGCGCGCAGGCGCGAGGCGCGGACGCGCTTCACGCCGCGCGAGCGGCTGCTCGCGCTCTGCGTCGCGCTGCCCGGCTGCGCGATGCCGCTGCTGCTCGGCCTGCGCGGCGTCGCGCTGTCGACGCCGGGGAACGCGTCGATCCTCGCGCTGCTCGAGCCGATCGCGATCGTGCCGCTCTCGTTCTTCTTCCTCGGCGAGCATTCGCCGCGGGTGCGGCTCGTCGGCCTCGCGCTCGGGCTCGCGGGCGGCGTGATCGTCGTCACGGCCGAGGTGGGCGGCGGCGACCTCGCCTCGACGACCCACCTCTCGGGCAACCTGATCCTCGCGCTGCAGGGCGGGCTCTGGGCGATCTTCACGGTCGCGGCGAAGCCGCTGCTCGAGCACCACTCGCCGCTGCGGGTCAGCGCCTGGATCACGCTGCTCGGCGCGCTGGCGTGCGGCGCCGTCGCCCCGCTCGAGTGGCCGTCGCTGCGGCCTGCGTCGCTCGCCGGTCTCGCGCACGTGATCGGCCTCGTCGACGCGCCGGAGAGGACCTTCGCGGCAGCGTTCGCCGCCTCCCTGCCGGCGATGGCCTTCCTCGCGCTCTTCGGCAGCTTCCTCTCGGTCCTGCTCTGGAACGCGGGGCTGCAGGGCGTCGACGCCACGAAGATGGCGGTCTACATCTTCCTCCAGCCGGCGGTCGGCCTCGTGCTCGACGCTTTGTGCTTCGGCGAGACGCCGGCGCCGCGCGCGTGGATCGGGTTCGCGGCGATCCTCGTCGCCGTGCTGCTCGTCTCGCGCGAGCCCGCGCCCGCCGCCGCGCCCGTCAGCTGAGGCCGGAGCGCGCCAGCCCTTCGCGCAGCAGCGCGAGCGGCCGCGGGAAGCCGATCGGGTGGACGGCGCCCGCGACGACGCGGCGGTCGGGCGCGAGCAGGAAGGTCGCGCGCTCGCAGATCCCCTCGCGCCGCGCGACGCCGAACGCCGCCGCGAGCGCGAGCTGCGGGTCGGAGACGTGGGTGAGCGCGCCCGCGTCCTGGTCGCGCAGGAAGCGGCGTCCGTGCTCCGCCGCGTCGACGCTGACGACGAGCAGCGGGCGCCGCGGCGCGCCGACCTCGGCCGCGACGCGCGCGAGCTGGCGGACGTCCTCGCCGCAGACCGGCGCGTAGGCGAGCGGCAGGAAGCAGACGAACGCGCCGGCCGCGCGCGCTGCCTGCGCGGCCGCGTCGTCGAGCGGGAGCTCCGGCGCGAGCGCGCCGGCCGCGAGCGGGGAATTCGCCGTCACGCGTCGGCCACCTCGCGCGGCGCGCCGCCGAAGCCGACCGGGTGGACGTCGGGTGCCACCCCGAAGCGGCGCGCGAAGCCTGCGACGACGCGGGCCCGGAACGACTCCTCGCAGCCGCGCCGGACCACCGCGAGCGCGCAGCCGCCGAAGCCGGCGCCGGTGAGGCGCGCGCCGTAGCAGTCGGGGTGGTCGACCGCGAATTCGTGCAGCGCATCGAGCCGGTCGGTCGAGACCTCGTAGAGGTGGCGCGACGACTGGTGCGACTGCCACATGAGCGTCCCGAATTCGAGGAGGTCCCCCGCCGCGAGCAGGGCGCGCGCCCGCTGCACGCGAGCCACCTCGCCGACGACGTGGCGCGCGCGCTTCCACTCGACGTCCGTGAGGTCGCCGCGCGCCGCCTCGAGCTGCGCCGACGTGACGTCGCGCAGGCAGGTCGCGCCGGGCGCGGTGCGACGGATCTTCGCGAGCGCCCCCGTCGACTCGTCGACGCGCCGGTTGAAGCTGCCGCCCGCGAGCTCGCGCCGCGTCATCGAGTCGAGCATCATGAACGACATGCGCTCGGACGGGAGCGCGACGTAGTCGTGGCTCTGGTCCTTGCAGTCGAGCCAGAGCGCGTGGCCGGCGCGGCCGAGCGCGCTCGCGAACTGGTCCATGATCCCGCAGCGGACGCCGACGAAGCGCGTCTCCGCGCGGTGGGCGAGGCGGCCGCGCTCGAGCGGCGGGAGGTCGATCCCCTGCGTCTCGGCGACGGCGGTCGCGGTCGCGACCAGGATCGCGGCGCTCGACGACATCCCGGCGCCCGCCGGGACGGTCCCCCCGAACGCGAGGTCGAGCCCGCGCAGCCGCGCGCCGCCCTCCTCGAGCGCCACGCAGATCCCGAGCGGGTAGGCGGCGAAGCCCGCCGCCGCGGCCTGCGGCGGGACATCCAGGTCGAATTCGTGGGCGCCTGGGAAGTCGAGCGAGACGGCGCGCAGCCGGCGGTCGGCGCGGACGCGGGCCGCGACGAAGACGCCGCGGTCGACGGCGACCGGCAGCACCGGACCGCCGTGGTAGTCGACGTGCGCGCCGAGCAGGTTGACGCGGCCGCTCGCGAAGAAGAGTCGTTCGGGCGGACCGCCGCCGCCGAAGCGTTCCCGGAATAGCTGGCGGACGCGTCGTCCCGTCGCGAGGTCCATCGCGTCAGCATCGGCGGCGCGCGCGGGCCGATCAACTTTGACTTTGACAAGCCGCGGGCGAGCAAATTAGCGTGCCCGGTCCGGCGCAGGTCGCGAGGCGCCATCGGTGGTGGGTGTAGCTCAATTGGTTAGAGCACCAGACTGTGACTCTGGGGGTTGCGGGTTCGATTCCCGTCACTCACCCCATTACTGATCCATGGGCTGATCCATGGGCTGATCCTCGGACTGAACCCTGGGCGGATCCTTGGACCGATTCATGGGCAGTTCCTTGGGACAAACCTTCGCCCGATCGTGCGCCGAGGCCGGCCCGGCCGCCGCGAACGCGGCGCGCAGGCTTGAAAGCCGACTGCAGGGCAGTAAGGTTCCGCGCTTCGTTTCGCGCGCCCGTAGCTCAACTGGATAGAGCATCGGGCTTCGAACCCGAGGGTTGCAGGTTCGAGTCCTGCCGGGCGTACCACCGCCTTCCGCGTCGAGACGTGCGACGGGAGGCGGCCATCGGGTGCGATCGGCGGGCGCGTGATCGATCCAGACCGACAGGACTGCGACCCGCCGAAGACCTCCGACCCACGACCCTTCGAAATTCGCGCGCCCGCGTAGCTCAGTTGGTAGAGCAGTTGATTCTTAATCAACGGGCCCTAGGTTCGAGTCCTAGCGCGGGCACCACCCTCTCCTCGGCCGATGCGCCGTTCGCGGGCGACGCTACTACCTGCACGCTCTTCCCGGGCCCGATCCCCCCCCGATCTTCACCTCTCGTCGTTTCCGGACCGGGCCCGTCCGCACGATCCACGTCCATTCCCAGGAGTACCCTCCCTTGCAGTCCGCGCGTCTGCTCGCGGCGGCCGTCGTTCTCACTGGAGCGATCGGCTGCAACCGTTCGGGCACCCAGGCCGGCGTCCACGGCGTCGCGACGATCTCGGGAATGGTCTCCGACCCGGCGCGCGAGCAGATCTACCTCGCCGACGCGTCGGCGGGCCGGATCCTGGTCTTCTCCGCGACCGACGGACATCTCGTGCGCCAGATCGCGGTCGGCACCTCCATCGGCGGCATCGCCGTCGACCACTGCATGGAGCGGCTCTTCGTCGCCGTGACGGGTGCGAACCGGA
>DASRRB010000070.1:0-6675 GCA_035695985.1 Planctomycetota bacterium | reverse complement strand
TCGATTCGAGGCTGGCGAGCGACGTGACGCCGGTCGCGAGCTCGTGCACGAAGGCGTCGAACATGCCGTTGACGTCGATCGGCACGAGGTTGGTCGACCAGCTGGTGAACGCGACGACCGAGCCGTCGCCGGAGAGGCAGGGGTCGTAGCTCTCGCCGTCGCCCTCGACGCCGGCCGAGTCGACGCTCGCGCGGACGGTCGTGCCGGCGGCCCAGTCGCGCACGAAGACGTCGAGCCAGCCGTTGGTGTCGCCGGCGACGAGGTTGCTCGCGGAGCTCGCGAACGCGACGCGCGCGCCGTCGCCCGAGATGACGGGCAGGTAGCACCAGTCGTTGCCGAGCGTGGTGCCGGTGACGTCGACGCTGATCGCGATCGTCGTCCCGGCGACGACGTCGCGCAGGAAGACGTCGGTGCGCTGGTTCGTGTCCCCGGAGACGAGGTCCGTCGACGAGCTCTGGAAGGCGACGTAGTGCCCGTCGTCGGAGACCGCCGCGCCGAGGCTCGAGGAGTTGGAGGGCGCGCCGGCGCTCGAGACGCTGACGCACGTCGTGACGCCGTTGCCCTCGTCGAAGATCCCGTTGCCGTCGGGGTCGCGGTCGTGGAGGAAGACGTCTGGGGAGCTGTTCGTGTCGCCGGAGACGAGAGTCGTCGCGAAGCTGTGGAACGCGACGAAGCGGCCGTCGCCGGAGAGCGAGGGGCCCGCGCTGTCCCGGTCGCCCTGCGTGCCGTTCGTGGCGACGCTCACGCGCACGAGCGCGCCGGTCGCGAGCTCCTTCACGAAGACGTCGGCGACGCCGTTCGAGTCGCCGCCCACGAAGTTCCCCGCATTGCTGTCGAACGCGAGGAAGCGGCCGTCGCGCGAGAACGCCGGACGCGAGAGCGCTCCACTGTCCTTCTTCCCCTCGTTGCCGGCGGGGCCGACGCTCGCGCGCGTGATCGGGTTCTGGGCCGCGGCCGGGGCGGCGGTCAGCGCGACGACGGGGAGCGCGAGCGCGAGAGCGTGGCGGAGCGGCGCGAAGCACGGCAGGTGCGTCATGACATCCCCTTCGCACGTGGCCGCGCGGGAATGTAGCTCAGCGCGGCGCGGGCGCCGCGAGCAGCCGCTTCTCCTCGAGAAAGTGAAGGACCGCCTGCCCGGCGACCTCGTGGCCGAGCGCGTTCCAGTGCGTGTCGCCCGGCCACCACGGGATGCGGCCCGCCGCCGCCGCGCGCTGCAGCGCGTCGGTCAGGTCGAGCTCCGGCACGCGCCGCTCCTCCGCCCACTGCGCGACCGCCTGCGGGAGCGGGCTGCAGTGGGCGCGCCAGTCGGCGAGCTCGCAGCCGGCGGGCCAGGTGCAGAGCGGGCCGAGGATGCGGATCTTGTCGGGGATCGCGACGACGGCGTAGCGGCCGCCCGCCGCCTCGACGAAGCGGCGCGTCTCGTCGAGCGCGGCGAGGATCGGCGCGATCTCGCCCTCCTTGCCGCGGAACTGGTCGGCGGTCCAGAGGAAGGTGTAGGTCGTGCCGCCGATCGTGCCGCTGCGCCGCCGCGCGATCGGGTCGACCGGCTGCAGCGCCGACTGCAGCCGGATCAGCGCGTTCCACGTGAAGGTCGTCTCGAGGCGCGGGACCGCCGGTGTGGCGCCCGCGATCCGCTCCCGATACTTCTCCGAATCGGCCTGGTCGTTCCCTTCGAAGACGAAGTGGAGGACGAGGCGGCCCGCGAGCGGGACGCCCGACGCCCGGAGGAGGTCGCGCTCCTGCTGCACGCCGATGCCGATCAGCGCGAGGTTCACCACCGGCCGGCCGAGCGTCGCCTCGAGCCGGCCGCAGAGCGTCGACTCGAACGGGAGCAGCGCCGCGACCAGGCAGGAGTCGCCGAGCAGGTAGACGTCGGCGCCCTCGCGGTCGACGGCGTTGCGGTAGCCGCGGCGATCGGTCTGGAACCGGAACGCGACCGGCGCGGCCGGCAGCCCCCACGCGACCGCGGTGTCCTCGAAGGTCGTTCCGCGAAGGTCGAGGCGGGGGACCGCCCGCGAGCCGAGCACCGGCTCGCCCACGCTGCCGACGAGCCGGCGGTAGTCGACGAGCCCGACCTGCCCGAAGAGCTCGATCCAGGCGAGCGTGAGGAGCGCGATCGCCGTCGCTTCGGCGAGCCGCCGCGCCGCACGGCGCGACCCTGCGCCGGCGAGGAGCACCACGCCGAGCCACAGCACTGCCGCGCCGAGCAGCACGACGTGCAGCCGCCAGAGCCCCGCGATGCGCCGCTGCGTGTCGCTCCGGTCGGTGTCGAAGGCGAGCATCGCCGCCGTCGCGACGAGCAGCACCGCCGCCGCCGCGACCCTCCGCCTCGCGCTCGCCCCGGACCCGGCCACTAGTGGAGCGTGTAGACGAAGGGGACCGCGCCGCGGTGGCCGAGCAGCACGAGCGCGGCGACGATCAGCACGGCGAGCACGAACGGGAGGAGCCAGAAGCGGCGGCTGCGCCCGAGGAGCTCGCGGAGCCGGCGCGCGCGCGGCCGCGGACCGCTCTCGACCTCGAACTCGTTCCGTCCGGCGTCCATCGCGGGAAGTGTACTAGGATGCCGACGTCCGGCGACGCTCGCGCGGGTCCTGCGAACGAGTCACGGGTGGCGATTGCTCTTCAGCGAGCCCATCTTCCTCTTCTTCTTCCTTCCGGCGGTACTCGGGCTCTACTTCGTCCTCCCGGCGCGCCTGCACAACGCGATGCTCCTGCTCGCGAGCCTCTTCTTCTACGGCTGGGGCGAGCCGAAGCTCTTCCTGCTGCTGCCGGTCTGCATCGCGCTCAACTGGTGGTTCGGCCTCTGGATCGGGAGGACGCGCGGGACGCCGCGCGGGAAACGGGCGCTCTTCGTCGCGGTCGCCGTCAACCTCGGCATCCTGGTCGTCTTCAAGTACGCCGACTTCGTCGTCGACAACGTCGACGCGCTGCTGCAGGCCGTCGGCGTCCGCGCGCTCCCGCGGCCGCACATCGCGCTGCCGCTCGGCGTGTCGTTCTTCACGTTCCAGGCGATGTCGTACGTCATCGACGTCCACCGCGGCGAGTCGCCCCCGTCGAAGAGCTGGCTCGCACTCGCGACCTGGAAGAGCTTCTTCCCGCAGCTGATCGCCGGGCCGATCGTCCGCTACCGCGACCTGCGCGAGCAGCTCGCGACCCACGCCGTGACGCGCGCCGGCTTCGCGCTCGGCGTCGAGCGCTTCGTCGTGGGGCTGGCGAAGAAGATGATCGTCGCCAACACCGTCGCGGTGCCCGCGGACCGGATCTTCGCGCTGCCGCCCGCCGAGCTCTCGACGGCGACCGCGTGGCTCGGCGTGGTCTGCTACGCGGTCCAGATCTACTTCGACTTCTCGGGCTACTCCGACATGGCGATCGGGCTGGGCCACATGTTCGGCTTCCGGCTGAAAGAGAACTTCGCCTATCCCTATGCGTCGCGCTCGATCACCGAGTTCTGGCGCCGCTGGCACATCTCGCTGTCGAGCTGGTTCCGTGACTACCTCTACATCCCGCTCGGCGGCAATCGCGGCAGGCCGTGGCGGACGTGGTTCAACCTGCTGACGGTCTTCGCGCTCTGCGGCTTCTGGCACGGAGCGAGCTGGGTCTTCGTCGTGTGGGGCCTCTTCCACGGCGTGTTCCTCGTCCTGGAACGGCTCGGGCTCGGACGCGCGCTCGAACGGCTCGGAGCGCCGCTCTGCCGGGTCTACACGCTCGTCGTGGTCCTCGCCGGCTGGGTCTTCTTCCGGGCGGAGACGCTGCCGTCGGCGGTCGGGATCCTGCGGACGATGGCGGGGCTCGGCGGCGCGCGGCCGCTCGCGCAGCCGGTCGCCCTCTTCGTCGACCCGCGCCTCGTCGTCGCCCTGCTCGCCGGCGCGATCGGCAGCGCGCCGTTCGTGCCCTGGCTCAAGGGCGTCGCGGCGCGCCGGACGCAGCCCGTCCGCCACGTCGCGGCGACCGCCGGCGCCGCGTGCGTCGGCCTGCTCCTCGTCGTCAGCGCGATGCTGATGGCGGCCGGCACCTACAACCCCTTCATCTACTTCCGCTTTTGATCCCATGAACGAAGTCCTGACAGCGACGACGAGCGACGCGCGCGGCTCCGGCGACGGAAACGGGCGCGATGCCTTCACGGCGATCGTGCAGCGCGTGCTGATCGCCGCGTTCCTCGGGGCGATCGGCCTGCCGGCGCTCGGCCTCGCGCTCCACCTCGACCGCGGCGGGTCGAGCGGAGAGAACCGTCGGCTCGCGCCGCCGCCGGAGCTCGCCGATCTTTTGCGTCCCGGCCACTTCCTCTACACGTTCAAGCAGTACGTCCAGGACAACTTCGGCTTCCGGTCGCGCCTCGTCCGCTGGCACAGCCTCGTGACGCTCGGCCTGCTGCGCTCCTCGCCGTCGACGAACGTCGTCCTCGGGAAGGAGCGCTGGCTCTTCCAGGCGAACGAGCACGTCCTCGAGGACTACCAGTGCGTGCGGCCGTACACCGACCTGGAGCTCGGACGCTGGACCGAGGCGTTCGAACGGCGGCGCGCCTGGCTCGAGGAGCGGGGGATCCGCTACCTCGTCGTCTTCGCGCCGAACACCTCCACGATCTATCCGGAGCAGCTCCCGGATCGGCTGCGCCGCCTCGGCCCGAAGTCGCGGATGGACCAGCTCTGCGAAGCGCTGCGGGCGACGACCCCGGTGCGCGCGCTCGACCTGCGGCCGGCGCTCCTCGCTGCGAAGGCGCGCGAACGCCTCTACCACACCACCGACACCCACTGGAACGACCGCGGCGCCTTCGTCGCGTACACGGAGATCGTGGCCGCGCTGACGCCGTGGTTCCCGGCGGAGCGTCCGCTGCCGCGCGACGCGTTCGACGCCGTCGCGCAGGACGCGATCGGGGGCGACCTCGCCGGCCAGATCGGGCTCGCCGACGAATACCGCGAGGAGTGGCTGCGCCTCGTGCCGCGCGCGCCGCGCCGCGCCGTCTTCACGCCGTCGCTCGAAGAGCAGCAGCGCCACTTCAAGGTGATCTCCGACATGGAGCACGTGGCCGAGGTGCGCGACGGCGCCTCCGGCCTGCCGCGCGCGGTGATGTTCCGCGACTCGTTCGGGACGGCGCTCCTGCCCTTCCTCGCCGAGCACTTCGCGCGGATCCGCTTCGACTGGGTCGACGAGCGGTTCGACGCCGGCGTCGTGGAGAGCGAGCAGCCGCAGCTGGTGATCCAGGAGGTCACCGAGCGCTTCCTGATGCGCGACCCGCCGAAGGCCTTCGTCGGGAGGCCGTGACGCGCGGCTAGTCGGGACGCCGCAGCCGCAGCAGCGTCACGTCGATCGCGTGCTTCATCGGCGGCAGGATCTCGGCGGCGAGGAACTCGAGGCCGTGGCGCCTGGCCAGGTCGGGGAAGCGGCGCGCGTGCGGGCGGTTGGGGTCGGTGATCCACGCCTGCGCGCCCGGCGCGAGGTGGCGCGCGAGGAAGTCGGCGACGGCCGGCGCGTTGCGCTCTTCGTAGAGGACGTCGGCGCCGAGGATGCGGTGGAACGGGCCCATCTTCGGCGGCTTGCGCCAGTCGGCGGCGACGAAGTCGAAGCGCGCGATCGGCAACTCTTGTTTCAGCGCGCTCGCCTCGACGATCTCGAGCGCGCGCGGCTCCCAGTCCATGAAGGTGACGCGCGCGCCGCGCCGCGCGGCCGCGAAGCCGCAGGCACCGAGCCCGCAACCGAGGTCGAGGACCTCGAGCGGCGCGTCGCGCTCGACGAGCGGCGGATCGGCGAGGAGGCGCGCGACCAGCGACTCGGCCGAGGGCCAGATCGCGCCGAAGTAGGGCATGCGCTCGTCGTGCGCGTAGTACTCGACCTCGGTGATCTGGTCGAGCAGCACGTCGGGGTCGCAGAGGACCCACAGTCCGAGCGCGCGGCCGTCGGCGGTCGGCGCGAGCTCGCGCCACTCGAGCTCGAGGCCGGCGACCAGCAGCCGCTCGCGCGCGCGCTCGCGCGGGTCGTCGGCGTCGCGCGCGCCGTCGCTCACCGGGTGAGCGGGTCCTTCGCCTCGGGGTCGAGGCCGAGCGTCTGGATCGCCTTGGCGACCTCGCCCGGCTTCACCAGCCCCTCCTTGGAGAGCTGCCAGAGCGCCGCGGCCGCGACGTGCTCGGCGTCGATCTCGAAGAAGCGGCGCAGCGCCTTGCGGTCGTCGCTGCGGCCGAAGCCGTCGGCGCCGAGCGCGTGCATCCCCTGCGGGATCCACGGAGCGATCAGGTGGGGCAGCGCCTTCATGAAGTCGCTGCTCGCGACGACCGGGAAGTACTCGCCCTGGAACTGCTGCGTGACGTAGGGGACGCGCATCGCCGCTTCGGGGTGGAGCAGGTTCCAGCGCTCGCACGAAAGCGCGTCGCGCCGCAGCTCCTTCCAGCTCGTCACGCTCCAGACGTCGGCGGAGACGCCGAACTTCTCCTGCAGCAGGTCGGCGGCGCGGATCACCTCGCGCAGGATCGTGCCGCTGCCCAGCAGGTGGACGCGTTTCTTGCTCTTCGCGTCGCCGCGCCGCAGCCGGTACATGCCCTTCGTGATCCCCGCGGCGACGTCGGGGCCCTCCGGCATCGCCGGCATCTCGTACGCCTCGTTGTAGAGCGTGACGTAGTAGAGGACGTCCTCGTTCTGCTGGTACATGCGGCGCACGCCGTCCTGCAGGATGACGGCGACCTCGTA
>DASRRB010000069.1:0-5945 GCA_035695985.1 Planctomycetota bacterium | reverse complement strand
GATCCAGTCGATCGCCACCATCAACAGCCCGATCACGTCTTCCGGGATCATCACCGGCGGCTCGGAGGGCTTCAGCCAGGATGAGCTGAAGCGCCTGATCTCGGTGATCAACTCGGGCTCGCTGAGCGAGAAGCCGCGCCTCGCCTTCAAGTTCACCCAGGGCCCCAACCTCGGCGAGGAGGCGGTTGCGCGCGGCACCAACGCGCTGGCCGTCACGTTCCTGATCATCACGCTGTTCATGCTGGCCTACTACCACCTGAACGGCCTGATCGCGGTCATCGCGCTGGTCGGGAACATGGTGCTGCTCGTCGCGGCGATGGCGTGGCTCGACGCCACGCTGACGCTGCCCGGCATGGCCGGCTTCATCCTGACCGTCGGCATGGCAGTCGACGCGAACATCCTGATCGCGGAGCGCATCCGCGAGGAGCTCGACAAGGGCAAGACCGTCGCGCAGGCCGTGAAGAACGGCTTCGACCGCGCCTTCATCCCGATCTTCGACGGCCACCTCACCACGTTCATCACCGGCTTCTTCCTCTACCGGTTCGGCACCGGGACGGTGCGCGGCTTCGCCGTGTCGCTGATGATCGGGCTCGCGGCGTCGATGGTGACCGGCGTCTACTTCTCGCACTTCATCTTCGACTGCTGCCTCGCGCGTGGTCTCAAGAAGATCACGATGGCGCGCTTCCTCACCAACCCGAGCTTCAAGTTCCTCAAGTGGACGAAGAAGCTGCTGATCGTCTCCGCGATCATCATCGTCGGCGGCTGCGGCCTCTTCCTCTATCTGCCGGCCGAGAAGTTCGGCATGGACTTCACTGGCGGCTTCGAGGTGCAGATCGCGCTGAAGGAGCCGGCGACGCAGGACGAGATCGGCGCGATCGTCCGCAAGGAGTTCAAGGTCCCCGAGGTCGTCTCGATCGACGCGAAGGGCGGCAAGGCGACCCACTTCCAGATCAAGGTGAAGTCGACCGACCTCGAGACGGAGACGAAGGGCGCCCCCGCGGGCTCGTCCAGCTCCGACTTCGCCAACTTCTTCGCCGAGAAGGTCGCGAGCCTGCTGCCGGGCAAGCTGATCGACTCGGGCGTCACGAACTTCAAGCTCGGGGCGCCCGACGACCAGGGCCGCCTCGACGTCGAGTGCGAGCTCACGTACGAGTCCGAGATCAAGAAGGCCGACCTCAAGACGGCGCTCGCGAAGTCGATCACGGTCACCGACATCGTCGGAGACGAGCAGGGCACGCACTTCAAGGTGACGGGCCGCTTCACGCGCAAGCCGAGCACCGAGGCGACGGCGCGCGCCGCGGTCGCGCCGCGCGTCGCGGGCCCGGGCGGCGGCGACGTCCAGGTCGCCGACCCGATGCCGGTGAAGAGCTACGTCGGGCCGCGCGCCGGGCGTGACCTGCGCGACTCGGCGCTGCAGGCGCTGATCCTCTCGTTCATCGCCGAGATCATCTACGGGCGGCTGCGCTTCTCGCAGTTCCGCTACGGGCTCGCGGCCGTGCTCGGCATCGTGCACGACGTGCTGATCACCGTGGGCTGCTTCGCGCTCGCGCGCGTCTGCGGGCTCGAGCTCGAGATGGACCTGACGATGATCGCCGCGCTGCTGACGATCGTCGGCTACTCGATCAACGACACCATCGTGATCTTCGACCGCATCCGGGAGAACCTCCCGAAGATGGACGCGCCGATGGAGCAGGTGATCGACGCGTCCGTGAACCAGACGCTGTCGCGCACGCTGCTCACCTCGCTGACCGTGCTCCTCTCGATGATCATCCTGTTCGCGTTCAACGTCGGTCAGCGCAACTCGCTCGAGGGGTTCAGCTTCGCGATGATCGTCGGCGTGATCACCGGCACCTACTCGTCGGTCTACGTCGCGGCGCCGTTCGTCCTCTGGCTCGGGAAGCTCGCCGACAAGCGCAAGGGCCGGAACGGCAAGCCGTCGGGCACGGACGACTCCAAGACCCTCGCGGCGGTCTGAGCGCCCCGGGTCGCGGGCGCACCCCGAGACGCCGATGCCCGGGCGCGCGCGCCGACGCTAGGCTGTTGGGGACGGTGGAGCGGGCGCGCCAGCCGCGGGCGGCGGCGGGTGCGCGGTTCGGGAGGGGACCATGCGCAAGCTCGTCTTGTTCAGCTTGCTCGGCGGCTTGTTCGGACTGGCGCTGCTGCTCGAGCGGTTCGTCACGCGTCCGGCCGTGAAGGTCGACGCCGATTCGGACCAGCTCTCGCTCGTGATCGGCGGCGGGACGCCCCGCGAGCTCCCCGAGATCCCCGTTGCTCCGCCCCCGGAGGCGGGCGGCGGCGCAAAGAAGAGTGATCCGCGTCCGGGCGCCCGGCCGGCGGGAGGCGGCGCGCGCGGCGGGAGCGAGGCCGCAGCGAAGGAACGTCCTCCGTCGCCGCCACCGTCGCCGAAGCCGGACGCTCACGACGCGGACGCGCCGCGCGCGGACCACGTCGTCGTGAAGGGCGAGACGCTCACGAGCATCGCGAAGGCGGAGCTCGGCGCGACCGCGCGCTGGCGCGACCTCGGCAAGTGGAACGGCATCGACGATCCGGCGCAGCTCAGGATCGGACAGAAGCTGCGCCTGTCGCCCCCCGACGACGCGAAGGCGCCGGCGCAGTCACCGCCGTCGGCTCCGACCGGCACGAAGGCGCCGGCCGTCGGGGCCGAGCGCACGCACAAGGTCGCGAAGGGCGACACGCTGAGCCGGATCGCCGCGCTCTACCTCGGAGACGCGAGCCGCTGGCGCGAGATCCAGCGCCTGAACGGCATCGCCGACGCGGCGAACCTCACTGAAGGAGCGACGCTCCAGCTGCCAGCGCGCTGAGCGCCGGCCGCGCGGCGGCAATCGCGGCTGCGGCCTCGACGGCGACCGGCTTCGTCCGCACCGGCAGGCCGCGCAGGACGAGCTCGCGCGGAACGGCCATGCCTTGCACCACCAGCGTCGGCTCGCCCGACGACGTATGACGCGAAGGCTCGACGGCGGACGGGAACCTCGAATCGACGCCGGCATTGCGTGCGAACATGCCGGTTCTCCTTCTCTTCCTGCGGGGCCCGGGCGCCCTTCCCTGACGGCCGGCGCGGACCTTACTCCTCGCGACTGCCGTCTGGCAAGACGGGACGATCCCGCCGAGGGCGCGCCGACGCCGGAATTGTCGCTTGGTCGGAGCCGCCGCCGCGGCGAGAACTGCGCGCCCCATGGTCGACCAGGAACGCATCCGCACCGCCGTCCGGACCATCCTCGAAGCCGTCGGCGAGGATCCCGACCGCGAAGGACTTCGCGACACGCCGGCACGCGTCGCCCGCATGTACGCGGAGCTCTTCTCCGGCCTGCACGACGACCCCTCGATCCACCTGAAGGCGGTCTTCGACGAACAGCACCATGAAGTGGTGCTCCTGAAGGACATCGCCTTCCACTCGACCTGCGAGCACCACCTGATGCCGTTCCACGGGAGCGCGCACGTCGCCTACATCCCGGACGGCAAGGTGCTCGGCATCTCGAAGTTCGCCCGCATCGTCGACTCGTTCGCCCGGCGCCCCCAGGTCCAGGAGCGGCTCACGAGCCAGATCGCCGACTTCCTGAGCGACGGCTTGCGCGCCAAGGGGCTCGCCGTCGTGATCGAGGCGGTGCACACCTGCATGACCGTCCGCGGCGTGCGCAAGCCCGGCACCGCCGTCGTGACCTCCGCGCTGCGCGGCCTCGTCCTGAAGAACCAGTCGACGCGCGACGAGATCATGACCCTGATCCACGCCCCCCGGCGCGTCGAGTGACCCGCCCGGGGCGCGCGCCCGTGCGCTGGCCGCTGCGCGAACCTTCCGCAATAATGGCGGCCCTTTTCGAGCGAGGACAGCCGTACCCGCCATGCGCGTGACCAAGGAGTTCACCTTCGACGCGGCGCACAACCTGCCGAACTACCACGGCAAGTGCGAGCGGCTGCACGGCCACACCTACCGCATCCAGGTGACGATCGAGGCGCCGGTCGACCCGCAGACGGGGATGGCGCTCGACTTCGCGATCCTCGGCGACGTCGTGAAGGAAGAGGTCGTCGACGCGCTCGACCACCGTTACATCAACGAGATCATCCCGATCTCGTCGGCCGAGAACGTGGCGATGTGGGCGTGGCAGCGCGTGAGCGGGCGGCTGCAGCGGGCGAAGCTGCGCGAGATCCGCCTGTGGGAGACGCCGAACTCCTTCGTGACCTACCACGGGGACTGACGTGTCCGGCACGCGCGCGGCGCGCCTCCTCCGGTCGGCCGCGCCCGTCGCGCTCGCGCTGCTCGCCGCGGCCTGCTCGAAGCCGGTCGCGCCGCCCGCCGAGGGATCCGACGGCCCGCACCGCGTGGTCTCGCTCGCGCCGAGCCTGACCGACACGCTGGTCGCGCTCGGCCTCGCCGACCGGATCGTCGGCGTCAGCGACTACTGCCCCGACGTCGGCACGAAGCCGCCGCCGGTCCGCGTCGGCGGGCTCAACAACCTGAACGTCGAGGCCGTCCTCGCGCTCCACCCCGACCTCGTGATGTCGGTGCAGAACCCGGGCGACCGCACGCTCGTCGCGTTCGCCGAGCGCGGCGTCGCGCTCTACACCGACGACCCGCAGTCGCTGCCGCAGGTGTTCGCCTCGATCGAGGCGATCGGCGGGCGCTTCCACCGCGGCGCGCCCGCGCGCGAGCTGACCGCGCGGCTGCGCGAACGGCTCGCGCGCGTCGCGGCGGCCCACGCCGGGACGCCGCGCCCGCGCGTCTTCATCGAGGTCGACGCGCAGGGGCCGTGGAGCGTCGGGCGGCGCTCGTTCGTGCGCGACGCCCTCGTCGCGGCGGGCGGCGACAACCTCTTCGACGACGTCGAGTCGCCCTACCCGACCGTCTCCGAGGAGGCGGTCGCGGCGCGCGACCCCGACTGGATCCTGCTGCTGCACCCACCCGACGTCGCCTTCGAACAGCGCGGCGCCTTCGCGCGCCTGCGCGCCGTGCGCGAGGGGCGCGTGATCTCCGACCTCGACCGCGACCTGCTGCTGCACTCGAGTCCGCGGCTGGTCGACGGCGTCGAGGCGCTCGCTGCGAGGCTGCACGCCCGATGACGCGCGCGCGCTCGCTGCCGCGGCTCCTGCTCCTGCTCGTCGTGCTGCTCGCGGCGGCGGCCGCGATCGGGCTCGCGTGCGGACCGACCTTCGGCTGGAACGACTTCGTGGTCGAGATCCGCCTGACCAGCGTCGTGCTCGCCGCCGTCGTCGGCGCCGGCCTCGCGACCACCGGCGCCGTGCTGCAGGCGATGTCGGGCAACCCGCTCGCGGACCCCTTCGTGCTCGGCGCGTCGAGCGGCGCGGCGGTCGGCGTCGTGGCGAGCTACTGGCTCGGCGTCGGATCGGGTTCGCCGCTCGTCTTCGTCTTCGCGTCGCTCGGCGCGTTCGCGGCGATCCTCGCCGTGCTGCGCATCGCGCGCATCGGACGGCGCATGCCGGTGCAGACGCTGCTGCTCGCCGGCATCACCGTGAGCACGCTCGGCTCGGCGGTCATCCTGCTCTACTTCACGCTGCGCCCCTCCCAGGCGACCACGGCGATGCTCTTCCTGATGGGGAGCCTGCAGGAGTCGCGCTGGCGGTTCATCGCGATGACCGCCGCGGTCGTGGTGCCGTGCGTGCTCCTCGGCCAGGTCGTCGCGCGCGCGCTGAACGCCTTCGCGATGGGCGAGTCGACGGCACGCCACCTCGGCGTCGACGTCGACCGCATGAAGCTCGCGTTCTGCCTGCTCTCGGCGGCGATGGTCGGCGCGATCGTCGCGGTCTCGGGCCTGATCGGATTCGTCGGCCTGATCGTCCCGCACATGGCGCGGCGCCTGGTCGGCAACGACCACCGCCTCCTGCTGCCGGCGTGCGCGCTCGGCGGCGCGTCCTTCCTCATCCTGGCCGACGCGGTCGCGCGCACCGCCGCCGCGCCGCAGACCCTCTCGCTC
>DASRRB010000068.1:0-2035 GCA_035695985.1 Planctomycetota bacterium | reverse complement strand
CAGGGCTATTTTCCGCGGGCCTCCGGCTCGTCGTTCGTCGCCGCCGACTTCTCGCCGCGCCGCTGGCCCGAGGCGATCGCCGGCCCCTACCGCGCCGGCGTGCTCGACTGGCCCGAGGTCGTGCGCGTGCGCGTGCGCGACGGCAAGGTCGCCTTCGCGAAGCCGCCGGCGCTCCCGCCGCTGGTCGCCGGGATGCGCCACCAGGCGATCCTGATCGAGGTCGCGGAGAGCGACGCGCCCGACGCCGCCTTCCCGCTGCTCCAGCGATTCGACGCGCGGGATGGCCGCGTGCTGCGACTCGCCTTCCGCAGCGGCGCCGCCCACCTCTACCTGGTCGAGGTGAGCGCGCCGCCGCCCGGCACCTCCGCCTTCGAGCTCGCGCTCGAGGACGCCGACGGCCGGGAGATCGGACGGCTGCCGCTGCCGCTCGCGGCCGGTCCGGCCGCCCACCTCCACGTCGACGTGGTCGATGCGACCACGAAGCAGCCGACGCCGGCGCGCGTTGGCCTCTACGGCGACGGCGAGAAGCTGCACTTCACCGGCGCGGCCGACGCGATCGCGATCCCGGTCTTCCAGGACCTCGTGGGCGAGCGCTTCGTCCGCGACCCGACCTGGCCGGTCGGGAACCACCTCGCCTTCGCCTGCCGCGGCTCGTTCGACGCCGACGTCCCGCCGGGGCGCGTCCGCCTCGTCGTCAAGAAGGGCGCCGACTGGAAGCGGGTCGACGAGACGTTCGAGGTCGCGGCGGGCGAGCGCGTGACGAAGAGCGTCGCGCTGGCGCGCGTCTTCGACCGCGCCGCCGAAGGGTGGCACTCGGCCGACGACCACGTCCACGTCGGACGCGACGGGAGCCGCGACGCCGACCTGCTGGCTTGGGCGCAGTCGGAAGACGTGCACGTCGTGTGCACGCTGCAGATGGGCGACGCGACGCGGCTCGACTTCCTTCAATACGCATGGCAGGAGGCCGGCGTCGCGAGCGCCGGCGACCACCTGCTGCTGCCCGGCCAGGAGGATCCGCGCAGCAGCGTGCGCGGCCACGCGCTCTGCCTCTGGAACGCCGTCACGCACTGGGACGCGAAGCGGTACCTCGCCTACGAGCTCCCGTTCGACGCGACGCACGCTGACGGCGGCCTCACCGGCTACGCGCACGGCGCGTCGGCCTACGACGGCGCGCGCGGGCTCGCGCTCTCTTTGCCGCTCGGCAAGTGCGACTTGATCGAGGTCTTCAACAACGGCGTGCTCGACCTCGACGGGATCTACGGCGCGTGGAACCTCGGCTACCGCGTCACCCCCACCGGCGGCTCCGACTTCCCGTACGGGCGGCAGCGCTCGCTCGGCGACTCGCCGTTCTTCGTGAAGGTCGAGGGAGAGTTCACCGCGCCGGCGTGGGTCGACGGGCTGCGCGCCGGCCACGCCTACGTCTCGAACGGACCGCTCGTCGACTTCGACGCGGGCGAGGGCGCGCTGCCGGGTGACGTGGTCGCGCTGCCGAAGGCGGGCGCGGTGGCGGTGCGCGTGCGCGCGCGCATGAACCCGTCGCTCGACGCCCTGAAGGAGATCGCGCTGGTCGTCAACGGTGAAGTGGTGGCGAAGAAGAGCGCGGAAGCGGGCGAGGAGTCGGAGCTGCGCTTCACGACGATCGTCGATGCGCCGTCGTCGCGCTGGATCGCGGTGCGCGTCGAGGGGAAGCGGACCGTCGCCCACACCAACGCCGTCCACGTGCAGGTGGCGGGCGAGCCGAGCTGGCGGCGCGACGGGCTCGAGGCGCGGATCGCCGCGTTCGAAGCCAAGCTCGACGAGCTGCGCGAGGCGGTCGCGGCGACCTCCGGCCCCCAGGAGCAAGTGAACGCGCTCGAGCCGCTGCTGCGCGCCGCCCGTGAGCGCTACGCCGCGCTGCGCGCGCAAGCCGCGAAGTTCCCTCCGGCGCGCTGACGCCGGAGCGGGCGCGTCCCCGGCGTTGAACCGGTTCGTGGCGCGGCGCACACTCGCGAGGCGGAACCATGGCCGCCTCCCCGACGCCCTCGCTCGAGCACCT
>DASRRB010000067.1:0-3931 GCA_035695985.1 Planctomycetota bacterium | reverse complement strand
GGCGCGCGAGCGCGGCCGCCCACGGCGACCCGAACAGGATCACGCCGCCAACGGCCGCCGCACCCGCGCGCAGCACGAGACTCTGTGCTCGCGTCCGCGCGTGGGCATCGGCCGGCGACCGCCATGCGATCCATGCGAACGCGACGAACGGCGGCGCGAGCGCGAGCAGCGGTCCGATCAGCCCCTTGGTGAGGAACGCGAGGCCGGCGAGCGTTCCCGCCGCGAGCGGCGCCGCCGCTCCGACCGGCGCGCGCCGCCGCCCGCGCTCCCACGCCGCGAAGAGGACGACGTGCGTCCAAGCCACGAAGGCGGCCAGCGCGGTGTCGTTGATGGAACGATGGCCCACCGACCAGAACTCGCTCGTCGTCGCGAGCACGACGACGGCGAGGAAGCCCGCCGCGCGCCCGCGCACGCGCCGGCCGAGCGCGTACGCCGCGAGCAGCGCCGCCGTCGCGAAGAGCGCGGCCGGCAGGCGCGCCGCGCCCGCCGAGACGCCGAACGCGGCGTACGACGCCGCCATCGTCCAGACGAAGAGCGGCGGCTTCTCCAGGAACGGCTCGCCGCCGAGCGTCGGCAGCGCCGAGCCCCCCGCCTCGAACATCTCGCGCCCGATCTCCGCCTCGCGCGGCTCGTCGGGCGTCCAGAGCTCGTGCTGGAAGATCCCGGCGAAGGAGACGGCAAGCGCGAGCAGCAACGAAAGCCGCGCGCCCGCGGCGAAGCGTCGCTTCACCGCGGGCGCGCTCGGACTCGTTCGCTGCGACTCTTCGCTCACTTGGGCTTCGCGGCCCCCGTCGACCCGCCGAACACGCGCGGGTAGCGATAGTAGACCTCGGTGCAGAGGCAGTTGAGCGCCGTCGCGTAGACGCGCCCCCCCTCCTGCGACCACGGGTCGACCGGATCCCACGACCCGAACTCGTCCTGCGCCCGGTCGAGCCGCTGGTGGTCGACGATCGCCGTCTTCATCGCCGCGTTCCACTTCTCCCAGCGCGGCCCGCCGACCTGGAACATCGCGAGCGTCCCGTAATACCAGTAGTAGAAGTCGATGGACGGCGGATCCCACTTCGGGAGCTGCGCGACCAGGAGGTCGGCGCCCTTCCCGATGCTCGGATCGGCGCCCGCGGCGTGGCCGTCGAAGATCCGCACCAGCATCCCGACCGCCGTCAGCGACTCGCTGTTCTGCGCCGGGAACTTCTCCAGGGTCGGACCGGTGACGCGCGCCGGCCAGCCGCCCTTCTGCTGGTAGCCGGTGCGGCCGTTCTCCTCGGTCATCTCGTCGATGAACGCGGCGGCGTGGTCGAGCGACTGGTGCTCGACGTCGATGCCGGACATGGCCGCCGACTTCAGCACCATGGTCATCCAGCCGGTGACCGACGTGTCGTTGTCGCCGTCGGCGCAGCCGTAACGCCAGGCGCGATAGGGATTCTGCGAACGGCCGACCCAGGCGACGCCCTTCCTGGCCGGCTCGCGGAAGGCGTTGGCGCCGGTCATTCCGAAGGCTTCCGCCATCGCGAGCGCCGCGCAGGCGTGGTTGTACTGGTAGTGCGGGCAGCTCTTGCCGCCGAAGATGCCGTCCTCGTCCTGCACGCTCTTCAGGTAGAGCAGCCCGTCCTTCACCGTCTTCTTGAACGGCCCCTCCTGGTGGGTGAAGCCGGCGCCGAGGAAGCAGAGCAGCGCGAGCCCGGTCACGCCGACGTCGTAGGTCGCCTCGCCGCGGCCGTCGCACTTGCTCTTCTTGCAGTTCGCGTCGAAGCCGTCGCAGTCCCAGCGGCCGTCGGGCGACTGGTGGTTCGCGAGCCACTGCAGCGCGGCCGTCGTCGACGCGGTGACTTTGTCTTCCTTCTTCGGTCGGCCGCCGCCGTTCGGATCGGCCCTCCCTCCCCCCTTGCCGCGGTCCTTGCCGCGCCCTTCGTAGGCGTCCGTGTTGCCGTAGTGGCCGGGCCCGTTGACGCCGATCGACGTGCCGCCCTTCTTCGAGTTCGGCATCGAATCGAGCGCGTCGGGATCCCAGTTGATCGGACCGGGCGGCGCGGTGTCGTCCTGCGAATCGGGCGAGAAGTCGCCTCTCCGCGTCGGATTCGCCTCGGGGATGAAGTCGGAGTCCGGATCGGGAGGGGGCATCGTCGCGAGATCGACGTTCGTGCGCTCGACCAGCGGCGGCGGCTCGGGCGCGGGATCGATCCGCTCGAGTCGCGGCGGCGCGAGCGCGATCGTCTGCGGCGGACCGTTCGCGCCCTCCGCCGGCTTCTCGTGCAGGACGACCACCGTCAGCAGCGTCAGCACCAGCGCGTGCAGCAGTACGGAGATCGTCACCCACGGGGACGCGGAGATGAAGGCGCGCAGACGCGCGACGCCGGACGCGGCATCGGCCTCCTGAACGGCGGCGCCTTCTCCCGGAACTTCCGATGCATGTCTCATGGCGGGCCCTTTCTTCGGGGACTCGGTTCCACCACGGTCCCGCGCGCTGGCCCGCTCGCGCGCCGTGTCTCGCGCCCGCTCAACGCTCTGCGCCGCAACCGGTTCGCGCCGAAGCGACGCGCGGCCGTCGGAAGCCGGTTCCCACTCGGCGAATCGACGCTATGAACCGCCGCGAAGCCGCTCTGGAAGAACGAGAGGAATGGTGGCTCCACCCGCGTCCGCGCAGCGCTTCGCGGTCGTCGTCGGCCGGGAAGCGCGTTACGACGTCCACGTGCGCGCCGGCGCGCTCGGGGAGGTCGGGCGCCTGCATCGCGACGGCTTCCCCGAGGCGAAGCCGTTCGTGCTCGCCGACGCCGACGTGGTGCGCCTGCACGGCGACGCGCTCGCCGCGTCGTTCGCCGCCGCGGGGCTCGCCCCCGAGGTCGTCCCGATCCCGGCGGGCGAGACGTCGAAGTCGCTCCCGCAGCTCGAGCGGTTGATCGGCGAGCTGGCGCGGCGCGGCGCCGACCGTCGAGCCGTGCTCCACTGCTTCGGCGGCGGCATGACGAGCGACCTCGGCGGCTTCGTCGCGTCGGCCTACATGCGGGGCGTGCGCTACGCCAACGTCCCGACCTCGCTCATCGGCCAGCTCGACGCCTCGGTCGGCGGGAAGGTCGCGGTCAACACGGGCGACGCCAAGAACCTGATCGGCGCGTTCCACCATCCGTCGCTGGTGGTCTGTGATCCGGGGCTCCTGAAGACGCTCCCCCACCGCGACTTCCGCAGCGGGATCGCGGAGGCGATCAAGGTCGCGATCATCGCCGGCCCCGCGCTCTTCGAGTTCCTGCGCGCGCAGCGCGAAGCGCTGGTCGGGCGCGACGCCACGGCGCTCGCGCAGCTCGTCTTCGAGGCGGCGCGCCTCAAGATGGAGCTGGTCGGCGCCGACCCCTACGAGTCCGACCTGCGCCGCGCGCTCAACTTCGGCCACACGATCGGACATGCGCTGGAGTCGGAGCACGCGTACCGCGGCCTGCGCCACGGCGAGGCGGTGGCGGTCGGGATGGCGCTCGCGACCGAGATCGCCGCGCGCCGCCGTCTCCTCGCCGCGCGCGACGCCGACGCGATCTTCGCGCTGCTCGCCGCCTACGACCTCGCGGGGCTGATCGAGGAGTTCCCCGCCGAGCGGATCGCGGAGCGGCTGCGGACGATCCGCCTGATCCGCGGCGGCCGCCTGCACTTCGTGCTGCCCGCCGCGCTCGGGCAGGTCGCCTACGCCGACGACGTCGAAGCGGCCGACCTCGCCGCGGCGTTCCGGGGCGTGCGCGAGCGGGAGACGGGGAAGCGGAACCATGTCCCGACGGCCGGGTGAGCGCGTGACCGCGCTCGACGCCGTCGCGCTCGCGCGCGTGCGCGCGCACGGCGGCCGCGGCCGCATCGCGATGCGTCGCCTCTACCGGCGCGCGGCGTTCGCGGCGCCGGTCAACTTCGTCGACTACGCCGTGTTGGCGCCCGGCACCTCGATCGGCGTGCACCGCCA
>DASRRB010000066.1:0-17985 GCA_035695985.1 Planctomycetota bacterium | reverse complement strand
CGCCGGCGTCGCCGGCTCGGCGCTCGTCGTCGGGGTCGTCGTCGCCGCGGACGGCCGCGCCCGCAGCAGCAGCGCTGCGAGCGCCGCGAACACGGCGAGCTGCAGCAGCAGCGCGCCGCCGTAGCCGAGCTGCTTCGGCAGCCAGACGACCGGCGCCTCGGCGACGACCGCGATCCAGAGCGAGTTCCACGCGAGCAGTCCGAGTAGCTGTCCGGCCATGACGCCGAGCAGCGCGACGAGCGGCGCCGCGGCGCCCTCGCCGAGCCGCCAGAGCTGTCCGCTGATGCAGCCGCCGGCCAGCACCATGCCGAGCCCGAAGCTCGCGCCGCCGAGCAGCGTGTGCCACGAGACGCGCGAGATGAAGGCGTTGGGTGGCACGTAGCCGCCGCCCGGATCGGGGAGCTGCGCGCCGAAGACGACGGCCGAGCCGACGCTCCCGACCGCGAGCGCGGCGAGCAGCCCGAGCGCGACGCGCCGCTCCTTCGCGACGAAGAGGTCGCGGAAGGCCGACGCGAAGCAGAAGCGCGAGCGCTGCAGGACGACGCCGAACGCCGCGCCCGAGAGCAGCGCGAAGGAGGCGTCGCGCCCGCGCGCGTCGTGCACGCGCCACGCGAGCGCCGCGAGGGCCGCGGCGACGAGCAGCGCCGCCGCGGTCGCGAGCGGCCGCGCTACTTGCCGGTCCAGACGGTGCCCGCCTCGTTCACGATCGGGACGCCGACCGCGTTGCCGTACTCGGTCCACGAGCCGTCGTAGTTGCGCACGTCGTAGCCGAGCAGGAACTTCAGCACGAACCAGGAGTGGCTCGAGCGCTCGCCGATGCGGCAGTAGGTGATGATCGGCGCCTTGCCGTCGACGCCGGCGTCGGCGTAGAGCTTCCGGAGCTCGTCCACGGACTTGAACGTGCCGTCGTCGTTGACCGCCTTCTTCCACGGGACGTTCTTGGCACCGGGCACGTGGCCGGCCCGGATCGCGAGCTCCTGGACGCCGGGCGGCGCGATCACCTTGCCGCTGAACTCCTCGGGCGAGCGGACGTCGACGAGCACGGCGGGCTGCTTCTTGTCGACCACGGCGAGCACGTCGGCGAGCCGCGCGCGCAGTCGGAGATCGGTCTTGGCGACCTGGTAGGTCGCGGCGGCGGGCGTCGGGACGGTCGTGTCCCACGGCCGCTTCTCGAGCTCCCACTTGGTCCGGCCGCCGTTCATGATCTTCACGTCCTTGTGGCCGTAGAGCGTGAAGGTCCAGACGGCCCACGCGGCGAACCAGTTGTTGTTGTCGCCGTAGAGGACGACGGTCGTGTCGTTGGCGATGCCCGCCTTCGCGCAGAGCTTCTCGAACTGCGGCGCGCTCACGATGTCGCGCGCGACCGGGTCGCACAGCTCGGAGTGCCACTTGAGGCCGACCGCGCCCGAGACGTGGCCCTTCTCGTAGAGGCCGGGGTCGACGCTCACCTCGACGATCCGGACCTTCGGGTCGGCGACGTGCTGCGCGACCCAGTCGGTCGTGACGAGCGCGTCCTGCGCCGAGGCGTTCGCGAGCGAAACGGCCGCGACGATCGTCGCGGCGAGAGCGGCGAAAGGTCGCCGCATGGACAGGCGTTCCATCGATTCCTTCTCCGGGGATGCGAAAGGGGCGACAGTATCGTCGCGTCGGTCCGCGCGCGAAAGTCCGTGCAGCGACCGGCCCGCGTTCACTTCTTCGGGCGGGTGAGCGTCACGCCGTCGCGGACCGTCCAGCGCAGGGGCGCGTCGGCGCCCGACCCGGCGAGCTCGTAGGCGACGCCGCGCTCCATGCGGGAGAACTCCGCGGGATCGATCTGGAGGATGAAGTCGTTGACGGAGCCGTCGAGGTCGACCCAGTACTTGCGCAGGGCGTGGGCGCGGACGTCGGCGCGCCCCTTCGCACGGAGGACGAAGTCCTTGCCGACCGCTTCGAAGAACTCGAGGCAGTCCCGGTTCGTCGCCTTCCCGCCCGGCTTGTCGATGTGCGCGACGAAGTAGCCGGCGTCGGACGGACCGCCGAGCTCGGTGTCGAGCCGCGGGTCGCGCGCCGGGTCGTCGTACCAGCAGACGCGGCCGATCGCGAGCTCGCGCAGTCCCTCCGCGGCATTCGCGACCTTCGCGTGGGCGCCGAACTGGTCGGAGAGGCTCGCGCACGAATAGGGGTTCGGTCCGCCGAAGAGGGCGTCGTGCAGCGGATGGCGGGACCGGTCGCCCCAGCCGACGAGGCCGGCCTCGGCGTGGTCGGTGAACGTGTGGACGTGGACCATCAGGCCCAGGAAGTCCGGGTCGAGCACGTTCTGCCCGAGGCGGTCGTAGTTGAGGCGTCGCCAGCGGCCGCCGACGAAGACCTCGTTGAAGGTATGGGACGTCCAGTTCGTCGCCGACTTCTCCGCGGCCCGCTTCACGATCCTGCGGACTCCGACGTGCGTGAGGCGCGGCTCGATCCAGGCGACTTCCCGCGGGTCGCTCGCATCGATGACGGGGACGCAGACGATGGTGCGCGTCGGGATGCCGACCGCCTTGAGCGCGGTCGATAGGTAGATCGCCGACGACGTGCAGCTCCCGCGGATCCTGTTCTGGAACATCCCCTTGCCGAAGAGCTCGCGGTCCCACTGCTGCGCGAGGGTCCGGCCCTTCTCCTTCAGCGTCGCCTCGACGTCGGCGGTCCGGTGGGCGGGGACGCGCGGGACGCCCTTCTCGAACTCGACGGCGAAGGTCGTGAAGCTGTCGTCGAAGGCGGCGCGGTCGTTCAGCCACTTGGAGACGCGCTGCACCGTCGCGACGTCGTCGAGCTTCGCGACGTCGATGCCGTCCTTCAGCAGGTCGGCCTCGAGCTGCCGCTTCATCTCCGCGTCCCAGTTGCAGCAGGTCCCGGGCGCGAGGAAGGGCTTGAGCTCGGGCCTCGGCTTGCGCCAGCCGGGGTCGGGCTCGATCGCATCCGCGACGGTGTTGAACGGATAGACGACCACCTCGAACTCGAGCAGGTCGGGCCGCTGCTCGAGGACGCGGACGTCCTGGTAGTCGTCGTTCATGGCCGCGACGTCGAAGGGCGCCATCACGTCGATCACGGCGCGCACCGAGTAGGCGTACTCGCGCCGCTCGTTCCAGTCGCCGTCGGGGATCCCGTCGCCGTCGCTGTCGGCCTTCCTGGGGTCGGTCAGGTACTTGTGGACCTCGTCGAAGTCGGAGAGGCCGTCGCGGTCGGAGTCGGGCGCGCCACCGCCGGAGGCGGGGACGAGCACGAGGGCGGTCCGCAGGACGGCGGCGCAGAGCGGCTCCATCGCGGGTCTTCCTCTTGGTTCAGCGGCGTAGCGTCGTGAACGCCTTCGAGTGGACCGGGGTCGCGACGCCGCACGCGCGCGCGCGGCGGACGAGGGCGCCGCTCAGGAAGTCGAGCTCGAGCGGCCGGCCGGCGAGGAGGTCCTCGTGCATCGACGAGGAGATGTCGCCCGGCAGCGAGGCGAAGAAGGCGAGCGACTTCTCGACGACGTCGGCGGGCAGCGCGACGCCCGAGGCGCGCGCGACCGCCTCGCCCTCGCGCATCGCGCTCTCGAGCTCGGCCATCGCCGAGGGGTCCGCGCGCAGCGCGCCGATGCGGAGGTTGCGCGTCGCCGTGATCGCGGCGACCGAAGCGATGAAGAGGAACTTGGTCCAGAGGCGCACCGGCATGTCGTCGGCGAGCGTCGCCTCGACCCCGGCCGGCCGGCAGGCGGCGGCGATGCGCGCGGCGTTCGCCGGCGCCGGTCCGCGCGTCGCGCCGAAGACGATGCGGAAGAAGCCGCTCGTCTGCCGGATCTCGCCCGTCGCGGCGCGCAGCGCGGCGACGTAGACGACGCCCGGCAGCACCGTCGCGCCGGGCAGGCGGCTCTGCACGATCTCCTCGGCGTCGACGCCGTTCTGCAGCGGGACCACGAGCGTCCCTTCGTCCGCGACCGGCGCGCACGCCGCGGCCGACGCCGCAAGGTCCTGTGCCTTCGTCGCGAGAAAGAGGACGTCGGCGCGGCCGAGCTCTTCCGCATGGTCCGTGACGTCGGGCCGCGCGAGCGTCCACTCCTCGGTCAGCGTCTTCACGTGCAGCCCGCGCTCGCGCAGCGGAGCGACGCTCTCGCCGCGGACGACGAAGCCGACGCGCTCGCCCGTCCGCGCGAGCCGGGCGCCGAGCAGTCCGCCGACGCCCCCGGCGCCGGAGACGACGATGCGCAGGCGGGATTCACCCGGGGTCATGGTCCGCAGTCTCCCCGATTCCGGCGCGCTGCGGGATTCCCCGGGCGACCCGCGGGCGGCCGGTCGCCGGCCGCTCGACCCCGGCGCAATTCCGGGTGCAGCGATACGATCCCCCGCCGCGGGAAAGAGCTGCGGGACGCGTTCGTCGCGTCCGCCGCCGTCGGTCGGGAGCTCCATCGCGAACAGGGACGGACCGACAGGTCCAGGGAGGATCGATCATGAGACGTGCGCTTCGATTCGGGACGGCAGGGGCGGCGGCGCTGGGTTTCGCGGCGACGGCCGCCATGGCGCAGGAGACGACGCGGTCGAGCGTCGACTCGGTCGGGACGGAGGCCAACAACCAGAGCTTCGTCTCGGGGATCTCGGCCGACGGGCGCTACGTCGCCTTCTACAGCGACGCGACGAACCTCGTCGCGGGCGACACCAACCTGAAGACCGACTGCTTCGTGAAGGACACGCTGACCGGCGCGGTGACGCGCGTGAGCGTGCGCTCGAGCGGCGTCGAGGCCAACGGCCCGAGCAGCGGGGTGGTCGTCTCGAAGGACGGGATCATCACCGCCTTCCAGAGCGACGCGAAGAACATGGTGAACGGCGACCTGAACGCGACCACCGACGTCTTCATGCACAACTCGAGCACCGGCAACACGAAGCGCATCAGCGTCGACTCGATCGGCACCGAGGCGAACGGCGCGAGCCAGTCGCCGATCATCTCCGCCGACGGCTCGATCATCGCCTACAGCAGCCAGGCGACGAACCTCGTGGCGGGCGACACCAACGCCCAGTCCGACATCTTCGTCTACGAGGTCGCGACGGCAACCACGACGCGCGTGAGCGTCGACTCGGGCGGCGTCCAGGGCAACGGCTTCAGCTACAGCGCCCGCATCTCGGCCAACGGGCAGTTCATCTTCTTCTACAGCGACGCGACCAACCTCGTCGCGGGCGACACCAACGCGGCGACCGACGCCTTCGTCCACGACCGCAGCACCGGGGTCACCGAGCGCGTGTCGGTCGACTCGGCCGGCGTCCAGGGCAACGGGATCAGCTACAACGGGACGATCACGGGCGACGGGTCCGTGGTCGCGTTCTACAGCCTCGCCACCAACCTCGTCGCGGGCGACACGAACGGCGTCGCCGACGTCTTCGTGCACGACCGCATCACCGGCGTGACGACGCGCGTCAGCGTCGACTCGGCGGGCAACGAGGGCAACGCCCTCAGCGCCACCGCCCGCATCTCCGCCGACGGCAAGTTCGTCGCCTTCTACAGCGACGCGACCAACCTGGTCTCGGGCGACACCAACGCGATGGGCGACGTCTTCCGCCACGACATGACCACCGGCGAGACGATCCGCCTCAGCCTCGACTCGGCCGGCGTCGAGGGGAACGGCCTCAGCCAGCTGCCGTGGAACAGCGAGGACGGGCGCATCACCGCCTTCAACAGCACCGCGACCAACCTCGTCGCAAGCGACACCAACGCCGTCAACGACGTCTTCCGGCGCGACTCCTGCGTGCCGGCCAACTGGTTCAACTACGGCTTCGGCTGGGCCGGCACGTTCTTCACGCCGACCATCACGCCGTCGGCGCCGCCCGTCTTCGGCACGACCATCTCGCTCAACATCTCGAATTCGTCCGGGCTCAACACGAGCGCGCTCCTGATGCTCGGCGTCACCGAGGCGAACATCCCGACGGGCAAGGGCGGCTCGCTCATGCTCGTCCCGATCATGTTCATCCCGCTGCCGCTGCCGCCGGGCGGCTTCGCGCTCTCCGGCACGCTGCCGGCGATGGACCCGGCGCTCTGCGGCTTCGAAGTCGACTTCCAGGCGATCGAGCTCGACGCCGGCGCGACCAAGGGGTACGCGTTCACCGACGGACTCGCGCTGACCCTCGGCATCTGAGCCGGGCGCGCGAGCACACTCACTGCACGACGAGGGCGGGGGCGGCCGCGGCCGCTCCCGCCCTTCTTCTTTCAGCGGGACTCCGTCGCGACGAACCGCCGCGCGTCGGCGTTTCCCGGCTCGAGGAGCAGCGCCTCGCGGGCGGCGTCGAGCGCGGCGTCGCGCCGGCCGAGCTGCAGCAGGACGCGGGCGAGCGCGACGAGGCGCGGCGCGGTCCGCTCGATCTCGAGCGCACGCTCGAGGTGGGGGAGCGCCTTCTCCGGAGCGCCGGCGCGGAAGTGGTAGACGGCGAGGAGGTTGTGCGCGCGGCCGTCGGGGAAGAGGCCGAGCGCGAGCGTCGCCTCGAGGTGCTCCTGCGCGGCGCGCGCGGCGGCGGCGTCGGAGCGGTCGTGCAGCCAGCGGTCGAGCGCGCTCTCCCCGCGGTGCGCGTGGTACTGCACCGCGCCCGCGTGCGCCGTGAAGACCAGGAAGGCGAGCGCGAACGCGAGGCCGAGCGCCCCGGCGCGCGTGAAGCGGCCGCCGGCGCGCCACTCGCTCCACTGCCAGCGGAAGTCGGCGCGCCGCAGGCATCGCACGACGACGACGGCGGCGACCGCCGTGAGCGTGGCGAGCCCGAGCGCGAGCAGGAACGGCACGGCGGCGTAGAGGTCACGGAATGAATAGACCCCGCCGGCGAACGCGAGCGCGGCGAGCAGCTCCTCGCCCCACGACAGGTCGGGCTGCGCCGTCGACGGCGGCCGCGGCGCGCCCGCGCCGAGCTTCGCGCGCCACCGCGCGAGGAGCGGCGGCGCCGAGAAGCCGAAGCGCAGCGCCTGCTTCGGGCAGGAGTTCACGCAGTCGAGGCACTTCATGCAGCCCGGGTCGACGACCTGCCCGAAGGTCGCGACCTCCTCGTGGACGCGCACGTTGCTGGTGCAGACCGCCGTGCAGTGGCCGCAGCCCTCGCACGCGTCGGAGACGAGGATGCGGCCGGGCGAGAGGCGGTCGGCGATCCCGAACAGCGCGCCGTAGGGGCAGCCGTAGGTGCAGAAGCCCTTGGCGCCCATCCACCAGACGACGAGCGCGCCGTCGACCGCGATCGTGAGCGCCGCCATCCACGGCCCGGGGAAGGTCCGCCAGAACGAACTCGTCGAAAAGCGCGTGACGAACTCCGGATCGGGGCCGCCGCTCCACGCCCGCGCCACGCTGGGCCAGACGAACATGTAGAGCGCCGCGCCGATCGGGACGAGCCGGAGCAGCCGCACGCGCAGCGGCCGCGGCCGCAGCCCGGCGCGCTCGAGCAGCCAGGCGCAGAGGTCCTGGTAGGCGACGACGTGGCACGCCCAGCCGCAGAAGAAGCGGCCGAAGACGAGCGTCGCGACCAGCAGCGCTCCGAAGACGACGAAGCCGGCGTTGACGTAGCCGAGCTCGAGCGTCTGCATCGACTCCGACGGCTCGAGCGGCGTCAGCGTCGACCCGGCGATCTTCCAGTGCGCGACGTGGACGATCACCAGGAGGTGGACCGCGATCAGCGCGCCGGCGCGCCGGCGCGACTTGCGCGAGCGCACCGGCGTCCCGCATCGGGGAACGTGGGGATCGAGGCGCGGCAGCTCGCGCGTCGCAGTCATGCCGCCGCGTCGCGCCCCGCGGTCAGCGCACGAGCTCGATCGCCTCGCTCAGCTCGATCCCCTGCGGCGCGCCGGCGTCGACGACGGCGAGCTGCAGGAAGAGGTCGAAGCTCCCGCCGACGCCCTGGTCCTTGGCGAGGATCTGCCCGTCCGCGTCGGTCGTGGTCGTGAGGATCACGGCCGGCGGATAGGGGACGAGGTGGCCGCCGCGGTAGTCGAGGCCGGTGTTGTCGGCGCCGATGAAGGCGAGCGCGAGGGCGTTCGGCGCCGCGTAGCGCACGAGGATCTGGACGGTCTCCCCGATGTCGAGCCCGCCCGTGATCGCGAGGTCGGGGAAGACCCCGTCGCCTCCCGCCATCCCGAAGCCCAGCCGCGTGCCGAGCGCCGGGCCCGACGGCGCCTGCACCTGGATGTCGAAGTGGTCGAATCCGGGGCCGGCGCGGAACTCCGACACGAGCGCGCGGCAGGCGTCGGCGGGCGGCGCGTCGGAGTCGAACCAGAAGTTGTAGAGGGTGTTCCACTCGAGCGGGTTCGCGGTCGTCGACCACTCGAGCTCCGTCGCCTTCGCCGTGAACGTCCAGTCGTTGGTCGCGTCGGCGTCGATGTCGCGGAAGCCGGAGTTGGCCACGTGGGCGCCGGGGACGAGGGGGAGGCGGAACGACGCGATGCCGCGCGTGTTGTCGCGATTGTGCATCGCGTATTCGTAGTGGTAGATGCCGTTCGCGTCGGGGCCGGTGACCACGGACGCGATGTAGACGCGGCCGTCCTCCAGGTTGTTGTTGCTGGAGCGGACCTGCGCGCCCGTCCACGCCTTCAGGATCGAGCCGTGGAACATCCCCGGCACGAGCGTGAGGTCCCAGTTCGACCCGTTCCAGCTCGGCGTGAACTGGCGCGTCCCGTAGCTGTCGGGGCGCACGTCGTCGGGCTCGCCGAAGATCAGGTAGGCGCTCGAGAGGTAGTAGTTGGCGCCGGCGTCGCCGAGGTCGGCGTCGCTCACCTGGCAGCGGTTCTTCACGTTGTCGAACGCCGCGATCTGGGCGAAGTCGAGGCTGCGCACGCCGTCGCAGTCGTCGGGCGGTCCGACGTTGGGGTCGCCGTGGTCGAGGTAGGAGCAGGCCGCGTCCCAGGTGCCGCGCCAGGGGTTGAGCTCCTCGGGCGGGCCGAGCCAGTAGCGGTCGCCGTTGGAGTTGGTGTCGTACGTGTCGGAGCAGCCGATCGCGAGGACGCTCGAGTCGCTGTTGTCGCTGCACTGCGAGCACGCCGACGCGTTCGAGGCGGCGAAGGTGTGCTTGATGTAGCTGCGGTCGGAGACCTGCTCGAGGCGGCCGTTCGACTCGCGCGCGACCAGGAAGGAGAGGAAGGGGTGGAGCTGGCGCATCGGCCCCTTCCACTTCACCTCGACCGTGCCGGTGTTGCAGACCGTCGTCTCGAAGGAGATCCCGTTCACGCCGTTGGGATAGGTCCCCTCGCGGCCGAGCGCCCTGGCGTTGCGGATCGAGTGCATCTCGATGTCGAGGCCGTCGATCGCGTTCTGCTGGGCGGGCGCTCCCGCCGCGAGACCGAGGACGAAGAGGCCGGCCAGGAATCGGCGCATGACGGTTCCCCCTTTCGATGGATGCGACGGCGCAAGAGCGTAGCCGGGGCGACCGATTCGGCAACGGATCGCGGCGGGCCTCCTGGACCGGCGATCGGGAGCGGCCTAGTCTCGCGGCGCGCGGCCGGGTCGCGTCGGCCGGCCGCCCCCCTCGCCATCCACCGGCAGGTTCCGATGGGCCGTTCGTTCAAGTCGCACGACCTGGTCGTCTTCCAGAAGCGCAAGCGCAGCACCCACCCCGGCCGGCGCGCGCGCGCGCTGCGGCCCGCCCCGCTCGGCGACGACTACGACTACGTGATCGACAAGTTCTGGGTCGTCGACCGCGTCCTCGACGGCGACCGCCTCCTGCTGCGGACGCCCGGCGGAAAACTGCACGAGATCGCACGCGTCGACCCCGACCTGCGCCCCGCGTCGCTCTTCGAGCGCGTCTGGCTCACGCTCTTCGACCGCGAGCGGCTGAAGGCGCTGCGCGACCCCGTGACGTAGCGCGCCGCGCGTCACGCCTTCTTCTGCAGGAGCTCCCGCGCGAAGCGCATCGCGGCCTGGGTGCTGGTCTGCCGGATCGGCTGCTCGAGGAAGACGTGGTCGTGGTCGAGCTTCGAGGGGAGCCCGCTGCGCACGAGGGCGCGCTTCATGTCGGGGCGCACGCCGCAGAGCAGGACCTCGACGCCGCGCGCCTGCAGGCGGTCGATCAGCGCCTCGAGCGCGGCGATGCCGACGGCGTCGGGGTGTTGCGCCCGCTTCATGCGCAGGACGACGATCCGCGTCGCGCCGGTCGCGCGCTCCTCGATGCGGTCGAAGTGGCGCTCGAGGCTCACCGACGACCCGAAGAAGAGCTCGCCCTCGAGCCCGAAGATCAGGATGCGGGCGTCCGGCGTGTCCTCGGGCAGCCGCTCGCGCACGTGGTCGGCGTCGGCCTCGACGAACTCGGTGAGCAGCATGTTGCCGGCGCGCGGCACGGCGAGCAGGAACGACATGACCATCCCGATCAGCACGCAGAACTCGATCGAGATCGCGAACGCCGAGACCGCCGTGACGACGACGATCACCGCGTCGAAGCGCGACGCGCGCAGGTGGTAGCGCAGGTCCTTGAAGTTGACCATGCGCACCGCCGTGAGCATCAGGAGCCCGGCGAGCGCCGGCCGCGGGATGAAGCGCGCATACGGTCCGAGCAGGACCACGATGAGCGCGACCGCCGCCGCCGAGATCACGCCGGCCCACTGCGTCCGTGCGCCCGCCTGCTGGTTGATCGCGGAGCGCGTGAGCGAGCCGGAGCCCGGCATGCAGTGGAAGAAGCTGCCGGCGAGGTTGGCGACCGCCTCCGACAGGCACTGCTGGTTCAGGTCGAGCTTCTGGCGCGTCACCGCGGCGATCGACTTCGCCATCGAGATCGCCTCGAGCAGCCCGAGCAGCGCGATCGCGAGCGCGCTCGAGGAGAGCTCGCGCATGCGCAGCGCGTCGAAGCGCGGCAGGCCGGGCCGCGGGAGGTTCGCCGGGATGTCGCCCACGACCTTCACGCCCGCCGCGTCGAGGCGGAGCCACCACGTGAGCGCCGCCATCACCACCACGGCGATCAGGAACTCGGGGAGCAGCGGCCAGCCGATCCGCTTCTTCGCGACGCGCAGCAGCAGCACGAGCGCGATCGAGCCGGCGCCGACGGCGAGCGTCGGCAGGTGGATCGCCCCGCCCGCCGTGAGCGACTGCCAGAAGCGGACCAGGAAGTGGTCGTGGACGCCGCCGAGCGCCTTCTGCCCGACCAGGTTCTTCCACTGGTCGAGGACGAGCAGCAGGCTCGCCCCCGCGGTGAATCCGACGATCACCGAGTGCGAGATGTAGCGCGTGAGGTCGCCGAGCCGCACCAGGCTGATCGCGAGCTGGATCGCACCGATCAGGAAGGCGAGCAGGATCGCCGCCTCGACCGCCTCGGCGGGGGAGGCGCTCGCGCCGACCGCGCCGAGGAGCGCGATCGAGATCGCGTTGGTCGGGCCGTTGATGAGCTGGCGCGACGAGTCGAAGAGCGCGCCCACCGCCGTCATGACGATCGCGGTGTAGAGGCCGATCTGCGCCGGCAGCCCGGCGATCAGCGCGTAGGCCATCGCCTGCGGAACCGCGACGGCCGCGACCGAGAGCCCGCCGACGAGGTCGGCGCGCAGGTCGGCTCCCGAGTAGCCGCGCAGGACCTCGAACGCGGGGATCCGCTTCAGGAGGGCTCGGAGTGCGGGGGAGTCTGCCACGGTTCCGATTTCGTCCCGAGCGAGAGGCGGGGTGAACGCCGAAACTGGGGGGCGCGCATCCGAGGGAGCCGGAAGATACTGACGGGATGGGTCCGGCGAAGGCGACAGTCATCGGGGCGGCGGTGCTCGCGCTCTTCGCCGGGCGGCGGGTCGCGCCGCGCGTCGCGCAGGAGGCGACGCCGGCGCACGCCGAGATCACGGTCGGGCGCGACGGGAAGAACCGGCTCGTCGCCCGCTTCGACGCGGCGAAGAGCTACCCGCTCGAGCCGTCGCGCCTGATCGGCATCGACGGCTACGCGGCCGGCTTCCCCGGCTTCAACTCGATCTTCGAAGAGCGCGCGGGCGACGACTTCTTCCCGCTCGATCCGGCCGCGTCGATCGAGTTCGTGCTGGTCGGCGCCGATCCCGGCATCGCGGTCTGGAACGACCACGGCACCGGACCGATGGCGGTGGGGGAGACGTTCCTGCTCGGCGCGCCGCCCTTCGACGCCCACGCGGTCTGGAACTGCACGCGCGGCGAGGCGGGGAAGCGCTACGCGCTGCGGCTCAGGTTGCGCGATCGCACCCGCCGTTACGGCGACAGCGACGTCTTCGCGCCGGGCTTCACGCCCGACGACTCGACCGAGCTCTACGCCTGCCCGATGAAGTGCAACGGCGGCTCGACCACGCCCACGGCCGGCCTCTGTCCCGTCTGCGGGATGCGCCTCCATCGGCTGAGCGGGCGGAGCTACACGGTCGCGGTCGAGACGGTCGGGGCGGACGGGGCCGCCGCGCCGGCGATCGCGGCGGGGAAGTCGGTCACGCTGCGCTTCAAGCTCGCCGCGCCCGACGGCGGCGCCGTGCAGGACCTCGAGGTCGTGCACGAGAAGCTGATCCACCTGTTGATGGTCTCGGCCGACCTCTCGTGGTTCGCCCACGAGCACCCCGAGTTGGCGGCCGACGGCACTTTCGCGCTGCGCACCACCTTCCCGCACGGCGGGAACTACACGCTCTTCCACGATTTCACGTCGAAGCGCGACGGCATGCAGGTCGTGCCGGTCGAGCTCGCGGTCGCCGGCGATGCGCCCGCGCCGGTCGCGCTCGCGCCCGACGCCGACGGAGCGCGCCTCGTCGAGGGCTGCACCGTGAAGCTCGTCGCGCCCGCTCCGCTGCGCTCCCTCTTCAACCTCTCGCTCAGGGTCCGCGTCGAGCAGGACGGAAAGCCGGTCACCGACCTCGAGCCCTTCCTCGGCGCGCTCGGCCACCTGATCGTGATCAGCGAGGACCGCCGCCGCTTCGTCCACAGCCATCCGCTCGGCGCGCCGCCGAAGGCGGGCCGGCCCGCCGGTCCCGAGGTCACCTTCGGCGCGCTCTTCCCCGCCCCCGGCCGCTACAAGGCGTGGGTCCAGCTGCAGCGGCACGGGCGCGTCCTCACGGCGCCGTTCGTCTTCGACGTGGTCCGACCATAGCGCTCCCGATCGTCCGCGCGTCGCGGCGCGCGCGTCAGGTCCCGAGCAGCAGGTCGAGTCCTTCCGTGAACGAGATGTGGTGCGCCGCGCCGGCGTCGCTCTCGAGCACCTGCGTGTAGACGTGCACGCCGATGAGCGCCGGGCCGGCCGGCAGCGGCGCCGGCAGCGAGGTCCCGGCCGCGTCGACCGTGAACGGCACGAGGAGCAGCGGGCTCACGAGCAGCGTCCCGCCGGCCGTCGTCGGGATCGACGCCGAGGAGAAGCCGACCAGGAGCAGGCCCGGCGTGTTGCTGCCGAGCGAGTTGCCGACGACGAGGTCGAAGGAGAGGCCGAGGACCGGCGACGCGTTCGTCGTGAGGCTCGGGACGCCGAGCGTGCCGGGGTAGCCGGAGCCGTAGTTCGTCGCCGAGGCCGGCGCGTTCACCTGCGCCGCGAGCGCGCTCGCGTAGTTGAGCCGGCCGCCCGTGACCGTGATCCCCGCGAGCGAGGCGAGCGGGTCGACCGAGTCGAGGATCCACCTCTTCACGAGCGGGTGGCTCGTCGTCCCCGACTGCGCGAAGACCATCGTCGCGACGCCCGCGACGTGGGGGCACGCCATCGAGGTGCCGGAGAGCCAGGTGTAGGTGCTGCCGAGGAAGGTCGAGTAGATCGAATCGCCCGGCGCGCCGAGGTCGACGCTGGTCGCGCCCCAGTTGCTGAACCACGCGAGGTTGTCGTTCGCGTCGGTCGCCGCGACGTCGACCACGTTGGCGAGGTCGAAGCCGCCCGGCAGCCATTGCTGCCCCTCGATGTCGATCGAGTTGTTGCCGGCCGCCGCGCAGAAGAGCATCCCGGCGTCGCCGGCCGCGGAGATCGCGTCGTAGAGCGCCTGGTCGGTGCCGTAGCCTCCCCACGAGTTGCTCGACACGCGGGCGCCGTTCGCGACGGCGTACTGGAGCGCGGTGACGGCATCCGCCGTGTCGCCCGATCCGCCCGCGTCGAGGAACTTCACCGCCATGATGCGCGCGGTCCAGCACACGCCCGCGACGCCGGTCGTGTTGTTCCCGGCCGCGCCGATGATCCCGGCGCAGTGGGTGCCGTGGAACATGTCGTCCATCGGGTCGCCGTCGCCGTTCACGACGTCGATGCCGTGGACGTCGTCGATCCAGCCGTTGCCGTCGTCGTCGATCCCGTTCCCGGCGATCTCGTTGGGGTTGACCCAGATGTTGGCGGCGAGGTCGGGGTGGTCGTACTGCACGCCCGTGTCGATCACCGCGACGATCGCGGCCGACGCGTCGGTCGCGACGTCCCACGCCTCGGGCGCGTCGATGTCGGCGTCGTTCGCCTGGTCCATGTTCCACTGCAGGGAGAAGTCGGTGTCGTCGGGCGTCGCGATCGCATGGTAGGTCCAGCTCGGCTGCGCGTAGGCGACGCGCGGGTCGCCGGCGAGCAGCTCGAGCGCGGCGCGCAGGTCGGCCTTCGGCGCGAGTTCGAGCCGCCAGAGCAGGCCGGGCCAGATCTCCTTCTTCGAGCGCGCGCCGACGCGCGCCGCGAGGTCGGACGCGGCGGCGGCGGGGACTCCCTTCGCGAGCCGGACGACGAGGCGGCCGGCGCGATGCTCGCGCTCGAGGTCGAGGGCGCGGCCGGCCGCGGCCCTCGGCTTCGGCGGTCCCTGCTGCGCACGGAGCGACGGGAGCGAGAGCAGCAGGGCGCCGGCGGCCGCGAACGATGCGCACGTCGTGAGGGAGAGTCTCATCGGACCGGTTCCTTCTTCGGTGGGGTGCGAAGCCGTGACGAGGTCACGGAGCGACGCGACGAGCCTAGCTGCCGGTCGCGGATCGCCCAGGGGTCACGGGCCGTGCGGCAGGGATCTCCCGAGGCGCGCCGGAGACAAGGAGCTCACCCCGCGATTCTTCGAACACGACGAGACATGCTCCCGTCGAAGCGGCGTCTCCCAGTCGTGCACGGAGTGCAGGAATGAGCTCCGATCGCATCGCCCTCGTCGTCGCCGTCGCGCTGCTCGCCGCCCTCCCTTGCGCAGGACCGACGACGGAGCGGGTCACCGGGAGCTGGTCGGGAAGGCCAGAGCGGGGATGGCGTGGCCGGGCCCACCTCACCGCGGACGGCCGCTTCGTCACGTTCGATTCGGAATCCGACGATCTCGTGCCCAACGACGGCAACCGGTTCGAGGACGTCTTCGTCCGCGATCGCTCGACCGGGGCCATCGAGATCGCCAGCTTGGACTCCTCGGGACGGCCGGGCAATGGCCACAGCTTCAGCGGGAGCACGTCCGGGGACGGCCGGTTCGTCGCGTTCGCGAGCCGAGCCGACGACCTCGTCCGCGGCGACATGAACGGAGTCTGCGACGTCTTCGTCCACGATCGCTCGAACGGCGCGACGACGCTCGTCAGCGCGCTGCCGTCGGGCGTGCAGGGGAACGGCGATAGCACCGATCCCGTGATCTCCGACGACGGGCGCTTCGTCGCCTTCGTCAGCGTCGCGTCCAACCTCGACGTCCACGACACCAGCAGCATCTCGGACGTGTTCGTCGCGAACCTGATGACCCGCCAGATCCGTTGCGTGAGCTTGACCCCGAGGGGCCGGTCCGGGAACCATGGGAGTGGCGTTTGGGGCGGACCGTCGATCTCGGCCGACGGCCAGGTCGTGGCGTTCGCGAGCGGCGCGGACGATCTCGTCGCGCACGATCACAACCTGTACTGGGACGTCTTCGTCCGCGACCTCGGCACCGGGCAGACGCGACGGGTCGACGTCGGACGTCTGGGGGGCGAGGCCAATTACGGCGCCGAATATCCGTCCATCTCCGCGGACGGGCAGGTCGTCGCGTTCGAGAGCTTCTCGTGGAACCTGGTCGCCGGCGACACGAACCGGCTCTATGACGTCTTCGTCTTCGACCTGCGGAGCGGGGTCACCGAGCGCGTCAGCGTCGATTCGTCCGGCGCGCAAGCGAAAGGCGGGGGGGGCGGCCCCACGCTCTCCCCCAACGGGAACGTGGTGGCCTTCACGAGCTCTTCGGACGACCTCGTCCCGGGCGACAACAACGACTGCCAGGACGCCTTCGTCCACGATCGCACGACCGGCCTGACGGAGCGTGTCAGCGTCGACACGCAGGGCAACGAAGTCCGCGATTCGAGCGACACGTATCGCTTGCGCGCCGTCTCGTCCGACGGCGGCATCGTCGGGTTCGAGAGTGAGTCCGACGCCTTCGTCAGCGGCGACTGGAACCGCTCGAACGACGTCTTCATCCGCGTCCGCTGATCGGTCGGTGTCCCGTGCTCGACGATCGGACGGCAGCGGCCCCGGTCAGCGGTACTTGATCGCGATCGCGAGGGCGCGGTGGATGGTGATGTTGGGCGCGTTCGCCGGCGGCGGCGTCCCCGCCTTGGGGTCGCTGATGGTCATCTCGCGATAGTCCATGATGACCACGGCGTCGGCGCCGAGCTTCGCCGCCTCCTCCTGCAGCGTCGTCGCGAGGTCGACGAGCGGCGGCGCCGGGTCGTTCGACGAGTCGATCTGGATCTCGCCGAGCTTGTCGTGCGCGCGCGCGGGCGCCGCGCGCAGGATCTCGACCTTGTCGGGGTCGGTCGCGGCGAGCTTCTGGAGGCCCGGGTAGGGCGTCGTCTTCACCTCGATGCTCGTGCACGCGACGAGCGCGCACAGCGACGCGGGGAGGAGCAGCACCTTCAGGAATCGCTTCGCTTCCACGTTCAACGCTCCTTTTGATCGGGCGGGTCGACGTCCTTCGCGCAACGGAATCCGACGTGCTCCGAGCCGGTGTCGGACGGCGTCCCGCGCCGGGCCGACGGCCGGTAGCTCTCGCAGTAGACGGGGCTGCAGAGGAACGAACCGCCCTTGATCACGTGCTCGACCGCGCGCGCCGGTTCGGCGAAGTCGCTCCTCGCCGGTCCGGTCGGATCGCAGCAGACGCCGCGCGCCTTCGCGACGGCGTGATACTCGGCGGCGTAGAGATCGCTGCACCAGTTCCAGACGTTGCCGCCCATGTCCTGCAAGCCGAATCCGCTGGGCGGGAACGCGCCGACGGGGGAGGCGCCGGCGAAGCCGTCCGCGGCAGTGTCGCGCCACGGGAAGTCGCCCGTGAAGGTGTTGGCCATGGAGCGGCCGTCCACCACGAGCTGATCACCCCACGCGTAGCGCGTCCCGTCGCGACCGCCGCGCGCCGCGTACTCCCACTCCGCCTCGGTGGGGAGGCGCTTGCCGGCCCACTTCGCATAGGCGACCGCGTCGTCAAAACTCACCTGCACCACCGGAAAGTCGTCCTTGCCCGTGAGGTCGCTCTTCGGGCCGCGCGGATGGTTCCAGCACGCGCCGGCGGTCCACGTCCACCAGTTCGCGAGCTGGCCCAGGTCGACGGGGTGGTCGGGCGGCGTGAAGACGAGCGAGCCGGGCGCGAGCTTCTCGTCGGGCGGCCTGGGGGCATCGGGCGGGAGCTGCTTCTTCAACTCTTCCCAGTCGACCGGCCGCTCGGCGGTCGTCACGTAGTTCGTCGCCGCGACGAACGCCCGGAATTCGGCGTTGGTGACGTCGTGCACGTCGAGGAAGAAGGCGTGGAGCTCGACCGGATGGGCGGGACCTTCGTTCGGGAGGGCGCCGGGACCCTCGCTCCCCATGGTGAAGCGGCCGGCCGGGATCCGCTTCATGCCCGGAGGCACGGCCGCCGGGCTCCTCGTCGTCATCCATGCGACGGCGCCGGCGCCGGAGACGACGAACAGCAGGACGGCGCGGAGGGTCGTGCTCATCGAGTGCCCTTGCCGGCCGCCCGCTCGCACGGAGCGGGCGGACCGGTCAAATCGGGCGGACGGGCGATTCGGTCGACGTGCCCGCCGCGCTCGTCGCGGTCGGGCGCGCGCCGCGCCGGGACTACTTCTTTTCCGGCGGCTTCGCGTCGGCCGGCGGGGGCGGCGGCGGCGTCGCGACCTTGAGCTGCGTCGCGACCTTGTCGACCTCGTCGAGCACCGTCTTGATGCCCTTG
>DASRRB010000065.1:0-23254 GCA_035695985.1 Planctomycetota bacterium | reverse complement strand
CTGACGAATCGCGAACTGCTCGAATGACGGCTCGAGTCCGAGGGCCACGCGGACGAGGCCGACCGCCCACGTCACCGCGTGCAGCGCATGCGCGTAGAACGTCGGATTGATGTAGTACCCGACGTTCCAGTCACCGACGAGGAAGTGCTGAGCGATCGTGAGATAGTGCACTTCGTCGACGCGCTGGAGGGTCCATCCGGCGTCGCCACTGTTGTCGAGCGGAAGGCGGAGGAATAGGGCCCACGCGAGCAGAGCCGCGAGGCCGAATCCTCGGAGTCCTCGGTTTGAACAGCACACTCGACGGGACGACCTCCCGGGCCGAGCTGCGTAAACCCTTCGACGCCTTCGAGGAAGGCCTGCTTCCAACGATCGAGCCGGGACCCGCCGACCCCGCCGAAGCTGCGAAAGCGACTGGATCGCCGAATGGTCGGGGCGAGAGGATTTGAACCTCCGGCCTCAGCGTCCCGAACGCTGCGCTCTAGCCAAGCTAAGCTACGCCCCGACCGGATTCGAAGGGGCGGAAGCCTAGGGGCGCACCGGCGCCGTTTCAAGGTTCCGCGCTCCGGACGTTCCCGCCCGCGCCGCGGTCGCCGCGCGTCACTTGCCGAGGTCGATGGCCGTCCCGCCGTTCTGCGTGGCGAGCTGCTCCATGAGCGCGTGGTCCATCTCTCCGATCGAGATCGTGTTGATGACGATCTTGCGGAGCGAATTCACGCGCCGCACCTCGGCGAGGATGTCGTCCTTCTCCACGTATTCGCCGGTCGACGGCACGCCGTCGCTCAGGAAGAACATCGTGTCGATGTCGCTGGTGTAGCGCTTGTCGTAGCCCGAGGAGGGATTGCTCGCGTCGAAGGCCGCCATCAGCGCGGCGTAGGTGTTGGTCTTGCCGCCCGCGAGCCCGGCCGAGCCGCCGAGCCCCGCGCGCGCCTTGAAGTTCTGCGACGCGCCGCCGATCGGCTTCAGGTGCGAGATGAAGTCCTTGGCCGCCGCCTTGTTCACGAGGTTGGCGCCGATCAGCGTCCCCTTCCAGAACTTCACGTCGGTCGCGAAGGTGAGGATGTCGAAGCGCACCTCCGGCTCGAGCGCGTCGACGGTGCGGCAGAGCTCGTCCTTCACGATGTCGAGCTTGATCAGCGACTTGTAGGCGCGGTCCTTCAGCTTGAAGTTCTTCGGCTCGGCGATCAGGTCCTCCATCGAGCCCGACGTGTCGATCACGAAGAGCAGGTGGCGGCTCTTGGTCTTCACGCCGGCGAAGTCGGCGGTCTTCCCGCCGCCGTTGTAGGCGCTGTTCGAGGCGGCGCGCGCCTCCTTGCGCTTCTCGAGCTCGGCGTCGGTCGGCAGCACGAAGCTCGCCTTCACGCCGTCCCACCACTTCTGCCACTGGTCGGCGTCCTCGCCGTACTCGAAGCCGGTGGTGCGCTGCAGCGCGAGCATCGCCTCCTCGCGCAGCCGCCCCTCTTCCTTGCGCAGCCGCTCGATCAGCGGCGCGACCGCCTCCTTCACGCGCAGCTTCCCGAGGCACTGGATCGCGGACGACCGCACCTGCCACTCCTTGGAGTCGAGCAGCGGCAGCACCGCGTCCACGCACCCCTCGGGCTTGCGGATCAGGGCGAGCGCGTCGAGCGCGACGGTCTGCAGCGGCGGGTCGGCCGTCGCGAGAAAGGCCGCGAGCGGCGCGACCGCCTCGGGAGAGCCGATCCTCCCGAGCGCCGTCGCTGCCGCGCGCTTGAGCTCGAAGTCGGACGCCGCGAGGCACTTCACCGCGATCGGCGCCGCGGCCGGATCGGCGATGCGGCCGAGCGCCTCGAGCGCGCCGGCGCGCCGCCCCGGCTTGCCGCCCTTCTCCTCGCCCGCCGCCTTGCGCAGCAGCTCCTTCACCTCGCCCGACTTGTAGCCGCCGAGCACCTCGAGCGCGGCCTGCCGCACCGGGAACTGCGGATCCTGCGTCGCGTCGAGCAGCAGCTCGGCGGCCGAGACGCGGTCGAGCTTGTCGAGCACGTGGATCGCCTCGACCCGCTCGTGGACGGAGCGCGTCGGCTTGTAGTACTTCTTGAAGTCGAGGATCTGGTCTTCGATCGGGTCCTTCGCCGCCTGCGAGAGCACGGCGATCAGCAGCGGGACGATCCAGACCATCAGCGCGGCTCCGCGAGCTCCTCTTCCGGAGGGCGACGATGCTAGGCGCACGGCGTCCCGGGGTCACGGCGTGCATCCGCTCGCCGCGCGGCGCGGTGCGACCGGGCGCGCGGGGGGCACGAACTTCGCGGCTATCGTCGCCCCCATGAAGGCGTGGCTCATCCTCGGTGCGATGGCGCTGGCGGCGGCGGCGCTGGTCCTCTGGATCGGGGCCGACCGGGAGGAGGACGTCCACCGCCTCTTCGCCGACGCGACCCGGGAGAAGCCGGCCGTCGAAAAGGCGCTCGAGGAGTGCGGCGAGCTGGTCCACTACTTCTCCGACCGCAAGCCGACCTCGAAGAAGAAGGGCGACCTCGACGACCTTCGCACGCGCTTCGAGACGCTCGACCGCGCCGCCCGCGAGGCCGACGCCGACGGCACGCTCGACCGCAACGCCCGCAAGAAGAAGCTCTCCGAGATCGAGGAGTCCTTCTACCAGCTGCGCACCGACGCGACCGACCTGCGCGCGCGGCTGAACGAGATGAAGAACTACGACACGGCGCTGAAGCCCCTGGTCGCGCGCGTCGGCCGCCTCAAGGCCGAGCTCGTCGACGCGCAGTCGAAGAGCTCCGATCCCGAGTTCCAGCAGCGCGCGAGCGCGCTCCTCACCGAGAGCACGCGCCTCCTCTCCCTCTCGGAGATGGCCATGAAGCGCCTCTCGGTCAAGATCGCCGAGGGGCGCGTGATGGCGACGACGTCGCTCAACGACCTCGGGGACCTCGCGAAGCGCTTCGACGAACTGCTCGCCACGCAGCGCCCCGCCGCGGCCGCGGCTGGCGGCAAGTAGTCGGACGCGGCTTCCTCTCCACGCGTCGTCAGACGCGGCTTCCTCTCAGGAAGCGCTTCTCCCCGCGCCTTGCGGTGAGCCCCGCCGCGTCGAAGTGCTCGAGCAGCGGGATCATGAACTTGCGCGAGGTCGCGAGCGCGTCGCGCAGCGCCGGGATCACGACCTCGCCGCCGTGCGCCTGGGCGACGCGCACCAGCTCCGCGCGCGCGCGCTCGAGCGCCGCCTTCGCGAAGCGCAGCGCGCCGACGCGCGCGAGCGCGCCCTCGTCGCAGAGGAGCTCGATCAACTTCGCGACGCGCCGCGGCGGCGCCGCGAGCTTCGCCGCCGCCTCCTCGACCGTCGGCGGCTGGAGCGCCGCCTCTGCGTAGAGGGCGCGCAGCGCATCGAGCAGCTTCTCGTCCTCGCCCGAGACGGCCGGCCGGTGCGACGCGAGCCGCAGCAGCCCCGGCCCGCCCTCCTCGACCACGGCACCGGAACGCACCAGCTCCGACTTGACGAAGTGGAGCGTCGCCTCGGGCAACCCGACCTGGTTGCGCAGCTCGCGGATCTCGAGCAGCTTCTTCAGCGGCTGCGCCTTGTGCAGCTCCGCCAGCGCGGCCTCGACCTTCGCGCGCGCTTCGCCGGCGAAGAGCTGCGAGAGGAACTGCCCGCGGCCCAGGTCGGCGAGATCGCCCGCCTCGACCAGCGCGCGCACGCGCGCCTCGACCTCCTCGAGCGGCGCGCCCACGTCGGCGGCGAGGTCGCGCACGTGGAACGGCTCGAAGCGGCGCTGCTCGGCGGCGAAGCGGAGCGTGAGGCGCGGGTCGGCGAGCGCCTGCTCGCGCCGCTCCACCTGCTCGATGTGGTGCTCCTTCAGGCGCTTGCGGTGCGTGCGCGACGCGCCGAAGAGCACGCCCCCGCCGAGCGTCACCATCGGCGAGATCTGCCGCACGAGGAAGCGGTCGCCGCCGCACGCGACGACCGGCTCCTCGAGCTCGAGCTGCACGAGCGCCTCCTCACCGGGCGCGAGCTGCTCCTTGTCGAGGATGCGCACGCGGCCGAGCACCTCGCTCGTCCCGAGGTGGACGCGCACCTCGGTGCGGTGCGCCAGCGGCCGGTCGCGACCGGCGAGGTAGCGCAGGCGCGCCTCGAAGAGCGCCGCCGCCGGGAAGAAGCCGGGCGCGGCGGCGACCATGCCGCGGTGGACGGCGCGCCAGTCGACGTCGCTCAGGTTGAGCGCGCAGGAGTGGCCGGCGGTCGCGCTCTCGCGTGCCACGCCGTACGCATGGATGCCGCGGACCCGCCCTCGCAATCCCGGCGGCACGACCTCGACCTCGTCACCCGGCGCGGCGTGGCCGGAGAGCGGCACGCCGGTGACCACGGTCCCGTGGCCGCGCGCCGAGAAGACGCGCTGGATCGGCATGCGGAACAGCCCCTCGCCGCTCCGCGGCTTCGCCGCCGCGACGCGCCGCTCGAGCTCGGCCTCGAGCTCCGGGAAGCCGGCGCGCGTCACGTTGGAGACCGGCACCACCGGCGCCCCCTCGAGGAAGGTGCCGCGCACCAGGGCGCGGACGTCCTCGATCGCGAGCGCGCGCATCTCCTCGTCGACGAGGTCGACCTTGGTGAGCACGACGAAGCCGCTCTCGATGCCGAGCAGGCCGAGGATCTCGAGGTGCTCGCGCGTCTGCGGCATCACGCCGTCGTCGGCCGCGATCACCAGCATCACGATGTCGAGCGAGGTCGCGCCGGCGACCATGTTCTTCACGAACTTCTCGTGGCCCGGCACGTCGATGATCCCGACGGTTCGGCCGTCCCGCGTCTTGAAGCGCGCGAATCCGAGGTCGATGGTCATGCCGCGCTCCTGCTCCTCGGGCAGGCGGTCGGGGTCGATGCCGGTGAGCGCGCGCACCAGGCTCGACTTGCCGTGGTCGATGTGGCCGGCCGTGCCGACGACGACGTTCGCGATGCCGGACGCGGGGGCGGGCGCGGCCATCTCCGCGCTCCGTTCAGGTCGCCTTCTGCTGCGCGACTTCCGGGAGGTAGAGGATGCGCTCGCAGCTGCGGCAGTAGACCAGCTCGCCCGCGCGGTGCAGGCGCGCCATGTCGTTGGGCGTGATCGCCATCTGGCAGCCGCCGCAGCTCTTGCCCTCGACCTGGACGACCGCCTTGCCGTCGCGCGCCTTCAGGACGCGCTCGTAGGTGGAGAGCGGGCCGGGCGGCAGCGACTTCGCGTACTCGGCGCGGCGCGCGTCGGCGGCGAGGAGCTCGGCCTTGTACTCGGCCTCCTCCTTCTGCCAGATCGCCGTGTTCTCGGCCGCCTCGCGCTTCAGCGACTCGAGCGTCGCCTTCTGCTCCTTCTGCGTCGCGTCGATCGTCTCGATCTGCTGCAGCAGCTCGAGGATGCGGTCCTCGATCGCGTTCTTCTCCTTGCGCAGGCGGCTCACGTGCTCGCCGAAGGCGCGGAACTCCTCGTTGGTGCGCGACTGCCCCTGCGCCCCCTGGATCTTCAGGATCTCCCCGTCCTTGGTCTTGACGTCGAGCTCGAAGGCGCCGATCTGCTTCTTCAGGTCGAGGATCTTCGCGTGCGTCTGCTGGATGCGCGCCTCGGCCTGCACCGAGCGCTCGTTGCGGCGCGCGAGGAGCTGCGGCCCCTCGGCGATGCGGCGCTTCATGCGCCAGACGTCGGCGTCGAGCTGCTGCAGCCGGATGAGTCCGATCAGCGTCTGCTTCGGGTCGACCGTCGCCATCCTCTCCTCCTCGTTCCCGCCATGATGGACGTCCGGCGACCCGATTGAAGGGGCCGGATCAGACCGCCCCCCCGCCTTCCCGCTCGAGGAAGCCCTCGAGCAGGCGCGCCCGGATCGGGTGCTGCAGCTTGCGGACGGCCTTCGCCTCGATCTGGCGCACGCGCTCGCGCGTCACCTTGAAGATCCGGCCGACCTCCTCGAGCGTGTAGGTGTACCCGTCGCCGATGCCGTAGCGGAGCTTGATGATCTCGCGCTCGCGGAACGAGAGGGTCTGCAGCACGCTCGAGATGCGTTCCTTCAGCATCTCCTGGCCGGCGCCCTCGACGGGCGACTCGACCGTGTCGTCCTCGATGAAGTCGCCGAAGTAGCTGTCCTCGCCGTCGCCGATCGGGCGATCGAGCGAGATCGGGTGGCGGGCGATCTTGGTGACGCGCTTCGCCTCCTCGATCGGGACGTTCGCCTCCTTGCTGACCTCCTCGATGGTCGGCTCGCGGCCCATGAGCTGGACCAGCTTCTTCTGCACGTTCCGCAGCTTCGACATCGTCTCGATCATGTGGACCGGGATGCGGATGGTCCGCGCCTGGTCGGCGATCGAGCGCGTGATGGCCTGGCGGATCCACCAGGTCGCGTAGGTCGAGAACTTGTAGCCGCGGCGGTACTCGTACTTCTCCACCGCCTTCATCAGGCCGGTGTTGCCCTCCTGGATCAGGTCGAGGAAGGAGAGGCCGCGGTTGCGGTACTTCTTGGCGATCGAGACCACGAGGCGCAGGTTGCCCGACGAGAGCGCGCGCTTGGCCTGGTCGTAGCCGCGGTAGCGCGTCTCGATCACGGTGAGGCGGCGCTCGAGGCGCGTCGGCGTCTCCATGGCGCGCAGGCACCACGCCTCGAAGGCGGCCTGCGCCTCCTTGGCCGAGTCGCTGTCGGCGCGGTTCTTCAGGCGCTTCCACTTGCGCTCGATCTCGCGCCCCTTCTCCCACTCGTCCTTGAGCAGGTCGATGAGCGGCTTCACCTTCTTCAGCTGGATCTGCAGCTCTTCGAGCAGGCGCGCGCACTTGCGGCGGCGCCGGGAGGTGCGGCGCACCACGTCGGGGCGCTCGCGCGCGGGGATCTCGCCGCGGATCTGCAGCTCGATCTCCGACTGGTTCTTCAGGTAGAGCTTGCGGAGCGTGACCAGGTTCTCCTGGAGCCGCTCCTGGATCTCGCTCTTCGCCGGCTCGGTGCCCGAGGTCGGGACCTTGAGCGTGCGGTCGAAGGCGAGCTTGCCGTCCTTCACGTCCTCGAGGATCTGGATCCCGGAGCGGACGCCGAAGCCCGACGAGAGCAGGAGGCGCCGGAACGCCGCGCGCGTCTCCTCGATCGTCCGCGCCAGGTTGATCTCCTGGTCGCGCGTGAGGAGCGGGATCTCACCCATCTGGGTGAGGTACATGCGGACCGGGTCGTCGATCTTCTCGCTGCCGCCGGTCTTGGAGAACTTGCCGACGCCGACGACGGAGACGGGCTCGTCGTCCTCGCGGCGACGCCGCCCGTCGTCCTCCATCTCCGACTCGTCGACCAGCTCGATGCCGTTCTCTTCGAGCTTCGACAGCACGTCGTCGATGTTGTCGACCGCGTCCTCCGGGAGCTCCTGGTTGAGCTCGTCGTAGGTCAGGTATCCCTTCTTGCGCGCATTGTCGATCAGCGCGCGGACGTAGGGGTCCATGCGGTCGGGGCTGGCGTTCGGTCGCGTGGTCATCCGCTCTCCGTCAGGGGGGCTCGCCCCGTCCATCTCTCACGCATCAGCATCTCGGCCACTTCAGCTCGCGCCGCGGGTGCGGCGGAACGTCTCGTAGTCCCGCAGGAAGTCGCGCGCCGCGTTGGCGTCGCCGGAACTCAGCTTCGTCCGGTACTCCGCGAGCAGCCGCTCCTTGTCGTGCGCCTGCCGTTGACGCTTGAAGTACCGGATCGCTCCGTCGAACAGGCTCCCGGCGTTCTCGGTGCAAGCGCGTCGGTCTACCAGATCCAGGAGGATTTCCTGCGACTCCCGGTCACCGGAACATTCCGTGAGCAGTCCTTCCACGAGCTGCTCGGTGTCGGCGGCCGGGGATTCGACGAGGCCCCTGAATAGCCGGGCTCTCACGGAGTCAACCAAGGTCTCCGCCGGGACCAGCTGGGCCCCCGCCGCCCGAAGCGTCGGATCCGCCATCATCGCGATCAGAAGTTCTTGTTCTGCAGCCACTTGCGCAGGAGGCACGATCTGCCTCGCCGGAGGTTCCGGAGCAACTTTCCCGATGGATCCTTCCCCGGCGTCGCCGCTCCCCTCGACCGGCTCCGCCCCCGCCGGCGCGCCCCCCGCCGACTTCCCAGGGCGCCCTTCCGGAGCGGGGCGGCGCGCCGCGACCTTCCCGTATTTCACGACGACGCCGCGCGGGTCGAGGTCGAGCTGGCGGGCGACGTGGGTGAGCGCCTCGCCCTTCATGAGCGGGTCCTCGAGCGGCGCCAGCGCCTCGGCGACGGCGCGCGCGACCTGCATCTTCTCTTCGAACGAGGCGGCGCGCCGCAGTCCGTGCCGCTCGAGCAGGAAGTCGATCGCGCCGACGGCGTCGCGCGCGGCGAGCTCCTCGAACGCCTCCCGCGTCGACCCCCTCGCGAAGTAGTCGCCCGGATCCTTGTCCTCCTTCAGCACCAGCACGCGCGCCGCGATCGCCTGCGCGAGCAGCAGCGGGACCGCGCGCTCCGCCGCGCGCTTGCCCGCCTCGTCCCCGTCCAGGAAGAGGAGCGCGCGCGGCGCGAGCTGGCGCAGGCGGCGCGCGTGGTCCGGCGTCACCGCCGTGCCGAGCGCCGCGACCGCCACGTCGAGCCCGCCCTGGTGCGCGAGGATCACGTCGAGGTACCCCTCCACCAATACGATGCGCTCCTGCTTCAGGACCGCCTCCTTCGCGCGGTCGATCCCGAACAGCACGCGCCCCTTGCTGAAGACCGGCGTCTCGCGCGTGTTGACGTACTTGGCGGGCGGCGCGTCGGGCCCGTCCGTCATGCGGCGGCCGCCGAACGCGAGCACCTGGCCGCGCTCGTCGCGGATCGGGATGGTGAGGCGGTCGCGCATCGCGTCGTAGAGGGAGCCGTCTTTCTCGCCGGCGATCCCGGCCGCGACGACGTCCTCGCGCCGGTGGCCCTTCGCGACGAGCCGGTTCGTGATCACCGCCGAGCCGAACGACGAGCCGCGCGCGACCGGCGCGTAGCCGAGCCCGAACGCGTCGACCGTCGCGCGCGTGAGCTTGCGCGCGTCGATGAGCTGCCGCGCCTCCGCGCCGATCTCGCTCTCGAGCGCCGCGCGGTAGAGCACCTGCGCGTCGGCGAGCACGCGCAGCAGCCGGTCGCGCTCCTCGCGCTCCTTCGAGGAGTAGGACGAGAGCTGGATGCCCGCCTCGTCGGCGAGCCGCTTCAGGGCCTCGATGCGGTCGACGCGCTCGATCTCGCAGACGAAGGTGATGACGTCGCCTTTCTTGCCGCAGCCGAAGCACATGAAGTACTTGCGGCCGTTCGGGATGCCGAAGGAGGGCGACTTCTCGGCGTGGAAGGGGCAGAGCCCGACCATGCGCGACCCCGCGCGGCGCAGCGGCACGTAGCGGGAGACGACGTCGACGATGTCGACGGCCTCCTTGACGCGGCTGAAGTCGTCCATGCGCCCCCGAAGTACGACGACCGGTCGGCGGTCGTGGAGCGTCGATGCTACTGGCGGTTCGCCGGCGCGGCGACGGCATCGGCCAGCGCGAACCACTCCTCGTCGGCGAGCTCCTCCGGCCGGCGCGTCAGCAGCCGCTCGCCCGCCCTCGCCAGGAGATCGGCCGGCACGACGTCGGCGAGCGCGCGCCGCAGCATCTTCCTGCGCGCCTGGAAGGCGGCGCGGATCAGCTCCTCGAGCCGCGGCCGCGCGGCGGCGGCGGCGGCGCGCGCCGGGTCGGGCACGATCTCGACGACTGCGCTCGCGACGCGCGGCGGCGGCGTGAAGCTGCCGGGAGCGACGACCAGGCGGCGGCGCGCCCGCGCCCGCAGCGCGACCAGCAGCGTGAGCAGCCCGCGGGTCTTCCCTCCCGGCTCCGCGCAGAGTCGGTCGGCCACCTCCTTCTGGACCATCGCGACGATCCGCTCCGGCGCGGTCGCGCCGCGCACGAGGTCGACCAGCAGCGGCGACGCGATCGAGTACGGCAGGTTGGCGACGACGAGCGGCGGCCGGCCCGCCCGCGCCGCGAGCTCGGCCACGACGGCCGGTGCGGTCGCGAGCGCGTCGGCCTCGCGCACCTCGAGCGGCCCGTCCGCGAGCTCCGCGCGCGTGAAGGCTGCCCACCCGGGATCGAGCTCGAGCGCGGTGACGCGCGCGCCTGCGTCGAGCAGCGCCGCGGTGAGCCCGCCCGGCCCGGGCCCGACCTCGAGGACCTCGCGCCCCGCCACGTCGCCGGCGAGCGCGACGATCCGCCGCAGCAGTGCCGTGTCGAGCAGGAAGTGCTGGGAGAGGCGCGGGTGGCGCGGCGCCGCGCGCCCCTTCAGCCGGACGCGCGCGCTCGCGATCTGCCGTTCGAGCCGTCCGTCCACGTCAGCGCGGCTCGCCGCCCTGCACCGCCCCGACCGCGCGCTGGAAGTCGGCGTCGAGGCGCGCGAGCTCCGGATCGGCCGGACGCAGCGCCACCAGCGAGCCGTCCTCGAGCAGCAGCACCGGGTCGAAGGTGCCCGCGGACGTGAGGTCGGCGACGACCACCTCCTGCAGGGGCGGGCGGACCACGCCGATCTCGTCGAGGAGCTCGAAGCGCCGCGCGTCGCGCACCCACGCCTCGGTGTTGCTCGTCTGCGCGTAGACGGCGGCGGCGCCGCCGGCGAGCCGCACGACGTGCGCGGCGATCGTCGACTGCTCGAGCGCGAACGCGAAGCGGCGCTGCGGCTCGTCGAGGGCGACGCCGAACCACGAGGCGCCCCGAGTCCCTCGCGAACGGACGAGGAGCGGCCGGCCGGGCGCGCTCAGCCGGCAGCCCCACGCGAGGTCGCCCGTCCAGGCGAGGTCGCGCGCGCGCGTCACGAGCGTCGCGCTTCGCGGCCGCTCGTCGAGCAGGATCTCGGCGAGCTCGCTGCCGTCGCCCGTCAGCGCGAGCGGCTCGTACCAGTCGCCCTCCGACGGCACGACCCGCCAGTCGCCGCGGGACGACGCCGGCAGCGGCTGCGGCAGCAGGGGATCGGCGGGGCGGCCGCTCCAGCAGTGGAGTCGGTGGTCGCCGTCGACGACCAGGTAGGTGGCCGGCAGCGGCGTCGGCAGCAGCCAGCGCTCGACCGGCTGGTCGATCACCTCGGTGGAGCCCGCGCCGAGGAACCAGGTGAAGCGCAGCTCGCCGGTCACGGGCGCGACCCCGCCGCCGCGGCGCTGCACCGGCAGCGGCGCGCGTCCGTCGGCGACCCACGTCGTCCCCGTGGTGGCGAGGGAGCGGTCGAGCCGCAGCGCGCTCCAGTGGTTGAACGAGGTCCCGAGCTGCACCGACTCGATGCGCCGCCCCTGCGGCAGCGGGATCTCGAACGGCTGGTCGAGCGGCAGGAAGAGCCCGTCGTCGGTCGCGCGCGCCGGCGCGACGACCGGCACGCCGACCAGCACGCGCGAGCGCACGCCGTCGGCGCCGACGCGCGTCACGCGCGTGAGCGGCGCCGTCTCGCGCCGGTCGAGCTCGCTGCCCTTCGCTTCGAAGCGCTGCACGAACCAGGCGTCGCCCGCCGCCTCGGGATCGCTCGCGCACCACGTGGTCGGCGTGCCTTGGAGCGCGAGGCCGCCCCCGTCGAGACCGGGCACGCGCACGACCCCGCCGCCGCGCCAGTCGACCAGCGCGAGCTCGCCGCCGTCGCACTCGATCCATAGGCGCACCGAGCCGTCGCCGAGCTTGAGCAGTCCGTGGAGGGGATGCTTGCCGCAGCCGCGCACGTCGACGCGGCGCAGCGGCGCGCCGCTGCGGCCGTCGAGCAGCGTGCAGGCGTCGTCGCCGACCAGCAGCAGGTCGTCGCCGCCGGCGGGGCGCTCCGACGCGACGCGCAGCAGGTCGCAGTTGGCGGCGTGCAGCGGATCGGCGCGGCGGCCGTCGGAGTCGAGCTGCCAGCGCCCGCGCCGCTCGAGCAGCCGCTGGCGCACGAACGGCAGCAGGCCGTTCTCCCCGCTCGCGCGCACTCCGGCGCGCGCGAGCTCGGCGAGCGCGGCGCGCCGCTCCGCGCCCTCGAGCCGCTCCGCCGTCGCGAGCGCCTCGGCGACGACCTTCGAGGCGTCGCGCAGGACGCAGCGGAAGCCGACGTTCTCGCCGCGCTCCTCGGGGGGGCGCCCCTTCATCCACGGCAGGATCAGCGCCTCGCGCTCCTCGCTCGAGCGCGGCAGGCCGGAGCCGGGCGAGCGCCCCTCGCCGGCGCGCCCATCCCCCGACAGGTCGCAGCGCTCGCGGAACGAGCCGCCCATGACGCAGCGCTTCTCCGGACCGAACGGCTCCGTCGTCGTCCACTCGGAGACGTTGCCGATCATGTCGTAGCAGCCGGCCGCCGTGATCCCGAGCTGGTACATGCCGACCGGCGTCGGCGCCTCGAGCCCGCTCGCCAGCGAGTTGCACGCGCCGGCGCGGCCGCGCCCCGACCACGGCAGCAGGCCCGACGCGACCGACGGACACGCCTCGAGCCACTCCGCGCGCGTCGGCAGCTCCTTGCCGCGCCAACGCGCGTAGGCGAGCGCGTCGGCATAGGAGACCCAGCGCACCGGCGTGTCGGGCTCGCGCGGCGCGAGGCGGCCGCTGGCGTCGCGCTGCCAGTGGAAGAGGAAGGTCGCCTTCCACGGATCGGAGGGGACGTAGCCGGTCGCGCGCAGGAACGCGTCGAACTCGCCGTCGGTGACCTCGAAGCGGTCGACGAAGAGGTCGCGCGGCGCGTCGTCCTCGGTCTCGCCGCCGACCGGCGCGACGTCGCCCGGTTCGACCTTGACGACCACCATGTCCTGCAGGAGCGGGAACCAGACGCGCGGCTCCGCGGCGGCCCGGAGCTGCGTCGCCGCCTCGCGCCGGCACGAGTTCGTCGCGACGAGAAGCGCCAGGAGAAGAAAGAGGCCCCCGCGCGCGCCGGCGTCGGCCGGAGCGCGCGGGAGCCGTCGCATCCTCTGGATTCGCGTTCGAATCGGCGGGGTGAGGCGCTTCCTCGGACGGAACGCCGCGAGGGGCTCAGCCCTTCTTCGGCACCGCGACGTGGATCTCGACGCGGCGGTTCTTGGCCTTGGCCGCATCAGTGTTGCCCGTTGCGATCGGACGGTTCGGGCCGTACCCGGCGAGCGAGAGGAACGTCGGGGAGACGCCGTCGTCGTTCACGAGGGACGCGTAGACCGCCAGCGCGCGCTCGATCGACAACTCGTGGTTGCCGAGCGGGAACTTCTCCTTCGTGCGCACGACCGGGTCGGAGTCCGTGTGACCCTCGATCCGGATGTTGGCGTAGTGCTTCTCCTTGAGCTGCGCGGCGATCTTCTTGAGCGCCGCCTTGCCCTGATCGCGGATCTCGGTCGAGCCCGAAGCGAAGAGGAGCTGGTCCTCGACGCGATACGCGAAGCCCTGATCCGTCTGCACGACCGTCACGCCGTCGCTCTCGCCGACGGGGCCCATGCCCTTCTGCGCGTCCTCGAGCGCCTTCTGGAGCTGCGCGATGCGCTCCTTGTCGGCGGCCGACGTCTTCTGCAGGTCGTTGTACTGCGAGTCCTTCTCGTTGACCTGGCCGCGCAGGTCGGAGACTTCTCCGTCCTTGCGCTGGACCTCGTCCTCCAGCTGGCGCCGCGCCTGGTTCTCGGCGTGGTACTCGGTCTGGAGCCGGTCGTACCGCGACTGCGGCACGACGCAGGCCGACGCGAAGACGAGAGACGACAATGCGATCCACTTCGACATCTTCATCGGACACCTCCCCTTGCCGGATTCGGGACGGGAGCGCGCGGCAGCCCGGCGGTAACCCGCCGGCGCTCCGGACGTCCCTCCCTCCACTCTTCACGCTCGCCGCGCGACGGAACCGCCACGGTCCCTCGCGTCGGCGTGGATACGTTCGCTCAGCCCTTCGCCTTGAACATGTCCGCGATGCTGCGCGTCAGCCCGCTCGGCTGGCTGCGCGTCGCGTCCATCGCGACGAAGGTCCCGACCACGAGCACGATCGAGGAGAGGAGGATCGCGATCTTCATCGCGATGCCCTCGCCCTTGGCCTCCTCGACCTGCACCGACGTCGCGCGCGGCTTGCGGCCCGACGCCGACGCGGCGGCCGGAGCGCGCGCGGTGCGCGGCGCCGACTTTTGAGCGGGCGCCGGCGCAGGAGCGGCCTTCGGCGCCTCCTCCTCCAGGAACGAGTCGTCGGAGATCGCCGCCGTCGCCATGCCGACGTCCTGGTTGGCGTCGTCCTCGTCGAAGACGAGCTCCTCGGGCACCTCGGCGGCGCCCATCGTCTCGTCCTTCGGGCTCGTGTGGACCTTGCGGAAGCGCTCGACGTCTTCCTTCTTGAACTTCATCTTGTCCTGGTCGCGGAACGCACGGATCTCGCCTTCGGAGACCAGGCGCTTCAGCTCCTCCTCCTGCATCTGCAGCTCGCGGAGGACCTTGTCGAACGAGATGAATTCGTCAGCCACCGAAACCAGCCTCCAGGAAGGGGGCCGCGGAGGGCGTCGCGCCGGCCGTCCGCCGCGCGACCTTCGTCCCAGCTTCGCGTCCAGAGATCAGGCGATACGGTTTTCCATTCGGGAGGGCGCGCAGTCTAGTGCTGCTCGCTGGCTCCCGCAGCTTTTTCGTTCGGAGTCTTGGGTGCCGCCCCCTCGAGCTTGCGCGCCTTCAGGTCGTCGAAGGAGTACTCCGAGAGGTCGCGGTACTTCTTGAGCTCGAGATCATGCTCGATCTTGCGGGCGCCGAGAAGACGCAGGCCGCCGTTCTCGCCCGGCAGCGCCTCGTAGGCCGCGAGGTTCGAGGTCGAGGGGTCGAGGACGAAGAGGATCGCGCTCGTCGCCCCGAGCGACGAGGTGACCAGGAGCGGCTGCTTTTCCACCGATCCTTCACGGGTTTCGCGGAGCACCGGGACGCGGGCGAGGCCGAGCCCGAGCAGGCCGGCGCCGAGGGTCAGGAGCAGGGTCTTTTCGCGGGGTGTCACGGCGGGACTCCTATGGCGCGGTCCCGGGGGCGGTAACCCGTCGGGCGGGGCGACGGGGCGCTCCCGGAAGGGCGAATGAGCGTCGCAGACTATGCGGTCGCCCCCCCTTCCGACAGGCCCGTGGCCGCGACCCGACCGGCGATCGGCGACCGGCCCCGCCTCAGCGCCCCTCGCCCGCGATCGGCAGGGAGACGGTGAACGTCGCGCCCGCGCCGGGCGGCGAGGCGACCGTGAGCTCGCCGCCGTGCTGCTCGACGATGTGGTGCGCGACCGAGAGGCCGAGCCCCGTCCCCTTCCCCGGCTCCTTGGTCGTGAAGAAGAGGTCGAAGCAGTGTTCGAGCTGCTCCGCCGTCATGCCCGGCCCGTCGTCGGCGACGGCGACGACCACCCGCCCCCCCTCCCGGCGCGAGACGACCCGCACTTGGCCGCCTTCGCGCTCGCCGACCGCGTCGCACGCGTTCAGGAGGAGGTTGAGGAAGACCTGCTGCATCTCGCCCGGCTCGGCGAGCACGGGCGCGTCGCTCCCCTCGACCGAGATCTGGACGCGCGACTTCTTCGCGCGGTGCTCGGCGAAGGCCGCCGCCTTCCGGACCAGCTCGAGCAGCGGCACGACCGCCGGCTCGACGCGGCGCGGCGTGAACTGCAGCACGCGCTTCACGATCTCCTGGATGCGCGAGAGCCCGTCGATCAAGAGGCCGAGGTAGCGCACGCGCGCCGCGCTCCCCTCGGGCTTCGCGCGCCCGCCCTCCTCCTCCTGCTTCAGCCGCAGCGCGACGTTGAGCATCCCGCCGAGGGGGTTGTTGATCTCGTGCGCGATGCCCGACGCGAGCGTGCCGGTGGCGGCGAGGCGCTGCGCGATCACGAGCCCGCGCCCGCGCTCCTCGGCCTGGCGCGTCGCCTCGTCCACGCGCGCGGTGAGGCGGCGCTCCGCGTCGCTCACGTCCGACATCATCGAGTTGAAGCCGGCGACGACACGGCCGATCTCGTCGGAGCCGCCGCCCGGCACCGCGCGGCCGTATTCGCGCCGCGCGACGCGCGCCGCGCCGGCCGCGAGCTCGGTCAGCGGGTGGAGCACCGAGCGCTCGAGCAGGAGCCAGGTCAGCGCGAGCAGCACGAACGGGCCCGCCCCCATCCCGAGCACGATCGTGCTCGGCTGGAAGGTCGGCGGCGCGACCGGCGCCTCCTCGGGCAGGTCGAGCAGGAAGTAGCCGCCGCCCCAGATCGAGACGTCGCGGTCGTGCGCGCCCGCGCGCGCGAGGCGGATCGGCGCCGCGACCCAGCCGTACCGCTGCGGGTCGCGCGCGATCCGGCGCCGGCGCACCGCCTCCTGGATCTGGGCGCGCGCGTGGGAATCGTCGTAGCCCGGATCGCGGTGCTTCGCGCCGAGCAGGTTGACGTAGGTCGCGTTCGCCGGGAGCGCCGAGCCGTCGTACGTCGCGCGCGGCTGCGCCTGGTTCGCCACGTCGATCTGCAGGATCACCCCGTCCTTCACGAGCTTGCGCATCGGATGGTCGCGGAGGACCTTGATCGCGTCGGCCACCTCCTCGCGGTCGACGTCGAGGAAGCCGTCGAAGATCCGTTCGAAGCGCTGCACGTAGTCGGCCTCGCGCGCGAGCGACTCCTCGCGGGCGCGCTGCTCGCGCTGCTCGAGGTCGTTCAGGAGGTAGACGACGAGGAGGGCCGTGACGCCGACGTTCACGGCGAGGATCGACAGCAGGATGCGGACGCGCAGCGACACTCCCGCTCCTTCAGCGCCCCTGCGACATCGTGTCCATCACCTTGAGGATCGGCAGGAACAGCGCGAGGACGATCGTCCCGACCACGCCCGCCAGCCCGATGATCAGGATCGGCTCGATCACCTTGAAGAGGGTCGAGACGGCGTCGTCGACCTCGCGCTCGTAGGCGTCGGCGACCTTCATCAGCATGCGGTCGAGGTTGCCCGACTGCTCGCCGACGTCGACCATGTTCACCACGATGTCGTCGAAGACGCCACTTTCCTGCATGGGCCGCGTGATCGTCTCGCCCTGCTTGATGTTCTTGTGCACGCTCTCCAGCGCCTCGCCGACCACCAGGTTGGTGGTGGCGTCGCGGATGATCGCGAGCGCCTCGAGGATCGGCACGCCGGCGCCGAGCAGCGTCCCGAAGGTGCGCGCGAAGCGGGCCACGATGGTCTTCTTCAGCAGCGGGCCGCTGACCGGGACGCGCAGCTGCAGGCGGTGCATGAGGCGGCGGAACGCGTAGCCGCGCTGCAGCACGCGGAAGGTCACGTAGAGCAGGCCGATCGAGAGGGCGATCGCCCACCACCAGTCCTTGATGAAGCGCGCGACGCCGAGCAGCACGAGCGTGAGCGGCGGCATCGTCACGTTCATCTGCTTGAACACCTCCTCGAACTTCGGAACGATGAAGACCATCACGAGCGCGACGATCAGCACCGCGAAGCAGATGACGACGATCGGGTAGGTGAGCGCGCCCTTGATCTTCCCGCGGATCGCCTCGGCCTTCTCGGCGAAGCTCGCGAGCCTCTCCAGGATCTGGTCGAGGATGCCGCCCGCCTCCCCCGCCTTGACCATGTTGAGGTAGAGGTGGTCGAAGTAGTGCGGGTGCTTGCCGAAGGCGACGCTCAGCGAGTCGCCCCCCTCGACGTCGTCGGCGACCGCGGAGACGGCGTCGCGGAACGGCCCCTCGCGCTGCTGCGTGGCGAGGATGCGCAGGCAGCGGACGATCGGCAGGCCGGCGTTCTGCAGCGTCGCGAGCTGCGTCGTGAACTGCACCAGCACCTTCGACTTGACCGAAGGCTTCCGCCAGCGCTTCCGGGCCGGCGCCGCCGCCCCCGGCAGGGTCCCCGGTTCGGGACCCTTCTCGGGCTTCGGGGCCGCTCCCTTGCGCTGCAGCTTGTCGGGCACGTTGCTCTCCGCGTTCGCGCCGCGCGGCGGCGCCGTCCGCCTACTGCTCGAGGAAGGTCTCGCGCACGATCTCTTCGACGGTGGTCACGCCCTCGAACACGCGCGCCACGCCCGCCTGCCGCAGGTTGACCATCCCCTCCTCGACGGCGAGCTCGCGCAGCCGGCCCTGCGGCCAGTTCTCGAGGATCGCCTTGCGCAGCCGGTCGGTGATCACCAGGAACTCGAAGAGGGCGACGCGGCCGCGGTAACCGGTGCGCGAGCACTCGTCGCAGCCCTCGCCGTATGCGAAGCGGCGGCCCCCGGTCTCGGCGGCCGTCAGCTCGAGCTGCGCGAGGACCTCGGGGCCCGGGTCGTACTCCTTGCGGCACGCCTTGCAGATGCGACGCACGAGGCGCTGCGCGACGATTGCGTTGAGCGTCGCCGCCAGCAGGTAGGGCTCGACGCCGAGGTCGATCAGGCGCACGACGGCGGAAGGCGCGTCGTTGGTGTGCAGCGTGGTGAAGACGAGGTGGCCGGTGAGCGACGCCTCGATCGCGATCTTCGCGGTGTCGAGGTCGCGCGTCTCGCCGACCAGGATGATGTCGGGGTCCTGGCGCAGGATGGTGCGCAGCACCGCCGCGTAGGTGACGCCGATCTCCTCGTTGATCGGCACCTGGACGATGCCGTCCAAGTCGTACTCGACCGGGTCCTCCGTCGTGATGATCTTCATCGACGGGTCGTTCGTCTTGTTCAGCATCGAGTAGAGCGTGGTCGTCTTGCCCGAGCCGGTCGGCCCGGTGACCAGCACGATGCCGTGCGGCTTGTCGAGCAGCGCCTCGATGGTGCGCTTGCCCTCCTCGGTCAGCCCGATGCGGTCGAGGTCGAGCGCGACCACGCTGCGGTCGAGCACGCGCATCACGCACGACTCGCCGTTCAGCGTCGGCAGGGTCGAGACGCGCAGGTCGACGGCCCGCCCGCCGATCGCGAGCTCGATGCGGCCGTCCTGCGGCACGCGCGTCTCGGCGATGTCGAGGTTCGCCATGACCTTGACGCGCGAGATCAGCGGGACCGCGAGCGCCAGCGGCGGCGGCTCCATCTCGTAGAGGATGCCGTCGACGCGGTAGCGCACCTTGAACTCGTGCTCGAACGGCTCGAGGTGGATGTCGGAGGCCTGGTCGCGCACCGCCTGGAACAGGATGAAGTTGAGGAGCTTCACGACCGGCGCCGCGTGCGCCATCGCCTCCTTGTCGTCGATGTCGCCGCTCGGCAGCCCGCCCTTCTTCAGCTCGGCCAGGACGTTGTGCATCGAGCCGCCGACGCCGGCGTCGCCGTAGAGCTGCTTCAGCTTCCGCTCGATCTGCTCGCCGTCGGCGATCAGCCCCTTCACCTCGCAGCCGGCGAGGACCTCGAGCTCCTGCAGGAAGTGGGCGTTCAGCGGGTCGGCGAGCGCGACGAAGAGCGTCCCGCCTTCCTGCCTCACCGGCACCACCTTGAACACGGTGGCCGACGAGGCGTCGACGCGCTTGACCACGTCGGGCGGCACCTCGACCTTGTCGAGGTCGACCACCTCGAAGCCCTGCTGGACCCCGAGCGCGAGCTGCAGCTGCGCCGGCGTGAGGCGCCCGAGGTCGACCAGGATCTTCCCGATCAGCCCGCCCTTGGTGCGCTGGACCGACAGCGCCTCCTGCACGTGGCCCTCGTGGACGTGGCCGCGCTCCTTCAGGATCTGGCCGATCAGCTTGCGCCGCGTCTGCGCCATGGAGGGTCCTATGCGAAGCTCAGACGAGCTTCGGCTCGAGGTCCTTCGGCTGCTGCGCGGCGCGCAGCGCGGTCTCGCGGTCGATCTTGCCCGCCTTGAACAGCTCGAGCAGGTGGTCGTCGAGCAGCACCATCCCGAGCCGGCGCGAGGTCTGGAGCACGCTCGGGATCTTGAACGTCTCGTTCTTGCGGATGTGGTTCTCGACGGCCGGGTTCATGATCATGATCTCGAAGGCGGCGACGCGGCCGGGCTTGTCGCAGCGCGGCAGCAGGACCTGCGAGATCACGGCGATCAGCGAGACGGAGAGCTGCGCCCGGATCTGCTCCTGCGCCTCGGTCGGGAACGCGTCGATGATGCGGTCGACGGTGCGCGCGGCGCCGGTCGTGTGCAGGGTCGCGAGCACGAGGTGGCCGGTCTCGGCGGCGGTGATCGCGGACGAGATCGTCTCGAGGTCGCGCATCTCTCCGAGCAGGATGATGTTGGGGTCCTGGCGCAGCGCGCGCCGCATCCCCTCCGCGAAGCTCGGCACGTCGACGTGCAGCTCGCGCTGCATGATCATCGACTTGTCGTGCTGGTGGTAGTACTCGACCGGGTCCTCGATCGTGACGATGTGGCGGTCGAAGTTCTGGTTCAGGTAGTTGACCATCGTCGCCATCGTGGTCGTCTTGCCCGAGCCGGTCGGCCCGGTGACGAGCACGAGCCCGCGCGGCCGCGTGATCAGCTCCTTCACGACGTCCGACAGCCCGATCTCCTCGAAGGTGAGGAGCTGGCTCGGGATCAGGCGGCACGCCGTGCCCCAGAACCCCTTCTGCCGGTAGATGTTGACGCGGAAGCGCGCCTCCTTGCTGTGGGCGACCGCGAAGTCGGCCGAGCCGACCTCCTGCGCCTCCTTCCAGCTGCGCTCCGGCGCCATCTGCTTCACCAGCCCCTCGGTGTCCTCGGGTTTGAGCACGGCGCGGCCGGGAATGTCGATGAGGCGGCCGTGCTTGCGCAGGATCGGCGGCCGGCCGACGGTGAGGTGGAGGTCGGAGGCGTGCTCCTTCACGCACGTCTCCATCAGCTCCTTGATGTCGAATCCGCCGGGGGTCGGCGCCATGGTCGTTCCTCCTCGCGTGGGCGCGGCCGCGTTCAGTCGGCGCCGGCCACGACGCGCAGCAGCTCGCGCAAGCTCGTCAGTCCGCTGATCACCTTCTTGCGGCCGTCTTCGAGCAGCGTCGACATGCGGCCCGACGCGACCGCCTCCTCGCGGATCTTCAGGTGCGGCTCCTGCCGGAAGGTCATGTCGCGCAGGCGCGCGTCCATCTCCATCAGCTCGAAGACGCCCTTGCGGCCGCGGAAGCCGGTGTTCTCGCAGTTCCCGCAACCGCGCTCCTTCCAGAAAGGCCGGCCCGCCAGCACGTCGCGCTTGAGCCCGATCGAGGCGAGCTCGACGTCGTCGGGCTCGTAGCTCTGCCGGCACTCGGTGCAGAGCGCGCGCACCAGGCGCTGCGCCATCACCGCGGTCACCGACGCGCTCACCAGGAAGGGCGCGACGCCCATCTCGACGAGGCGCGTCAGCGCCGACGGCGCGTCGTTGGTGTGCAGCGTCGAGAAGACGAGGTGGCCGGTGAGCGACGCCTGGATCGCGACCTCGGCCGTCTCCTTGTCGCGGATCTCGCCGACCAGGATCACGTTCGGCGCCTGGCGCAGCATCGCGCGCAGGATGCGGGCGAAGGTGAGCCCGATCTTCGCGTGGACCTGCGATTGATTGATGCCGGCGATGTGGTACTCGACCGGGTCCTCGGCGGTGATCAGCTTGCGGTCGGGACGGTTCAGGTCCTTCAAGGCGGCGTAGAGCGTCGTCGTCTTGCCCGAGCCGGTCGGCCCGGTGACGAGGACGATGCCGTTGGGGCGCGCGATGATCTTGGTGAAGCGCGCCTGGTCCTCCTCGCCGAAGCCGAGCTCGCTCAGCGAGACGAGCCCCTTCTCCCGGTCGAGGAGGCGCATCACGATCGACTCGCCGTGGCTGCTCGGCAGGTCGGAGACGCGCAGGTCGAGCGCGCGCCCCTCGACGGCGGTGAGGATGCGGCCGTCCTGGGGCTTGCGCCGCTCGGCGATGTCGAGGCCGGCCATGATCTTGAGCCGCGACACGAGCGGCGCGTGCAGGTGCTTGGGGTGCGAGGCGACCTCGCGCAGGATGCCGTCGATGCGGTAGCGCACGCGCAGCCGCTCCCCCTGCGGCTCGACGTGGATGTCCGAGGCGCGGCTCTTGAGCGCCGACTCGATCATCTGCTGCACGAGCCGGATGATCGGCGCGTCGTCGTCGGTGCCGGCCCCGGCCGTCGTGCGCTCGACGGCGAGCGGCGCGGCGGGCGCCGCGACGTCGGCGCCGTAGAGCTCCTTGATCTTCTTCGCGACCGCCGTCGCCGTCGCGAGCGCCGCCTGCACCGGCGCGTTCAATACGAAGGAGAGGTCGTCGAGCTGCAGCGAGGTGGCCGGGTCGTCGACCGCGACCACGAACTTCCCGTCCTTCTCCATCAGCGGGACGGCGCGCAGCCGGACCGCCGTCTCCTTGGGGACGCGCTGCGCCACCGCGGGCGCGATCTTGCCCTTGTCGAGGTCGACGAAGGGGAGACCCGCCTGCTTGGCGAGCCCGCGGAAGAGCGTCGCCTCGTCGAGCGCGCCGGCCGCGATCAGCGCCTCGCCCACCTTGATCCGGCGCGCGCGCTGCTGCTGCAGCGCCTGGTTCAGCTGCACGTCGGTGATCGCGCCCTGAGCGACCAGGATCTCGCCGATCTTCAAGCGCGTCACGTTGGCCGGCGTCCACGGGGCGGGAGGAAGCGAGCTCGAACCGAGGGATGGTAGTGGCGCCGGCAAACGCTTGCAACGCGCGCGCGGGGGCGGGAACGTCGAGGTCTGGAATGGAACCGTCACGGAAGATCGGCGCGTCGCCGCGCCGCACGAATCGGGAGCCGCCGTGCGACTGCTTCTCGCGTTCGCCCTCCTCGCCTCGTCCGGCTGCATCGTCCCGACGCACGAGAGCATGGCGACCGCGCCCGACGCGGTGCTGACGTTCCAGTCGAAGCTCGCGCGCGACGACGTCGAGGGCGAGCTCGCCTGCTTCTCGCAGCGCTTCCGCGAGCAGAGCGGCGGGCTCTCGCTGCAGGGCTACGCGACGCTGCGCGACCGCTTCCTCGCGCCGCTCGGATGGTTCGGCCGCTGCGTGCTGCGCCGCGACTCGCTCGACGACAACCTGGTCGGCGTCGAGGGCGCCGACGGCCTGCGCATGCGGCTGGTCTACTCGCTGTTCGGCCACGCCTTCGAGGTCGCCGCCGCGGTCGAGGCGCGCTTCACCTTCCCCGACCCCGACGGCGTCGCGACCGGCGCTCCGCTCACGCGCCGGGACGCCTGGCTCGAACCGCGCGGCGCCGCGACGCCGCGCCACCTTGTGGTCGAGATGAACATGCCGGCCGAGGCGGCGCGCCGTCTCGTCGCGACGGGCCTCGCGTGGGCCGAGATCGGCAACGAGTGGCGGCTCGAGGGCGTGACGCCGCTGGAGGAGACGCCCAAGGCCGGCAACCCGCCGGAGGTGCCTGCCGCCACCGGCGCGCTGCACGTCGTGAGCGGGGCGCCGCTCCCGGTCCGCGAGATCGGAGCGTCGTTCGGCTCGGTGCGGCTGCGCGTCGAGCTCGAGCTCGGCGACGCCGGCGCGTGCGTGCGCGCGCTGCCCGACGGCTCGCTCCTCGTCGCCGGCGGAGCGGACGCGCCGCGCTTGCGCTGGGAGTCGGTCGAGAGTTCGAGCTCGCGCGCA
>DASRRB010000064.1:0-3548 GCA_035695985.1 Planctomycetota bacterium | reverse complement strand
CCAGATCGGCCAGCGCTTGCCCGGCTCGAGCTGCGCCGGCGCGATCAGCGTCGCGTCCATCACGAAGCCGTCGCGCGCCGGGATCGCGAGGAGGCGCGGCGCGACGTACGAGAACTCCTTCAGCGCGGGGAGGTCGGCCTTCGCGACCACCTCGAGCACGCGGCCGTCGGCGCCGTCGCACAGGCGCAGCTCGGGCGGCGTCTCGAGGCTCGAGAAGCGGTCGAGGAAGCGCGTCTTGTCCGGGCTCCATTCGACGGAGTGGGTGCCGCGGCCCTGCGTCAGGCGCACGAGGCCGCTCCCGTCGAGGCCGACGCGGTAGAGGTTCGAGCCGGCCGCGCCGTCCTTGCCGGCGGTGAAGCAGAGCGTCTTCTTCGCCTCGTCGACGTCGGTGAGCGCGCGCACCTCCCACGGCCCGTCGGTGATCTGCTTCAAGAGCTTGCCCGCGGCGTCGTAGTGGAAGAGGTGCTTCGCGCCGGTGCGCTCGCTCTGCCAGAGGAAGCTGCCGTCGGCGAGCCACCGCGGTTCCTCCAGGACGTTCACCCAGGTCGCGCCCGTCTCGCGGAAGAGCGTCGTGACCTTGCCGTCGGCGGGATCGACGAGGTCGAGGTCGAGCCAGGTCTGCTCGCGATCCTGCACCAGCAGCACGGCGCGTCTGCCGTCGGGCGTCCAGCCGACGCGCGCGACGATCGGCTCCTCCTTCTCCCACGGACCGAGGTCGGCCCACGCGACCTTGCCGCCGGCGACGTCGACGAAGCCGACCGCCACCTTCGGATTGGGATCGCCCGGCTTGGGGTAGCGCGTGTCCTCGACCGCCGGGTCGGTGTCGGCCTGGTCGACGATCGGGTGGTGCGGCACCCCCGACTGCGCGAGCGAGAGGAACGCGAGGCGCTTGCCGTCGGGGCTCCAGAAGGCCGCGTTCCACTTGCCGCGCCCGAACACCTCCTCCTGGTAGACCCAGTCGAGGATGCCGTTCAGCTTCTCCGGCCCGCCGTCCTCGGTGATGCGCCGCTCGCCTTTCCCCTCGACCTCGATCACGTAGAGGTCGTTGTCGCGCACGCAGCTGACGAAGCGCCCGTCGGGGGAGAGCGCGGCGACCTTCTCGGGTGCCGGCGTCTTCGTGAGCCGGACCGCATGGCCGGAGGCGACGTGAAAGAGGAAGAGGTCGCCCTCCGCCTCGAAGAGCTGCTCGTTGCCATCGACGGAAGTCGAGACGGCGCGTGTGGACGCGCGCTTCGCGGCCGGCTCGTCGAAGCCGGGGAGCGCGGCGAAGGCGGCGAGACGCGCCTTGTCCTTCTTCTCCGTTGCCGCGGCCGCGGCGGGATCCTCGTCGGGGGGCGGCGCCTCCTTGCCGGTCGCGAGGTCGCGCCAGACCGTCTTGCCGTCGCGCTTCATCTCGAGGTGGGCGCCGTCGGCGGTGAACTTCGCCGACGGCAGCGTGCCGCTGAAGCTCACGCGCCCCGGTCCCGCCGTCTGCTCGAGCGTGAGCGTCTTCTGCTGCGCGAGCGCGGCCGGCGCCGACAGCGCGAGCGTGAGAGCGGCCAGGGTGCGACGCGACGCGAACGCATCGGACATGGGAGTCCCTCGGCGGAAAGGCGAAACGGCGGGTCGGCGGGCGACGCGGCGGGGCGAGCTTCATAAAGGCGGCGCGCCGTCCGGGCAAAGCCGGCGGCGCGCGGTAGCCTGCACGAGATGGCCTCCGCCCGAGTTCCCGATCCCCGCGCCGGCGCTTTCCCGCTCGAACCCGACGTCGAGGTGCTGCGCCGCTGGTTCGACCACGCGATCGAGCGGTGTCTCGAGCACGTCGCCTCGCTCGCCGACCAGCCGGCGGCCGGCCCGGCGCCGACGCCCGCCGACTTCGCGGCGCTCGCCGAGCCGATCCCCGAGGCGGGCAGCGACCCGCGCCCGCTCATCGACCGCGTCGTCCGCGACTGGGTGCCGAAGTCCTTCACGTCCGCGGGCCCCGGATACGTCGCCTACGTGCCGGGCGGCGGGCTCTCCACGGGCGCGCTCGCCGACGTCGTCTCCGGACTGACCAACCGATTCGTCGGCGTCTTCGCGGCGGCGCCGATGCTGGCGCGCCTCGAGATGACGGCGCTGCGCTGGCTGCTCGACGAGTTCGGCTTCCCGGCCGCGGCGCGCGGCGTCTTCACGTCGGGCGGCTCGGTCGCGAACCTGATCGCGCTCGCGTGCGCGCGCGAGAAGGTCCTCGGCGAGGCGTTCTCCGACGGCGTCCTCTACGCCTCCGACCAGGCGCACCACTCGCTGCCGAAGGCGGCGCGCTTCCTCGGCTTCCCGCGCGCGCGCTTCCGGATGCTCCCGAGCGACGCGCAGCTGCGCCTCGCGCCGGCCACCCTCGCCGCCGCCGTCGCGGAGGACCGCGCGCGCGGGCTGCGGCCCGCGGCCGTGATCGCCAGCGCCGGCACCGTGCATTCGGGGGCGGTCGACCCGATGGTCGAGCTCTCCGAGATCGCGCGACGGGAGAAGCTCTGGTTCCACGTCGACGGCGCCTACGGCGGCTTCTTCGCGATGACGCCGGAGGGGCGCGCGCGGCTCGCCGGCATCGAGCGCGCCGACTCGCTCACCGTCGACCCGCACAAGGGGCTCTTCCTGCCGTACGGGACGGGCTGCCTGCTGGTGCGCGACGGCGTCGACCTGAAACGCCCTCATGCGATGGTGAGCGACTACCTGCCGAGGATGCAGGACGACCGCGACGCGCAGGATTTCTGCGAGCACTCCCCCGAGCTCTCGCGCGACTTCCGCGGGCTGCGCGTCTGGCTCTCGTTCAAGACGTTCGGGGCGGCGGCGTTCCGCGCGGCGCTCGACGAGAAGCTCTCGCTCGCGCGGCGCGCGGCGGAGGCGATCGGCGCCATGCCGGGGCTCGAGCTCGTCGCGCCGGTCGACCTCTCGCTCGTGACGTTCCGCGTCGCGCGCGCCGGGGAGGAGGGCGACCGGCTCACGCGCGCGCTGCTCGAGCGCGTGAACGCCCGCCAGCGCCTCCACCTGTCGGGGACGCTCCTGCGCGGCCGCTTCGCGATGCGGATCTGCGTGCTGTCGTTCCGGACGCACGCGGACCGGCTCGAGGAGGGGCTCGCGCAGATCGCCGACGAGGCGTCCGCGCTGCTCGGTCGCGCCGCGCCGCAGGGCGGCGGTTGAAGCCGCGCTCCGTCCACCGTAATGAGGCGCGGATGTCCCCGCTCGACGCCCTCCTGAGCATGCTGCTCTTCGCCGGCGACCAGGACGGGCCGCCCGCTCCGAACCTGCCGCGCTTCGCCGACGTGACCGAGAAGAGCGGCGTCGCCTTCACCTGCAAGGGGGGCAGCGGGCGCCTCCTCATCCTCGACACCATGGGGAGCGGGCTCGCGGTCGCCGACTTCGACGGCGACGGCGACGACGACCTCTACCTGCTGACCGGCTCGCAGCTCGACCCCTACGAGAAGGGGCAGCGCGCGCCGACCAACCGCCTCTACCGCAACGACGGCAAGCTCCACTTCACCGACGTGACCGCGGAGTCGGGTACCGGGCTCGACGGCTGGTCGTTCGGCGCGATC
>DASRRB010000063.1:0-5767 GCA_035695985.1 Planctomycetota bacterium | reverse complement strand
GCCGAGGAAGCTTCCGCTCACCCCCGTCGTGATCTGGTCGTTGAGCGAGGGCCGTCCGGTCTCGCCGCCCACCTCCCACAGCGCGCTGCCGATGAACGTGTAGGCGAACGACTCCCAGAAATTGAGGCCGGCCGACCGCGCGAACCCGAAGTACATCGACCCCGCATACGGATGGAAGACCTGGTTGGTCGCGAACGGATCGTGGTCGACGATCCAGCCGGAATGGAGGTTGTCCTTGAACGTCGACCAATCGGAGCCGTAGTCGTCGGCGTCGACGTAGTGGCGGTCGAATTGGTTCAGCAGCACCTGGAAGGTCACGATCTCGACGGCCGGGATGAAGTAGCTCTTGTCCGTGTCGGCCGGAGCGAGCGCCGGGAAGCGTCCGTAGTCCAGGAGTTCGGCGCTCCGCATCGTCACGTCCGGGACCGCGGCGATCGCCGTGGCTTCCGGCTTCGCCGCGACGCTCCTCGCGACCGGGACGGTCGAGCAGGCGGTGGCGGCCGAGATCCACGCGACGGCGTGCAGCACGCGGGACGACGCCGCCATGGAATCGGGCATCGCGACGCTTCCTGTCGACGGGATCGAGGATCGGCGCGATCGCGGGGTCGCGCCGCGGGGCGCGGCCGATGGCAATCGGGATGCCGTGGGCGCGGCCGCGACGTCTCCCGCAATCGGCCCGATGCGGCGCGTGTTTCTACATTTTTCGTGCTGGCGCGGAGCGCGCGGCGGGACGGCTACGCTGCCCGGATGGAGCGCGTCCTCGAAGTCACCGAGCTGCGCCGGTCCTTCGGGACGCAGGTCGCCGTCGACGGCGTCTCCTTCACGGTGGGGAGGGGCGAGATCGTCGGCCTGCTCGGTCCGAACGGCGCCGGCAAGACGACCACGATCAACATGGTGCTCGGCGTCCTCGAGGCCGACGGCGGCTCGATCAAGATCGTCGGGATCGACGCGGCGGCGCGGCGCGGCGCCGCGCTCGAGCGCACCAACTTCGCCGCCGTCTACGCGCCGCTGCCGGGCAACCTGACCGTCGCCGAGAACCTGCGCATCTTCGCGCTCCTCTACGGCGTGCCGCGCGCGGCCGCGCGCATCGACGCCTTGATCGACGAGTACGACCTCGCCCGCTTCCGAAACACCCGCTGCGGCGTCCTCTCGTCGGGCGAGCAGATGCGCGCCTGCCTCGCCAAGGCGATGCTGAACGATCCCAGGCTCCTGCTGCTCGACGAGCCGACCGCGTCGCTCGATCCGGCGAAGGCGGCGGAGATCCGCACGCGCATCCGCGCCTTCGCGGGGCGCGGCGAGGCGGGCGTGCTGTGGACCTCGCACAACATGGTCGAGGTGGCCGAGGTCTGCGACCGCGTCCTCTTCCTCTCGCACGGCCGCGTGCTGCTCGAGGGCGATCCGCGCAAGCTCCCCGGCCAGCACGGCAAGGCGACGCTCGAAGAGCTCTTCCTCGCCGTCGCGCGCGAGCCGCTGTCGCTCGCGGCGGAGTGACGGCGTGCGCCCCGGCCGCGTCGCCGCGATCGTGCTCCGCCAGCTCTACCTGCTGCGCGGCAGCGTGGCGCGCGCCGTCCCGCTCGTCTCGTGGGTCGCGGTCGACATGGTGCTGTGGGGCTTCCTCACGCGCTGGCTCGACTCGGTCGCGGCGCCGGGCACGACCTTCGTCCCGACGCTGCTCGGCGCGGTCCTGCTCTGGGACTTCTTCACGCGCGTGATGCAGGGCGTCGCCCAGGTCTTCTTCGAGGACGTCTGGTCGCGCAACTTCCTCAACCTCTTCGCGTCGCCGATCACGATCGGCGAGTACCTCGCCGGGCTGGTCGCGACCTGCGTGGGGACGAGCGCGGTGAGCCTGCTCGTGATGCTGCTGCTCGCGGGCACCTGCTTCGGGCTCTGGATCTTCGCCCTCGGCGCCGTGGTCGTCCCGTACCTGCTCGTGCTGTTCGTCTTCGGGATCGCGCTCGGCATCGTCGGCTGCGCGATCGTGCTGCGGCTCGGGCCGGCGGCGGAGTGGTTCATCTGGCCGATCCCGGCGCTCGTCTCGCCGTTCGCCGGCGTCTTCTATCCCGTCGCGACGCTGCCGGGCTGGATGCAGGCGGTCTCGCGCCTCCTGCCGCCGAGCTACGTCTTCGAGAGCCTGCGCGCCGTCGTCCGCGGCGGCAGCGCTTCCTGCTCCGACCTCGCGATCGGCGGCGCGCTGGCGGGGGTCGACCTCGTGCTCGCGTGCCTGCTGTTCCGCAGCGTCCACCGGCGAGCGCTGCGCAGCGGACTGATCGCGCGCTACGCGGCGGAGACGGTGACCTGAACGGTCCGCGCGGCGCCGCGCGCGGCGCAGGCGGCGAGAGACGCGGTCACGGCCGGAACCACGCGCTCCCGATCTGCACGTAGACCGCGGCGGTGTCGCGCGAGAAGGCGACGTCGAGTCCGGCGTGGAGCCCGTAGTCGCGCGCGAGCTCGTAGCGGAAGCCGGCGCCGCCGGAGACGACCTTCTCCACCGCGTCGAACGCGCCGCTGTGGTTCCAGGTCGCGCCGCCGCCGGCGAAGCCGATCAGGCTGAAGCGCTCCCAGCAGCGCCAGCGCAGCTCCGCCTCGAGCTGCGCCGTCTCCTCGCCCTGGTACCGCATGATCGGCACGCCGCGCAGGTCGACGTAGGGCCGCATGTAGAACGGCGCGTCGCCGAACGTCCCCGCCCCGACCGCGCGCACGCCGAGGAAGAGCTCCTCCGCGACCGGCACGTAGTGCATCAGGACGAGCTGCAGGCGCTGGAACTCGTCGTCGCCGCCGAGATACCCGCTGTAGATCCCCGCGCCGAGCTCGGCGTACGAGCCGCGCGTCGGCGTGAAGAGGTTGTCGCGCGAGTCGAAAGTGAGCGAGGGGGTCACGCCGCCGACGCGCGTCTGGTGCTCGAAGTCGGGGAGCCCCGGCGTCGCGGCCGGCGCGTCGAAGTTCACGGTCGTGCCGGCGTAGGCGTAGCTCATCCCGGCCCAGAGGAGCGTGTCGGCGAGCCGGTACTTCGCCTGCAGGAATCCGCCGACGGGCGCGAGCGTGTAGCCGAGCGGATGCTGGTCGAGGGGGCTCGCCTCGCCGATGCCGTGGAAGTCGAGGTTGATCGAGGCGTCGACCACCGCCGCCACCGTCTGGAGGCGGTCGTCGAACCAGTAGCGCGAGTCGGCCGCGAGCGCGCCCCACGTCCCGTTCTCCGTCGCCATGCCGCCGACCGCGGTGATGCTCGGGCGGCCGAGCCCGTCCTTGGCGGCGCCGAGCGGCTGGCTGAAGAAGGCGAGCGCGCCGATGGCGCCGTAGCCGACGGCCGGCTCCGTGATCGGCAGCACGATCGGCAGGAAGCCGTACTTCTCGTCGAGGAAGCCGCTCACGTCGAACCAGCCGTCGTCCTTCGACCAGAAGCGCGGGTCGTCCGGCTCCTCCTGCTTTTCGGTCGCCGGCGCCGACGCGGGCGCGACCGGCGTCTCCTGGTAGGCGGCGAGCGCGGCGAGGCAGGCGAGCGTGCGCATCGCCGCATCGTCGCACAGGCCGGGCGCCGGTGCGAGCGGCCGCACGCATCCTGGAACGGCCCCGCCGCCCCGAGTACGGTGGATCGACGTGAGTCCGGCATGGCGAAACTGACGGCGAAGCAGCTCGAGCGGATCGCGCGGGCGCTCGCGGAGCCGCGGCGCGTCGCGCTCCTGAAGCAGATCGGCGCGCGCACGGCGGCGACGCCGTGTGCGGCGCTGCTCGAAGTCCACGACGTCACGCCCGCGACGCTCTCGCACCACCTGAAGGAGCTCGAGGCGGCCGGCCTCGTCGAGTCGGTGCGGGCCGGCAAGTGCATGAACGTGACGCTGAAGCGCGACGTGCTGCGCGCCTACCTCGACCAGCTCGCGCGCATCTAGTGTCCGGGGCGCGCCGCCGCCGCCCGATTCCGCGCGGCCCTTGACACGCCCGAACAGTTCGATAGTCATCTAACTGTCGAAACATGATCCGGGGACCCGTCGGGAGGAGTCGGGAAACGTCGATCCGGGGCCCCATTCCAGGAGTCGGGACATGCAGCGTCTGCAAGGGAAGGTGGCGGTCGTGACCGGGGCGTCCAAGGGGATCGGCGCCGGCATCGCGAAGGCGCTCGCGGCGGAGGGCGCCGCGGTCGTGGTCAACTACGCCTCGAGCCGCGCGGCGGCGGAGAGCGTCGTGGCCGAGGTGAAGAAGGGCGGCGGGCGGGCGATCGCCGTCCAGGGCGACGTCTCCGTCGCCGCCGACGTCACGCGCCTCTTCGCCGAGGCGAAGAAGGCGTTCGGCCGCCTCGACGTCCTGGTCAACAACGCCGGGATGTACGCGTTCGCTCCGATCGAGCAGGTGACCGAGGAGCAGTTCCACGAGCACTTCAACCTGAACGTGCTCGGGCTCCTGCTCGCGTGCAAGGAGGCGGTGAAGGCGTTCGGCACCGACGGCGGCAGCATCATCAACATCGGCTCGGGCGTGAGCCGCCTCACGCCGCCGACGTCGGTCGTCTACACCGCGACCAAGGGCGCCGTCGACGCGATCACCGGCGTCCTCGCCAAGGAGCTCGGCCCGCGCGGCATCCGCGTGAACAGCATCAACCCCGGGATGATCGCCACCGAGGGCGTGCGCGACGCGGGCTTCCTCGAGGGCGAGTTCCGGGCGTGGGTCGAGCGCGATTCGGCGCTGCGCCGCATCGGGACGCCCGACGACATCGCGCCCGTCGCCGTCTTCCTCGCCTCGTCCGACTCGAAGTACATGACGGGCGAGTCGCTCCTCGTGTCGGGCGGACTGCGCTGAGCCCGGGCTAGTCCGGCGTTCCGTCCGACCGGAGCTCGAAGATCCCCCGCCCGCTCTCGACGAGCCGGCCCTGCCGCACCAGCTCTTCCCACACGTCCGGTGCGAAGCGGGCGGGCGGGGCGATCCCGACGATGCCGGAGTGCTTGCCGGACGACATCGCGCCGCCGCCGATGCCGGATTCGTCGTCGAGCTGGGTCAGCTTCAGGCTCTTCTTGAACGCCTTCACAGCGCTCTTGAGCGTGGAGCGGTCGTCCTCCGGCAGCTGCAGCGCGCCCGAGCCCCAGTCGGCGACGAGCTTTTCGAGCGCCGTGCGATCGCGCGCGTCGACGATCCGCGCGAGCTCCGTCTCCTTCTCGCGCACGTAGGCGAGCGCGCGCGCGGCCTCGTCCCACGGCTGCGCATTCGCCGGCTCGGCGGCGAGCTTTCGAGCGACGCGCGCGAGCCTGGCGCTCAAGAGCGCGGTGTGGGTCTCGGGGGAGGGGCCGGGGTCGGCCATGGTCGTGGCTCGCTTTCGGTCGTGGGCGGGTCGCGCGTCGGCGCGGTGAGCTCGGTCGCGTGCAGCGGGGACGGGGAGTCTGCCGCCACGGTGCGGCGCCGTCCAACGCCGCTGCGGCGCAAACCGCCGCCTTCGCCGGCCTTCGCCGGCCTTCGCCGGAATGAATCGGGCGAGCCGTGAATCGTCGTCCAAGGTCGGGAGCGGCGGTCGGTCGGATACCGCCGGACGTCGCGTCGATCGTGAACGGCGACACGTTGTGCGTTCCGGAGCGGGCCGTTAGACGAGGGACCCGATCGCCGCGTTCCGGGGTGGAACAGTGCGTTCTGGCGGGGCGCGGCTCCATTGGGAAGTGGAGACAACCTCATGAAGTTCGCATTCGGACTGCTCCCACTGTCGGTCATCGCGGTCGCCACGACACTCACGAGGAGCGAGGAGCCGAGCGTCTCGACGCCGGTCGAGCCGGCGCCGGTCGTCGCGGCTCCGGTC
>DASRRB010000062.1:0-22076 GCA_035695985.1 Planctomycetota bacterium | reverse complement strand
AGATCGGCGTCGGGCACGGCATCGCAGGAGAGCTCGACGCCGTCGACGTCGAGCGTGAAGTGGATCACTTCCGGCTGCTCGCTCCCATCCTCCTTCCAGCGGCCGGCGAACGGGTGGCCGCGCGCGTCCGTCAGGTTCAGCACGAGGCCCGCCTCCTCGCCGAGGTCGAACTCGACGCGACGCTGCTCGCCGCGCGTGACGGTGACGCGCAGCGTCGGCTGCACGCGCGGCACGGCGTCCATGGGACGGAGGAAGTAGGTGCCGGCGGCGAGCCCGCGGAATTCGAAGCGGCCCTCGGCGCCGACCTCGAGGAACGAGCGGTCCCAGAAGTAGCCGCAGCACGTCGATGCGGGGAATTGCGTGGCCTCGCCGCCGGCGTCGAGCGCGGCGTAGGGCGGCCGGCACTGCTGGCAGGGGCTGCGGCCGTCGCCGCGCAATTCGACGAACGCGCGCGCGTCGGCGGGGACGCCGGCACGACGCAGCGTCCCGTAGAGCACGGCGGTGCCGCGCTCGAGGGCGACGATGCCGAGATCGGTGACCGAGTCCGCGCGGATCGCGACGGCGCTGCGCAGCTCCGGCTCGTACCCCTCGACCTCGACGGCGAGCTCCCACGTCCCCGCGGTCAGTCGCACGTCGGCGTCGCGGTCGCCCTTCCACACGGCGTAGCGCGCGTCGTTCAGCGCGCGCAGCGTGATCTTCTCGAGCGGCTGCTCGGTCTGCGCGTCGACGACGCGGAGCTTCAACTCGCCGGACGGCGGCAGCGCGGGTACCGGCGCGGCGGCGGGCGATGGCGATGGCGCCTGCTCCTCGAGCCGGCGCGCGCCGGCCGCGGCCGTTTCGGGAGCGACGCCCACCGCACCGGCCGGGTCCGCTGCGGTCGCGGCCTCGACGCGCGCGACGCCGGGCGCATCGCGGCGCGCCGGCGCGCGGTCGTGCGCGAGCTTCCACCCGAGCCCGCCCAATACGACCGCGAGCGCGATCCCCGCGGCGGCAGCGACCTTCGCGCTCATGAAACTCGCTCCGACGACCAGCGGCGGCGCGAGCGCCGCGATCCACTGCGACCGGTCGCCCGCGCACCGCGCGTCGAGCCGCTCGCGCAACTGCGCCAGCGCGCGCGCCGTGCGGGCGCGCTCGGTGCTGGCGCCGATGTGCAGACGCGTCGCGACGTCGCCGGCGGGAAGCCCCTCGAAGAAGCGCAGCAGCACGACCTCCCGTTCGGGCTCGGCCAGCTCGCGCACGCACCGCAGCAGGAACTCCTCGAGCTCGACGCGCGCGACGAGGTCGGCGGTCGCGGGCTGCGGCTCGGCGCGCGCGGCGGCGAGCTCGCGCGTGCGGCGGCGGTCGCGGCCGCGCCACTGCTTCGCGACCAGATGGCGGACGGTCGTCGCGAGCCAGGACGGGAGCGCGGCCGCGTGGCGCGGCGGGCGTTCGAGCGCGGCGACGTACACCTCCTGCTCGACGTCGTCCGCTTCGTGCGGCGCGACGAGCCGGGCGATCAGGCGGCGCAGCCGCTCCCGATGCAGGGAGAGGAGTTCGGCAGGGTCGGTGTCGGCGGGCGTCGTCATCGCCTCCGGATGTACCCGCCGACCGCAAAACCGCCAGCCGCCGCTCGCCGTCGCCTTCGCCGCGCCATAATCCTTCCCCCTTCGAACGCAGGGGCCTCCCCCCTTCGCAGGCCGCCGGAGTCCGGGATGAACTACTTCGACCCCCACATCCACATGACGTCGCGCACGACCGACGACTACCAGGCGATGGCGAAGGCGGGGATCCGCGCGGTGATCGAGCCGGCGTTCTGGGTCGGGCAGCCGCGCACGCAGGTCGGCAGCTACCTCGACTACTTCTCGAGCCTGGTCGGCTGGGAGCGCTTCCGCGCGGCGCAATTCGGCATCCACCACTTCTGCGCGATCGGCGTGAACGCGAAGGAGGCCAACAACGAGCCGCTCGCGAAGGAAGCGCTCGAGCTCGTGCCGAGATTCGCGTTGAAGGAGGGCGTCGTCGCGGTCGGCGAGATCGGCTTCGACGAGATCACGCCGGCCGAGGAGCGCGCCTTCTCCTGGCAGCTCGACTTCGCCGCCAAAAACGACCTGGTCGTGATGGTCCACTCGCCCCACCGCGACAAGAAACGCGGCATCGTGCGCAGCCTCGAGCTCGCCGCCGAGTGCAAGGTGCCGATGCAGAAGCTGGTCATCGACCACAACAACGAGGAGACGGTGCAGTCGGTGCTCGACCGCGGCGCGTGGGCCGCCTTCACCATCTACCCCCACACGAAGATGGGGAGCGAGCGGATGTGCGAGCTGGTCCGCAAGTACGGGCCGGCGCGCATGATCGTCGACAGCTCGGCCGACTGGGGCATCTCCGATCCGCTCGCCGTCCCGAAGACCGCGCAGCTGATGCGGGAGCGCGGCATCCCGGACGCGCACGTCGCGATGACCTGCTGGCAGAACGCGCTCGACGTCTACGCGCAGAGCGGGCAGATCGACGTCGCGGCGCTCGCGCGGCCGACCGCCATCGACCAGTCGCGCACCTTCAACGACAACTCGGTGCTGCGCGGGCAGACGCCCCAGGGCGCGGCCGGCGTCCCCAACTGAGATGAAGTCCTCGATCCGATGAAGATCACGATCCTCGGGGGCGGGCCGGCCGGACTCTGGTTCGGCCTGCTCGCGAAGAAGCGCGATCCGAAGCTCGACGTCGAGGTGATCGAGCGCAATCCGGCCGGCGCCACCTTCGGCTTCGGCGTCGTCTTCTCGCGCAAGACCACCGACATCCTGAAGGGCTGCGACGAAGCGGCGTTCCGGATGGCGGAAGAGCGCCTGCAGACGTGGGACGACGTCGACGTCGTCCACCAGGGCACGAAGATCTCGGTCGGCGGCAACCACTTCGCCGGCGTGGCGCGCCTCGCGTGGCTCCAGGTCCTGCAGGAGCGGGCGCGCGCCGTCGGCGTCGCGCTGCGCTTCGAGCAGAACGTCCCCGACGCCGACGCGCTGCGCCGCCTGAAGAACGAGTGCGACGTCCTGGTCGGCGCCGACGGCGTCGCGAGCCTCGTGCGCGAGACGTGGAAGGAGCGCTTCGAGCCGACGCTCGACGCGCGGCGCAACCGCTACATCTGGCTCGGCACGCGCCGGAAGTTCGGCGGGCTCACGCTGATCTTCAAGAGCGCGCGGGCCGGCCTCTACATGGCCCATGCCTACCGCTTCTCGGCCGACACGAGCACCTTCATCGCGGAGCTGCCGGAAACCACGTGGCGTGCGGCGGGGCTCGACACGGCCGACGAAGCCGCGACGCTGCAGCACCTCGAGGAGGTCTTCGCGGACGACCTCGGCGGCGAACGGCTCATCAGCAACCGCTCGCGCTGGATCCAGTTCCTGCTGGTGAAGTGCAAGCGCTGGGTGCACGAGAACGTCGTGCTGCTGGGCGACGCGGCGCACACGGCGCACTTCTCGATCGGATCGGGGACGAAGCTCGCGATGGAGGATTCGATCGCGCTGCACGAGAGCTTCGCCCGCTTCGCGGCGCATTCGAAGGAACCGCGGGACGCCCTCGCCCATTTCGAGCGCACGCGCAAACCGGTCGTCGACGCCTACCAGGAGTCGGCCTTCTCGAGCACGCTCTGGTTCGAGAACGCGGCGGAGAAGCTCTCGCTCGATCCGGTGCCGTTCGCCTACGACTGCATGACGCGCAGCGGCCGCATCGACCTCGAGAAGCTGCGCCGCCGCGATCCCGCCTTCGTGGCGAGCTACGAGGCGTGGCGGGCGCGGCAGTCGTCCGGGGCCGGGCCTCCGTGACTCCGACGTGACGTGCGCGCCGGCGCGCGGCCGGGCAGGATGGGCGCGATGGCTGCGCCGCGCTACGCGCTCCCGGTCGTGCTCCTGCTCGCGCTCGCCGGCGCGGCGCTGCTCGCGTCGAAGCTGCTCGACTCGATCGCGCGGGGCGCGGCGACCGACACGGGCGGAACGGCAAAGCCGCGCGCCGCGCCCGACCCGGCGGCGGACGGCGCGGCCGCGAGCGGCGCGCGCGACGCCGAGCGCGTTCCCGAATCGGCGCCGGCGGCGGCGGCGAATCCCGCGGACGACGGCCCGCCGCTCCTGCCCGCGGAGCGGCGCCACACCGACTTCACGGCGCGTGTCGAGGACCCGCTCGGCGCGCCGGTCGCCGACGTCGACGTCCGCATCGACTCGACGCTCGGCGGTTTCGAGCGCGGGCTCGAGATCCAGGACGACCGCGCCGTGCGCGTGCGCACGACGTCGGGCGCGGACGGCCGCGTGCGCGTCGCGCAGCTCGCGGAGGGCGCCTATCGGCTGCGGGCGCGCGCCGCCGACGGCCGCGCGCACCGCATGAGCTTTGCGTTCCGCGTCGCCGACGCGGGCGCGCCGCTGCGCGTCGAGCTCGAGGATCCGCGGCCCGGCTCGCCCGGCGTCGAGCTCACGGTGATCGGCGAGGACGGCTCGCCAGTGGCGGATGCACGGGTCGTCCTGCACGGCGGGATCCACGGCGACGGCGTGGTCGGCGACGGGACGCGGCCGCCGCTGCAGGCGACCAGCGATGCGAACGGCCGCGCGCGCTTCGCCGGGCTCGAGTGGGACCGCGGACTCGCGACGGCGCATGCGCCCGACGGGCGCGTCGGCTCCGTCGTCTTCGACGAGTTCGACCATCAACGCGATTCCGAATTCGAAACCTCCGCCGAACTGGTCGTACACGCCGGCGGGCGCGTCGCAGGCCGGCTGATCGACGCGCCGGGCGTCGCGGACCGCGGCGTCGAGCGCGCGCTCGCGGGCGCGACCGTCGAGGCGTTCCTCGCGACGTCGCAGGAGCCGTGGTACTGGACGTTCGGCGCGACCTTCCCCGCACCGGTGGTCGGCCGCGCGTTCGAGGTCGAAGGTCTTCCGCCGGGCCGCTACTCCTTCGTGCTGCGCGCGCCGGCGGGAGCCCGGCTCGTGCTCGACCGGTATCCGATGGGCGAGAAGCTCGCGAACTCCGTCGTCCCCGCGATCGCGGAGGTGAAGGGCGGCGCGACGACCGAGGTCGCGCTCGCGGTCGCGGCCGGCGCGAGCGTCCGCGGGCGCGTCCACCGTCCCGACGGCTCGCCGGTCCGCAACGCCGCCGTCCTCGCCGTCTTCGCGCCGCGCACGTCGAACTTCCCCGAGGGCTTCCTGCTGCACGGCGTGAACGTCTGGCGCTTCGATTCCGACAACGAGCTCGGCGCCGACCATCCGCTGACGCACGTGCGCGCGCGCACCGACGCGCGCGGCGAGTACCTCCTCTCCGGGCTGCAGCCGGGCGTGCAGCGCGTGGTCGTCACGGCGCCCGGGCTCTGCTTCGACCGCCGCGAGGGCGTCGCCGTCCTGGACGGGAAGACGACGACGCTCGACCACGAGCTCGAGCCCGCCGGCGCGCTGCAGGGCATCGCGCCCGACGACTCCTACGTCGGCATCACGCGCACCGGCGACGCAACGCCGACCGCGATCGCGATCCTCGGCGGCGCGCGGTCGTTCACGTTCGCGGGGCTGCGGCCGGGCGAATACGCGATCGCGCAATTCCACAGCGACGCGTCGGTCGCGCCGATCGAGTTCGCGCGCGCGAAGGTCGTCGCGGGTCGCACGACGTTCGTCGACCTGACCGACGCGCCCGGCCCGGTCGAGATCGCGGGACGCGTCGTCGACGCGACCGGCCCGGTCCTCGACGCGGTCGTGGCGCTCGACGAAAGGAGCGTCGCCGTCGACGGGAACGGCCGCTTCGCGCTGCACCGCTTCTTCCCGCTCGGAGAGTTCGAGCTGCGCGTGACGTCGCGGCGGACGACGTGGCGGTTCCTGTGCGACGCGCGGGCGCGCGAGGGGCGCGGCTGGCAGGGCGACCTGCGGCTCGGCGACGAGTCGCTGCGCGTCGAGTGCGCCGGCCCGCGCGGCGCGACGATCGCCGGCGACGTCCGGCTCGAGATGCAATTCGACGGGGAGGACCGGTCGCGCGACGCGCCCGCGGTCGGGAGCGACCCGCGCCTGCGCGGCATCACCTCGGAACGGCTGCCGCTCGACGACTCGGGCCGCATCACGCTCGCTCGGCTGAACGCGGGGCGCTACGCGCTGCGGCTGCGCTTCGCCAACGGCGCGGAGCTGGTCGAGCCCGTGACGCTCCCCCATCCAGACGTCGTGACGGTGGCGGTGCCGGCGTGCGCGACGCTCGTGGCGCGCGTCGTCGACGCCGACGGCAAGCCGGTCCCGCGCTGGGTCGTCTCCGCCTCGAGCTACCTGCGCGACGGCGCGATCCCCGACGACGTCGAGGGGCACGACGAGTGGTTCCAACTCGCCTGGGCCGAGACCGACGAGCGCGGCGTCGCGACGATTCCCGGCGTGCGCGCGGGCCGCGTGCTGGTGCGCGTCAGCGGGCCGCTGCGCGCGACCCGGCTCGCGCCGGCGGCGGTGGCGGCGCAGCTGCCCGCGCCGGCGCGGATCGAGCTGGGCGAAGACGAGCGGCGCGACGTCGAGCTCCGTCTGCTCCCGATCGCGTCCGGCCGCTGAGACGGACGAAATCGGCCGCGCGGCGCGGCCGCGTCCCGGTGCAAGATCGCGGCATGGACCGTTTCGACCTCTACGAACTCTGCACGCAGACGCCGGAGCGCGACGTCGCGCTCCTGCGTGCGATCCACGGCGGCGCGGCGCGCGTGCTGGGCGAGGACTTCGCCGGGACGGCGGCGCTCGCGCACGCGTGGGTGCGCGCGGTCCGGGGCGGGCGAGCGGTCGCGGTCGATCGCGACGCGGTCCCGCTGCGCCGGCATGCGCCCGATCGCCGCGTCGAGGCGATCGTCGCCGACGTGCGGAGCGGGCGTGTCGCACGGAAGAGAGTCGAGCTGCTGGCCGCGCTCAACTTCAGCCTCTGCGAGTTCCACGAGCGGCGCGACCTCGTCGCCTACCTGCGCCACGCACGGCGGCGCCTCTCGCGCGGCGGCGTCTTCGTCGCCGACCTCTACGGCGGCGAGGGGGCGTTCGACGTCGGCCGCCAGCGCGAGCGCCACCGCGGCCCACGCGGCGAGCGCGTGCTCTACGAGTTCGAGCAGCGCGCCGCCGACGCGCTGACGGGACGGGTCGTCGACGCGCTCCACTTCGAAGTGGCCGGGAACGGCGTCCGCCGAGCGAAGCTGCGCGACGCGTTCGTCTACGACTGGCGGCTCTGGTCGATCCCGGAGCTGCGCGACGCGCTGCGCGACGCGGGCTTCGCGCGGAGCGAGGTCTACTCGCGCTTCGAGCATGCGCGCGACGGACGCGGACGGACGCACGTGCGAGCGCTGGAATCGTCGCGCGAGCTCGGCGCGACGTGGTGCGTGTTCGTCGCGGGGCGGACCTGATGGCGAAGAAGTGCTTCGTGCTCACCGACGTCGCGTCCGACGTGCACGTCGCGGAGGCGTCGTACGGGCCGGCCGACGTCACGGGCGCCGCGAAGAGCTGGTCGGTGCAGGTGAAGACGCTCGCCGGCGGGCTGCGCGACGGGGTGCAGGTCGTCGACGTCACGACCGGCGCGCTGCGCGTCGTGTTCGTGCCGACGCGCGGGATGGCGATCTGGAAGCTTTGGTGGAACGGCGTCGCGGTCGGGTGGCAGGCGCCGGTGCAGGGCCCGGTCCATCCGCGCTTCGTGCCGCTGACGGACGCGAGCGGGCTCGGCTGGCTCGACGGCTTCGACGAGCTGCTCTGCCGCTGCGGCCTGCAGAGCAACGGCGCGCCCGAGTGGGACGAGCGCGGGCGGCTGCTCTGGACGCTGCACGGCCGCATCGGAAACCTGCCGGCGCACGCGCTCTCCGTCACGATCGACGGCGACTCGGGCGAGGTTTCGCTCCGCGGCGAGGTCGACGAAGTGCGCCTCTTCGGGCAGAAGCTGCGCTTGGTGTCGACGGCGACGGTGCGGCCCGATCTACCGCGCGTGGCGATCCGCGACGAGATCGTGAACCGGTCGGCGGAGCCGGGCGAGCTCGCGCTGCTCTACCACGTGAACTTCGGCGCGCCGGTGGTCGTGCCCGGAACGCGACTGGTCGTGCCGGCGAAGACCGTCAGCCCGCGCGACGATCGCGCGGCGGCGCGCGCGCATGAATGGGATCGTTGCGGACCGGGCGAGCCGCTGCGCAAGGAGGAGGTCTTCTACCTCGAGCTCCACGCCGACGAGGGGTCGCGCACGCGCGCGCTGCTCGCGGCGCCGGGCGACTCGTGCGGGGCGAGCGTCGCGTGGGACGTGCGCCAGCTCCCGTGCTTCACGCTCTGGAAGAACCCGCAGTCGGCGGCCGACGGCTGCGTCACCGGCCTCGAGCCCGGCACGAACCACCCCAACCGCCGCAGCTTCGAGAAGCTGCGCAAGCGGATCGTCGCGCTCGCGCCCGGCGCGACGCACGCGGTCGACCTCGAGCTCGAGTTCCATCCCGACGCCGCCGCGGTGGCGCGCGCGCAGGCCGACGTGGCACGGATCGCCGCGGGGCGCGCGGCGGAGCTCAGGACGCAGATCGATCCGAGGTGGGCGCCGCTGTGAGACGGGAGCCGGCGGGCGCCGGCGATTCGCGCAGCCGCCGGATCATCTCGCGCCGCTCTTCGCGGCTCGTGCCGACGAAGACGCCCACGACCAGCCCCGGCACGGCGAGCAGCGCGCCCCGCAGCAGGAACGTCGGCCACGAATGGACGGCGAGCGACGGGCCGGCGAAGCGGCCGATCAGCCAATGCACGACCGCCATCGTCGCGACGACCGGCACCGATGCGCGCAGCAGGCTCCACGCGAAGCGCTTCCCGTCGGCTTCGAGGTCGCGCAGCAGGTGGCGCGGCAGGACGAAACCCTGCGTGACGAGGTACGGGATCAGCGTGCCGAGCGCGACGCCGACCAGGCCGAAGCGGCCGACCAGCGCGATGCTCAGGGCGACGCTCGCCGCCGCTTCGATCAGCGTGAGCAGCCCGAGGTAGCGCACCTCGCGCATCGCGAAGAGCGCCTGGCGGCCGCAGCTCATCGCCGCGCGCAGGAGCGTCGCGCCGGTGAGGATCGCGAGGACCTGGACGCTCGCCGCGAAGTAGCCGGCGTTCTCGCCGGTGGCGAAGGCCTCCCCCTGCCAGACGCGCATGAAGTCGGCGCCCAGGAACCAGAGCCCGCCGGCGACCAGCGACGCGAGCAGGACGACGCCGCGCGAGCCGACGTCGAGCAGGTGGCGCACGTCGTCGATCAGCCCCGTCGCCCAGCGGCCGGTGAAGACGGGCGTGAACGACCAGGTCACCGACTGCACGATCATCATGAAGTAGTAGGCGAGCTGGCCCGACGGCACCCCGTAGTAGGTGACCGCCGTCTCGTCCTGGAGCGCGAAGGCGATGATGAAGCCGCTCGTGCTGGTCAGCACGGTGTCGCCGACGTTGACGAGGACGTTGTAGCCGCCGTAGGTGAAGAGCTCGCGCGCCGACGCGCGGCGCACGTGGCGCCGCGCGATCTCGAGTCCGGGCAGGACGACGCGCGCGCCGATGATCGTCGCGATCCAGCCGGCCACGTTGGTCCCGACCACGACGACGGCGAGGCCGACGATGCCCCAGCCATGGCGCAGCGCGTACCAGGTGAAGACGCCGCGCAGGAGGAGCTGGCCGATGCCGATGGCGTTCTGCAGCGCGATCCGCTGCACGGAGTAGATCACGGTGCCGTAGATCGCGAGCGGGAAGCTGGCGGCGATGCCGAGCCCCATCACGAGGATCACGACGCGCAGCGTCTTGGGGTCCTGGAACACGGCGAGCGTGTTGCTCCCCGACGCGTGGCTCAGCGACCGGTACGTCGCGTACCAGTCCGGGAGCCAGAACGCGGCCGCCACCGTGATCAGCGCCGCGACGAGCCCGACGCCGCACAGCAGCGCCATCGACGTCGAGAACGTCCGGTTCACCTGCTCCTGGTCGCGCCGCGCGTGGTAGGTCGCGACGAAGTGGCTGACGGCCGACCGGATGCCGACGTCGAGCACGCCGTAGGTCCCGACGAAGCTGACCACCAGCGACCAGACGCCGGCGACCGCGGGGCCGAGCGTCTGGATGATGAGCCGCGAGAGGACGAGACCGACGGCGACGCTGACGACGTAGCCGAGCGAGTTGCTGCCGACGTTCTTCAGGATCGTGCGCGCGTTCATCGGGATCGCGCGCAGTTTCGCACGCCGCGCCGGTCGCGCTACATCGGCATCCAGGCGTTTTGGGGCGCGAGCCCGAGCGCCGTCTCCGGCAGCGCGCACTCGATCCAGGTGAACTCGACGCCCGCGAACCAGCCGTCGGCTTCATGGATGCAGCGGGCGACGCGGGCGAGGGCCGAGAGCGGCGGGCCGCCGAACTCGCGGTCGAGCTCGATCGCGAGGATCGTCCCGACCTCGATCTCGTGCGCGATCGGGAAGCCGAGCCCCCCCTTGCTCACGTCGCGCGTGTGCGCCGCCTCGACCGGGCCGACCTTCACCGCGGCGCCGTCGCTCGTCGCGACGCGCTGCCAGCGGATGCGGATCTGCTTGGCGACGCGGGGGTGCTTTCGACGTTCGAGCAAATCGCCTCTCCCGTCCGTCCGGTCCGGGCCGGACGACGCGGTGCCCCCCACTCGAGACCTCCATCGGAGTCCCCGGGACGGACGCCCCATCCCATCCGCGGCGGCGGCGGCGCTCGGGAAACTACTTCCCGTCCGATTCCGGTCCGTCGGGCGTTACCACCTCGATGAGATCGTCGCCGGCGGCGACCGGGTCGCGCGGCGAGCTGTAGTCGCCGTCCATGCGGCCGTTGGGCCCGGCGCAGACCACGATGCACACGCGCCCGTCGCCGAAGCCGTCGCGCGTGTTGAGGGGGTAGGCGACCACGGTGTAGGCGCGGTACCAGGGGTCGTACTCGAGGCGCTTCAGGTAGGGACCGCTCCAGTGCGCGTAGCCGGGCGTGTTCACCTTCCCGAGCGGTTCGTTGCGGTAGAGGTGGTCGACGTAGTTGCCCTCGTAGGCGTCGTAGACGAAGTAGGCACCTTCGGGAGGTCGCCCCGGCCCGCACAGCCGCAGCAGCGCGCGGTCGTTCCCGTCCTTGTCCCGCGTCGGCGGCAGTCCGACGTCGCGCATGAACGCTCGAATCGCGTCGCGCACGTCGATCAGGTCGAGGCGGGCACGCTCCTCGTCGCGCGCCATCTCGCGCGAGCGCAGGAACGGGATCACCATCCCCGCGAGGATGATCAGGATCGCGGAGACGATCACCGCCAGCGCGTAGTCGCGCGGCCGCGCGGAATTCGGAGTCGAGATCGGGTTCACCATCGGTCCCGTCGGCCTCGAGCGGAGGGGCGATGAGACATCGACCAAGTCGGCGCGCGGCTGTATCGCTTCCCCGGGGAGTGATCGGATTCAGAGCCGACTCGAGGTGCCGCGCGCAGCTCCGGGGGCGCTGCGGCTCCAAGTGGTCATGAAATGGATCGGATTCCGAGCGTTTCCCAGGGAGTTTCAAGGATTCCTTGTCAGCAAGGTTGACTTGACGCGCGCCACCTCGATCCTTTGCCGCCAACTCGGAGGCCGCCACCATCCGCGGCTGCGGATTCCCCCCCTGTCCATCGGGGGAGCCCGCAAGCCGGTGCGCCCGAGAGATCGGCTCCCTTTGGCGGGGGCGCCGATGACCAGCTGCAGGGGAGGGACCGCGACCGGGAGGCGACCGGAAGCGAGGGGACTCCGCACTCCGATTCGGAGCGGCGTCCATCCAGCCGACTCGGGCATCTCGAGAAGGAATCAGCACCCCGGCCGCGCGTGCTGCCGGACTTTCGAAAGCGTCGTTGCAGGCGGAGGGGATCTGGAATCGGTCGCAGAGCGTCCGGCGTGAGATCCGGGCGTCCACGATTCGGGTGAACCCGGGAAAGAGGAGGAGCTTGATGCGATTCGCAGGTGCACTGTCGATCCTGGCTTTCGTTGCCGGATCGGCCGCGTTCGGGCAGGACGCCCCGAACAAGGACGCCGAAAAAGACGCACAGATCGACGCGCTGCAGAAGCAGGTCGATTCGGTCCAGAGGCAGCTCGACGCGATGCGCGCCGGGAACGGCGACGGGACGACGACGCCGGCCGCCGATCCGAGGCTCGACGGCGCGGTGCGCCAGAGCCCGGTCGACCCCAGCGCGGATCCGCGCCGCCTGAACATCAGTGCGCCGGGGATCGAAGGGATCGACCTCTTCGGCGGCATGGCCATGCGCGGCGACTACTGGGGCAACTACAACGCCGGCGGCGGGCCCAACGACGTCCTGTCGGCGGGCACCGAGGCGTGGCTCGGTGCGCGGGCGAAGCTGAGCGAGACGATCTTCGCGAGCTTCACGCTGCACTACGCCGGCGTGTGGGGCAACAACACCTTCAACGGCCTCGACACGCAGGCCCCCAACCGCCTCGACGGCTCGCCGACGGGCACGTCGAACTCGACCAACTCCGCGAGCGTCGCGGTCACGGAGGCGCTGGTCAACTTCAAGGACGTCATGCAGAGCGGCGTCGACGTCAGCGCCGGCCGCCAGAAGATCGAGTACGGCGCCGAGCGCATCATCGGCGACGACGAATGGCGCCTGAACCGGACCGTGTTCGACGGGCTGCGCTTCGACCAGTCGCTCGGGCAGGACCTCGGCACCTGGTCGCTCATCGCGATGCGCCTGACCGACGGCGACAACGTGCCGCCGGTGAACGGCTCGTCCGAGCTCTCGCCGACCGACGTCAACAAGGTCGACAACACCGACCTGTTCGGCTTCTACTACACGATCAAGCGCGACGAGTTCGGCACGATCGACGGCTACGTCTTCCACCTCGAGGACATGAACTACGGCGGGAACTCCGTGGCCGCCGCCGGGCGCACGCGCTTCACGACCTATGGCGGCCGCTGGCAGGGCCCGTCGTGGGGCGGCTTCTCGGCCGACGCCGAGGCGGCGACGCAGTTCGGCGAGATCTTCGGCAGCGACACCCACAACTACGGCTTCGGCACCTACGCCGTGCACGCCGGCGTGGGCTGGTCTCCCGAGAAGCAGATCGAGTATCTGCGCAGCGTCCACGCCGCGTACGACTACGCGACCGGCGGCAGCACCTTCTCCGACAACTTCGTCCAGCTCTACCCGTCGCTGCACGGCTGGTTCGGCATCACCGACCTGTTCAGCTGGTCGAACATCCAGCACTTCACGCTCGGCGTCGACGCCGACGCGCTCGACGGCGTCGTCTCGGTCAACTACCACTGGGACCGCATGGCGAACGCCAACGGCGGCTTCGTCGGCTACAACGCGTCCGGCGCGGGCGGCGCGGGCATCGACAAGGACCTCGGCCAGGAGTTCGACCTGATCTACTCGCGCGAGTGCACCAAGCAGGTCAAGGTCAGCACCGGGCTGGGATACTTCTTCGACGGCAAGGGCTACCGCCAGATGACCGGCGAGGGCAACGACATGGTCTTCATGTACCTGGGATTCCGGCTGACCTTCTGATCGGAGCGGATCCCCGCAACGAGTCCGAACGGCACGGCCGGCGGAGGGCGCGAGCTCTCCGCCGGCCGTCCTCTTTCACCGCGGCTCGCAGCGCAGCAGCAGCGGGTGGCTCGCGTCGATGCGGGCCGCGACACCCGCGACCGGCGCGTCGCTCGAAAACGCCGCCGGATCGAGCGGGCGGCCGAGCCGCTCCTGCACGCGGCGCGGCTCCGCGAAGTCGAGGCGCGCCTCGACCGCCTCGCCGCGCGACGCGCCGTCGCCGTCGATGCGGACTCCGATCCACCACGCGCACACGCCCTCCTCGAGCCGGCGCCAGCGCACGCGTCCCGCGGCCGCGAGCGCCGGCCGCGTCCGCTTCGGCGAGCGCCCGCGCGCCGCGAGCTCCTGCTCGAAACCGGCCGCGAACTGCGCGAGCCGCTCCGGCGCGCGCTCGAGTCCGGCGAGCCGCCGGTCGAGCAGCCACGTCGCGCCGGTCCCGTGCGACTTCACGAAACCGGCGAAGGCGTTGCGTTCGGCGCCGTCCGCGGTGAGCGCGTCGCCCTCGACGGCGAGCGAGCCGCTCGCGAGCTCGCGCGCGAGGTCGGCGAGCTTGCGCCCCGGCGCCCGCCGAACGCCGAAGAGGCGCCGCAGCGCCGCGTCGTCGCGCCCGCGCAGCCGCTCGTCGAAGAGGAGCGCGTGCGCGTCGGCGACGACGAGCGCCCCGGCGCGCGCCTTCGCGAGCAGCGCGTCGATCTCGCGTTCCGAGAGCGCGGCCCCCTCCGGCACGATCCAGATCCGCGGTCCGTCCGCCGGAGCCGCGGCCGGCGCACCGCCGGAGAGCTCGCGGACGTCGACGTATCCGACCTCGAGACCGAGCGCGCCGCACACCGCGTCCCAGCCGAGCCGCGCGGCCGCGCTCGACGAATGGTCGGACTCGTAGCTCGTGAGGCGGCGCGGCCACGTCTTCCCGTCGCCCCACGAATCCACCAGCCAGGTCGCCCGGATCGACGGCTGGCTCACGACGATCGCGACGTCGGCGCGCGGCCGCTGCGCCCCTTCCGTCGCCGCGCGCAGCGCGCGCGCCGCCGCGACGACCTCCGCGAGCGCACGCCCCGCCGCATTCAGGTCGAGCTCGCTTCCGTGCTCGCCCCCCGTTTCGACCTCGAAGATCGCTCCGCTCGACCAGATCACCGCGCCGTCGTCGCCGCGCGCGACGCGCGGGAAGACCTCCCACGGCGAGTACTTCGCGCGCGCGTCGGCTTCGTCGGGGACGAACCAGGTCGAGACGACCTTCGTGCCGGGCCGCGCGAGCCCGTGGACGAGCGCCGGCGCGAGCCCGCCTTCGTAGGGCTCGACGAAGGTCTGCGTCCGCAGCAGCCGCCCCCAGTCGAAGCCGCCGAACGCCGACGGGAGCTGGCCGCCGGTGAAGCCGACCGGGGCGCCCGGATCGACGCGGCGCACGCGCTCGGCGAGCTCGTCGAGCCGCAGCGCGAGCGCCTCGTCCATGAACTCGCGGTGGTCGCTCCACGCTGCGAAGGAGAGCTGCGCGAGCGGCCGCTCCGCGTTGGCGACGCGCGCCGCCTCGGTGGTCGGCGGCACGATCGCGTCGACGCTAGAAAAGCGCGTTCCCCACGCGGCGTTCACCTTCTCGAGCGAGCCGTCCCGCGCGATGAGCCAATGTCTCAGCCCCGCCAGGCACTCCGGCCCGAAGCAGTAGTCCATCGGGTTCACGCCGCGCGTGACGGAGAGCTCGTCGTCCAGGACGTACGCGAGCGGCCGGTTCGGCGCCTGCCGCCGCGCGTTCTCGTCGACCCGCCGGTCGAGCCGCGCGACGACCTCTTCCGCGACGAAGCAGTTCGGCCGCACCGGCCGGAAGGCGAGGAGCTCCTCGGCCAGCCGCTTCTGGTCCTTCTCGAACTCCGCCGGCCGCAGGTAGAGGTCGCCCTTCCCCGCGACGTGGTCGGCGTAGAAGGGAACGCCCGCGCGCGCCGCTGCGTCGCTCGAATCGGAGCCCTCGACGTTGCAGCCGAGCAGCCCGTGGCGCCGCAGCACCTCGAACGCGGCCGGCCCCGCCGGCGGCCCGCCGTGGAACCAGACGAAGACGGGGAAGCGCTTCCACGCGGCGGCGCGCGCGTCGTCCTCGTCCCCGCCGGCCGCCGTCGCGAGCGCGAACGCGAGCAGCGGCGCGAGTCTCACGAACGGCGCAGCGGCCGTCACGACTCCGTCTCCTCGTCGAGGTCGACCTCCTCGCCGTCGCGCAGCACCACCTTGCGGCAGTCGGGCAGCGCGAGGAGGAACGCGCGGCCGTAGCGGCGCTGGACGATGCGCGCGTCGAGGACGGTGACGTCGCCGCGGTCGTCGCGCGTCCGGATCAGCCGGCCGAACCCCTGCTTGAAGCGCAGCACCGCCTTCGGCAGCGAGAGCATGGAGAACGCGTTGCCGCCCGCCCGCTCGAGCCGCTCGGCCCTTGCGAGTTCCAGGGGATGGTCGGGCACGGCGAACGGCAGCCGCGTCAGGATCACGTGCGCGAGGTCCTGGCCGGGCACGTCGACCCCCTCCCAGAACGACGCGAGCCCGAAGAGCGCGGCCGGCTGCTGCTCGCGGAACTGCTGCAGCAGCTTCGAGCGCGGCACGCCGCGCCCCTGGACCAGCAGCGCGATGCCGGCCTCCTCGAGCGCCGCGCGCGCGCCGGCCGCGACCGCCTCCATCGTCTTTCGGCTGGTGAAGAGCACGAAGGCGCGGCCGTCGCTGCGCCGCACGTGGACGGGGACGCGCTCGATCAGGGCGGCGGTCCACGCCTCGGCATCGCTCGGCTCCGGGAGTGGATCGACCACGAGCCGGCTCTGGCGCCGGTAGTCGAACGGCGAGTCGAGCACGAGTGCCTGCGCCTCGCCGACGCCGCAGCCGCGCCGCAGCCACGCGAAGCGGTCGGGCGGCGGCGAGACGGCGAGCGTCGCGCTCGTCAGCACGGCGGCGTGCAGCGGCGCGAAGAGCTCGCGCGCGAGGATCGGCCCCGGCTCGACCGGCGCGGTGCAGAGCGCGACGTCGCCGCTCGGCTCGCTGCGCTCGGCGAAGACGACGAGCTCGTCGGTCGTGCGCGCGGCCCCCTCCCGCAGCGAGGCGTCGAGGATCGCGCCGATCGACTCGGCCGCCGCGCCGGCCGCGGTCGCGCGCGCCGCGAGCTCCGCCGCGGCCCCCTCGTCGGAGCCGTGCTTCGCGGCCGCGACGAGCCGGTCGTGCGCCTCCTGCAGCAGGAGCGGCAGCGTCGCGGGCAGCCGCGCGCCGGGCTCGAGCGCGGCGACCGTCCGCGTCCCGATCCAGCCCGCGGCGGCCTCGAAGAGCTCGATCGCGGCGCCGCGACAGCGCGACAGCACGTGCTCGAGCTCGTCACGATCGGTCCCGCGCGCGCCGGTCTCGACGGCGCGCGCCGCCGCGCGCAGCAGGCCGAGCACGGAGGCGCGTGAGAACCGGCCGCCGAGGTGGTCGGCCGCGACCTCCTCGAGGTGGTGCGCCTCGTCGACGATCAGCAGCGAGTAGGGCGGCAGCACCGCGCCGCCCGCGCGCTTGAGCTTCAGGTCCTCGAGCAGCAGCGCGTGGTTCACGACCAGGACGCCCGCCTCGCGCGCGCGCCGCTTCGCGTCCTGCCAGACGCACGAGTGGAAGTGGGGCGAGCGGCCCTGCAGGCAGTTTCCTCGTTCGGCGCGCACCGCCGCCCACACCTCCGCGCGCGGCTCGAAGCCGAGGTCGGCGCGCGTGCCGACGCTCGAACGCGCCGACCACTCGACCACCTCGGCGAGCTGCGCGCCGGAACCGGCGCCCTCGAAGAGCAGGTCGTTGCGGTGGAGCGCGAGCTCGGCGCGGCGCCGGCAGACGTAGTTCTCGCGCCCCTGCACCAGGACCGCTTCGAGCGGGACGCCGAGCAGCTCGCGCAATCGCGGCAGGTCGCGCCCGACCAGCTGCTCCTGCAGCGTGCGCGTCCACGTCGAGATGACCACGCGCCGCTCCGGCAGCTCGGCGTGCAGCAGCGCCGGCAGCAGGTAGGCGAAGGTCTTCCCCGTGCCCGTCCCCGCCTCGACCAGCAGGCGGCCGCCTCGGACGAAGAGCTCGTCGATCGCCTCGGCCATCGCGGCCTGGCTCGGCCGCTCCTCGAACCCCTCGAAGCGGGTCGCCAGGGCGCCGCCGCTCCCGAAGAGCTCGGCCATGCGCGATCGATTTCCCTGCATCGCCGATGATGTTGCCCGACCCGGGAGCGCGGCCTAGCATCCTCCGCCTCCCGATTCGGGGAGGATCGCAGGAAGGGCCGGGAGCCTCGGATGAAAGGGTTCGGATACGCGCTGCTGCTGGGGCTCCTCGCCTGCTCGAGCGGGCCGAAGAAAGAGCCCGCGCCCGCCAAGGTCGAGCCGCCGCTGCGCGCCCAGCCGTGGGAGCGCGACCCCTACACGCGCACGTCGGAGGTGCTGATCGACGGCGCGCTCGTCGGTTACCTCGTCGAGTACCAGGCGATCCCCGCGGGCGCCTCCGCCGACCGCGCGTTCCCGACCGGGACGTACCGGATCCAGGACCTGCGCTTCGAGGACGTCGGCTACGTCACGAAAAACGGCGACGTGCGCCGCTTCGTGAAGGGCGGCGCGAGCGAGTCGCTCGGGAACTGGCGGCTCGAAGAGGGGCTGCGCCGCTTCTACGGCTCGTCGAGCCGCACCGTGCTCCGCGAGCTCGTGCCCGCGCCGCCGCCGAAGCCGGCCGCCGCCGACAAGGACGCGGGCGACGCGGAGAAGGCCGAAAAGGGGACGAAGACCGGCGACGCGCAGGGCCAGTGAGCGGCGCGGCGCATCGCGCCAGAACCTGTCAGCGCGCCGCGCTCTCGCCCGCCGCGACCGCTTCGACGATCGGCTCGACCGGCGCGCCGTCGCCCTCGAGCGGCCGGCACTGGGGCGCGGCGGAGACCAGCTCGTAGCCCGCGAGGCGCCGCCCGATCTCGTCGAGCGCCGCGAGCGCGGCGGCGGCCGCCTCGCCCTGCGGCACGTCCTGCAGCGCCTCCCGGGCATTCGCCGAGGCCACCGCGCTCAGGCGCTTCAGATCGCGCACGCCGTCGTGCAGCACGATCAGCGCCTTGTCGAACTCCGCGGCCGTGTCGCGCAGGTAGTCGCCGCGGCGCGTCGTGACGCCGCGCGGGACGCGCAGCTTCGCGAGGTCGCGCAGGACCGTCTTGAAGCGGTAGTTCGGGCCGGCGATGCGGAACGTCTCGATCACGCCGTGCGCGAAGAGGCAGAGGAAGGTGCACAGCAGCGGCGCGAGGATCAGGCGCAGCAGCACCTCGACGCGGAACGCCGTCTCCGTCAGCGCCCAGTCGGGCGCGTCGCCCAGCAGCGTGAACGCCACCGGCGCCACCACCGAGATGAGCAGGAAGACCAGCAGGTAGAAGAACAGGACGACCCCGAGCCGGGAGATGAAGCGCAGCTGGAACTCGCGGTCGATCAGCACCGTCGAGCGCTTGTGCTGCTGCGCCGGCTGGGTCGGCTGGATCGGCTCGGTCGTCGTGTCCGCCATCGGCGCGCTCCCCCGAAATGCGTTCCGACCGCCTCATCGGCAGGGAACGGGGGCGATCCTGAGGCCGGTCCGGCGTCGGGCGCGCGCCCCGAGGCGCGCTTCCGGGCCCGACTCCCCCCGGGATTCCCCGCGCGCCTCGCTCAGCGCCAGGCGGCGAGCGCCGGCACCTCGAGCCGCTCCTCGCTCTCGGCGGCGACCGCGATCCCGGCGGCGCGCCGCGCGAGCTCGTCGCGGGTGATCAAGAGCAGGATCGCGGAGAGGGCGATCAGCTCGTAGAGCAGGTCGAAGTGGGCGCGGTTCAGGAAGTTCGCGCCGAACATGAAGCAGACGAGGCTCACCTCGATCATGTCGGAGTAGTTGCGCATCTCCTGGAAGGCGGGGCCGGCGCGCGCGCGGTCGATCAGCTGGCGGGTCTTGCGGAGCGAGAGGATCGCCGTCACCAGCATCGCGAGGAAGCAGATCAGCGCCGGCGTGCCGAGCTCGGCCCACACCTGCACGTAGGTGTTGTGCGCGACGCGGACGCTCTCGATCTGGTCGTTCGACTCGGTGATCTCGGGGTCGTACTTCCTGAAGTTGGGGAGGAAGCCCTCGAAGCCGACGCCGAAGATCGGATGGTCGGCGACCATGCGCATGCCGACCTTCCAGGCGTGGAGTCGACCGGCGGCCGAGCCCTCCTTCTTGGGGTCCTCGAGCGTCTTCAGGCGCGCCACCACGTCGCTCGGCAGCGCGAAGAGCAGGACGCCGCCGAGGGCGAGCGCGACCAGCCACGGCACGATGCTCTTGCGGAGCTTCAGCAGGATCAGCAGTCCCGCCAGGATCGTGGTGAGGAAGCCGCCGCGCGAGAGCGTGCAGACCACGGTGACGCCCGTGAGCGCGACCGCGACCATGCAGAGGCGGCGCTGCCAGCGCTTCTCCGCGCCGCGGCCCAGGTAGAAGAGCAGCGGCAGGTTCATCGCCATCGCGAGGCAGAGGTCGTTGTTGTCGAGCATCATCCCGCCGGGGCCCTGCAGGATCCGGCCGCCGCGCAGCACGCCGTGCAGGCCGAACTTGACCCCGTAGAAGCCCAGGCTCAGCGCGATGGTCCAGAGCAGCAGCCGCAGGCGCTTCCGGTCGTCGACCAGCCCGCACGTGAAGAAGGCGACGAAGAAGACCTTCAGCAGGTCGAACCACTTGCTGAACGAGCGGTTCTCCGGGTGGCGTTCGTTGATCAGCAGGGAGATGGTGAGGCAGGTCGCGAAGATCCCGAGCCACTTCATCGGCGTCGACCAGCGCGTGAAGCGGCGCCCGTCGAAGAAGAACCAGCCGACGTACATGAGGATCGCGGCGAAGAGCGAGAAGCGGATCTGCTTCGCGAACCCCCAGCAGAGGTCTTGCGGCCGCATGTAGGCCAGCCACGTGAAGAGCAGCAGGCCGAAGAGCGGACGGATGAAGGCGTAGGGCAGGCACGCCAGCACGGTCAGCGTGACGACGACGTCGCGGTAGCTCATCGGGCGGTCGGACCCGCAGGGGGAGCGCGCATCATGCGCCGGCGCGGCGCCGGTCCCAAGGAAAGGTGCACGGGACGCCATCGGCCGCGGGGTGCGTGCGACTGTGGCGTGCCCGACGGTGGCAGTAGGATCCCGCCATGAGCGCCTACGACCGGCTCCCGACCGACATCGACGGCCTCGACCTGCTGCTCGACGGGGGCCTGCGCTTCCCGCGCGGCGGCTCGGTCTTCATGGTGATCCTGGGGGGGCCGGGCAGCGGCAAGACCCACGTCGCGCTCGAGATCGCGACGCGGACGCTCGCCCGGATCGAGGGGAACGGCGGCAGCCACGTCTACTACAGCCTCGACCAGTCGCCAGCGGAGCTGCACGACAAGCTGCGCGAGGACTTCGGCTTCTTCCAGATCCCGGGCGAGTGGGGCCGCATCGTCGGCTCGATCGAGAACCCCGACCACTCGGCGCTGGTGCAGTCGTTTAGGCCGGCGCGCGCCGCCTCCGACGAGCACTACCTCGTGCTCGCGTCGCTGCGCGAGCAGCCGAAGGACCTGGTGTCGCGCAGCTCGGCGCTCTTCGAGCGGCTCGACGCCGACCTCTCCGCCCTGACGCGCGCCACCGCGCCGGTCGGCACGAGCCTGAAGCCGCGCCTCGTCGCCATCGACAACATCTCGGTCTCCTCGCTCGACGACGGCGGGACGGTCCGCTCCGCGCTGCACCAGATCCGCGACCACCTCGCCGCCCGCAACCTCCACGGCGTCTTCGTGATCGAGACGCCCGGCGGGAGCGGCGACCTCGGGACCTTCACGGCGGCCGAGTACGCGGCGGACGTGATCCTCCAGCTCGGGTACCACGCCTTCGGCGACCAGTTCAAGGAGCGCTCGATCGAGATCACGAAGGCGCGCCACCAGTTCTACTACCGAGGCACGCACCACTTCTCGATCGTGGGTCGCAACGAAGGCCGGCTGCGCGGCGCGCGCGGGCAGCGGCCGCCCGGCATCCACGTCTATCCGTCGGTGCCGACGCTCCTCTCCCACCTCGCCTACCGCGACGGCGCCACGCCGGCGCCGGCGACCAGCGTCCCGTTCGGGCTCGCCGACCTCTTCGTGCCGGCCGGTTCCGTGAGCGGGCTGGTCGGCCTGCCGCGCCGCGTGACGACGGCGCACTGGCTCGCGCTGCGCTTCCTGCTCGCCGAGGCGGGCGACGGGCTGCTCGTCTCGTTCCGGGAGAGCGAGGCCGACCTGCGCGCGATCGCGCGCCGCTGGTTCCCCGCGGCCGAGGCGGAGCGGCTCCACGTGCTCTCCTTCGCGCCCGAATACCTCTCGACCGGCAAGTTCCTGAAGGACGTGCACGACGGCGTCGAGGCGCTGCGCGCGCAGGGGCGCCAGGTGCGCCGCGCCGCGTTGTGGGGGCTCGGCCACCTGCGCTGGGCGTTCCCGCTGCTCTACGACGCGCGCATGCTGCTGCCGTGGATGGCGGCGTTCTTCCGGCAGGAGCGCATCACGTCGCTCTTCGTCGAGGCGGCGCGCGCCGCGAACGGCGGCGCGCCGGCGACGCCGGAGCACGCGGGCGGCGAGACGGCGGTGGCGACGACGGTCGACCACCTGCTCGAGATCGTCGAGCGCAGCGACGGCGGCACCGACCTCGCGCTGATCC
>DASRRB010000061.1:0-6992 GCA_035695985.1 Planctomycetota bacterium | reverse complement strand
CTGCTGCCCGACCTCTCCGAGCGACCGCCGCCGGCGCCGCGCGGCGCGGCGGCCTACCCGTTCACGGCCGAGCAGCTCGACGTCTACGGCATCTACGAGCTGCAGGTGCTCGAGGAGGTGCTGCGGCGCGACCGCCCCGATCGCGCGGCGGTGCTGACGCTGGTCGCGAGCAAGGTCGCGAAGAAGATCCGCTGGGAGGGGGGCGTCGCCGATCCGGCCGCGTTCCTCTCCGCCTTCTACGCCGCGCAGCGCGCGCGGCTCGAGCAGCGCCTTCTCATGGGGCAGCGCAAGGAGCGGAAGTCTTCGTGAACGGCGGCGCCTCCGCGGTCAGGTGAAGACGGCGCGCAGCTCGTCGGCGTCGGGGCCCTCCTTCGCGCGGCGCAGCTCGACGAAGTGGACGGTCGTGACGGTCGCGACGCAGAGGTTGAACCACGCGGAGAGCGCGACGCGGCCGAACTCGAGCACGCGCGGCCAAGGCAGCGGCCCGAGGGCCCAGGTCGCGAGGAGCCACGGGAGCACCATTTCGAAGGCGACGAACCCGGAGGCGACCCCGAGCAGCACGAGTCCGAACGTGGAGAGCTGGCGGCCGACGACGAGGCGCTCGCTGCGCCGCCATGCGGCGATGAGGCCGCGCCGCTCGAGCGCCGCGGCCGGCACCGCGAAGAGCCACCGTCCGATCACCGCGGCGGTGAGCGGGAGCGAGAGGACGACGGCCCAGACGAAGGTCCGCGCACTCGACGGGACGTCGCCGGCGGTCCTCGGGGCGCAGAGCGCGGCGAGCGGAAGGATCGAGAAGGCGAACGTCGTCGCCAGCGCGACGGGGAGGACGCGGACCCCGGCCGCGAGGCTCGCGAGCGGGCGCTCGTCGCGATCCCGCAGGAGCTCCGATGCGGCGGGCGTCACGAGCGCCGTGGTGAGCACCGCCGGCGCCGTTCCGCCGAGGGTCCGGAGCAGGAACGAGAGGAAGAGGAGCACGCTGCGCGGCACGTGGGGGTCGTCGTGGAGCCAGGCGGGCGCCCGCCCGAAGAGGTGCCAGTAGATCGCGGTGTCGGTCGCGATCGCGACCGCCTCGAGCGCCACGCCGACGAGCAGCGCCAGCGGAAAGAGCCGGAGGAAGCGGACGTGCGCGAGCCGGAGCCCGACGCCGAGCGAGCGCAGCGCCCCCGGCGACCGCGCCTCCGCGAGCGGCAGCTCGCCCGCGCTCATCCGAACACCTCGACGAGGTGCTCCCCGCCGCTGCTCTCCCGCGCCTCGCGCAGCTCGTGGAAGATCACGGTGGGCACGACGCAGGTGAAGCTCGCCACGAGGAGGTCGCCGGCGACGTCGAGGAGGAGCGCGGTCGGATCCGACGCCGGCAGGTCGATCGCGTCGCGCAAGCCGAGGACGAAGATCGCGGCGAGCGACAGCAGCAGGTACGCGAACGCGATCGTGAGCCGGAAGCCGCGCGTGAGGAGCCAGCTCCGTCCGATCGACGCGATCACGCCGCGCCGCTCGACGACGGCGACGGCGATCGGCCCGCAGAGGCAGACGCCCACCAGGAACTTGAAGACGGCGACGCCGACGTCCCACGGGGTCAACTCGCTCGCGAGCAGGCTCTCGGCGCCGGGCCGGGCGCGCACCGCGGCGGAGGAGAAGAGGTCGAGCACGGCGCTCGCGCCGTTCGGTGCGTTCAGGATCGCCGTGATCCCGAACACCGTCCCGAGCCGCCGCGCGCCCGCGCGGAGCGAGGCCCGAGGAGTCGGCCGCTCGCCGCGCAGCCGCTGCAGCACGAGCACGACCACGCACGCTTCGGTGGCGGCGGAGACGACGAGGTCGAGGAGCGGCAGCGCGCGCCCGAGCACCCCGCGCCAGGAGTCGGGCCGCGCGGCGCCGCTCGCGACGATGCGCAGGGCGATCATCGGCGCATGCGCGAGCGCCGCGATCAGCAGGAGCTGCGGCAGCGACCGGACCCAGACGCGGAACGCGCCGCCGACGACGTCCGCGACGCGGACCTGCAGGCGACGCGCCGCGCTCAATCGAACGCCTTGGCGAGCTCCTCGGCCCCGAAGCCCTCCTTCGTGCGGCGCAGCTCGTGGTAGAGGACGATCGGGAAGACGCACTGGAGCGAGGAGGCGACCCAGGTGACCGCGCTCGTCAAGAGGAGCTCGCCCACCGCGCCGTGCTCGAACGAGGTCACGGCGAAGAGCGGCACCGCGAGGAGTCCGGTCAGGAGGCCGAAGAGGATGTTGGCGCCGAAGATCGTCGAGCGCCGTCCCGAAGTGAGGCGGGCGCTCCGTCGGAGCGCCGGGAAGACGCCGATCCGCTCGACGAGCGCGGCGGGCAGCGCCGCGTCGAAGACAAGGGCGAAGACGAGGTTGCAGACGACGACGAGCGCGCCGACGACGATGCCGGCCTCGATCGAGCCGGAGTCGACGCGCATGGGATGGTAGAGGTTCGACGTGTCCTCCGCGGGGCGGTCGAGGAAGACGGTCGCGAGCTGCGGCAAGGCGAAGAGCGCGAAGATGCCGAGCCCCGTGCCGATGCGCCGGAGGCCGAGCGCGATCGAGCGCCCGAGGTCGGCCGGCTCGTCGCGCAGCCGCTGGAAGACGAAGTAGACGGCAAAGACGCCGACGACGGCCGGGATCAGCATCAGTTCGAGGTTCTCGAACGCATCGGCGACCTGCGCGAGCGTCGGGCTCACCGGACGCGTCCGGAAGAACCACGCCACCGCGAGGCGCGGCACCTCGACCAGTGCCGCCACCGCGAGCAGCTGAGGCAGCGTCGAGATCCAGATGCGCATCGTCTTGCCGACGATCGAGGACGCGGTCATGAGCTCCGGGCGCTGCGGGCGCCGGTAGGCCGCGCGCCCGATGCTGGCGGGGATCCCCGGAGACGTGGTCGGAAGCTCGGCCATCGCGGTTCTCGTCGTTCTCGCCGGTCGCTCAATCGAACGCCTTGGCGAGCTCCTCGGCCCCGAAGCCCTCCTTCGTGCGGCGCAGCTCGTGGTAGAGGACGATCGGGAAGACGCAGGCGAGCGACCCGAAGAACCACTGCATGGCGGACTCTGCCGCGAGGTGCGCGAGCGGGTCCTTCACCGTGGTGATGGCGTATTCGGCGATGCCTGCGGGAATCCCGGTCACGAGGACGAGCAGCAGGCTCGCGACGAAGATGGTGAAGCGCCGGCCGGACGTGAGCCGCGCGCTCCGTCCGAGCGCCGGGAACATGCCGAGACGCTCCACGATCGCGGCCGGCAGCGCGACGTGGAAGACGAGCGAGATGATGAGGTTGAAGAGGAGGGTCGCGAAGGCGACCAGCAGGAGGACCCCCATCGACGCGACGGCGCCGCGAGGGTCCGTGCGGTCGGCCTGCTTCACGATCTCCTGCGACATGTGGACGGACACGTAGACGAGGACGAAGAGCGGCGCGCCGAGGATGGCGGTGATGCCGAGCGACGTCAGGATGCGCCGGAAGCCGAGCGCGATCGAGTGGCCGAGATCGGCCGGTTCGTCGCGCAGCCGCTGGAAGACGAAGTAGACCGCGAAGACGGAGACGAAGGCGGGCACGACGAGGAACTCGAGCGACTCGAAGCCGCTCTGCAGGGCCACGAGGACGGGGTTCGAGGGGCGGGCGAGAAAGAACCAGCGCACGGCGAAGCGGGGCAGGTGGACCAGCGCGGCGACGGCGAGGAGCTTCGGAAGCGTCGAGATCCAGAGGCTGAACGTCCTGCCCAGGACCGTCGACGCCCGCATCGGGTCGGCGCGCTGCGGCCGACGGTACGGCTCGTACGGCATCGCGCGCGGCGCGTTCGGGAGGGGGGGCGGGAGCTCGGCCATCGATTCACCTCACTGGAAGACGCTCGCGAGCTGGTCGAGGCCGATCCCCTCCCGGCTCTCGCGCAGCTCGTGGTAGACGACGGCGGGCACGACGGCGGGGAACGATCCGACGACGGCGAGGAAGAGGAAGCGCGCCAGCAGGGCCGGCCAGCCAGATTCGCTCCCGAACGACGACAGGACCGCCGTGGCGAGCATCGTGAAGATCCACCAGACGAAGGCGCAGACGAGCCACACCACGAAGATCCGCCCGCGCTCCCCCTTCGTGAGGCTCGCGCTGCGCGCGAGCGCGCTCCACGGTCCGATCGGTTCGACGACCGCCGCGGGGATGGCGACGCTCCAGGCGACGAAGAGGGCGAGGAGCGGGATCAGCAGGAGCACGAAGAGCAGGAAGAGGCGCGTGAGGACGACGATGACGAAGGTGGCGACGAAGGAGGCGAAGCTGATCGAGACGACGACGCCGAGGATCGGCAGCAGGCGGCGGAACGCCGCCTGGACGGTCCGGAACACGTCGGGCGGCTCGCCGCGCAGCTTCTGGAAGACCATCAGCACCACCGCGCCCTGCGCCGTGAAGAGCGAGGCGGCCGTGAAAAGGGCCGCGAGGAGACCGAGCGTGCGCGGCGAGACGCCCTTCCCCGCCTTCGTCCACGCGAGCAGCAGCACGAGACCGATCTCGGGGAGGAAGAAGAGGAGGCTCACCAGCGCGAGCCGCGGGAGCGTCGTCAGCCAGATGCGCAGCGAGTCGCGCACGACGAGCGCGATCGGGAAGCGGCGCGGCGACGACGCGAGCGCAGGATCGACGGCCAAGGGCAACCCCCCTCGGAGTGGCGCGGGATCATACGGCGCGCGCTACGCTGCGGCGCGATGCAGGACGCCGTGCTCTCGATCGAGCAGCTCAGCCTCGGGCCGCGCGCGGCGCCGCTCTGCGAGGGCTTCGACCTGGTGCTCGCGCCGGGCGAGCTGCACGCCCTGATCGGCCGCAACGGCGCGGGCAAGACGACGCTCTTGCGCGCGATCCTGGGCGAGGTGGAGTTCCGCGGGTCGATCCGCCGCGCCGCCGGCCGCGTCGGCTCGGTGCCGCAGGCGTGGCGATTCGAAGGGGTGCTCGCGCTGACGGTCGAGGAGTTCCTCGCGCTGTCGCGCCAGCGCGCGCCGCTCTTCCTCGGAACGACGCGTTCGGCGCGCGCGGCAGCGGACGCGGCGCTCGCCGCGGTCGACCTCGCCGGCTGCGGGCGACGGCTCGTGAGCGAGCTCTCGGGCGGCGAGCTGCGGCGCCTGCTGCTCGCGCACGCGCTCCATCCGCGGCCGGCGCTGCTCCTGCTCGACGAGCCGACCGAGGGGCTCGACGCGGCGGCGCTGCCGCGCTTCGAGGCGCTGCTGCGCGCGGCGCTCGCGGCCGGGTGCGCGGGGCTCCTCGTGAGCCACGACCTCGCGCTCGTGCGGCGGCTGGCGACGGCGGCCACGTGGCTCGAGCGGGGCGTGCGCATGCGCGGCGCCCCCGACACGGTCGCGCGCGCGTTCGCGGAGCGCGAGCTCGCCGGCGCGGACGTCCGTCCGTGAGCGAGCTCTTCGCCTATCCGTGGTTCGTGCGCGGGCTGATCGCCGCGCTGCTGCTCGCGCCGCTGCTCGGCACGCTCTCCCACGTCGTCGTCGCGCGCCGCCTCGCCTTCCTGTCGACGGCGCTCGGGCAGGCGGCGCTCACGGGGCTCACGCTCGGAATCGCACTCGGCGAGCCGGTGGATGCGCCCTACGGCGGGATCGGCGGCTTCTGCCTCCTCTGCGCGCTCGCGCTGGTCTGGGTGAAGCGGCGCTCGACGCTGCCCGGCGACACGCTGATCGGCGTCTTCGCCGCCTTCACGCTCGGACTCGGCATCTGCCTGCTGGTCGCGGTCACGCAGCGCTTCAACATCCACCAGATCGAGGCGGTGATGTTCGGCAGCCTGCTCACGGTGACGACGCGCGACCTGATCCTGCTCGCGGCGATGACCGTCGCGGCGCTGCTCGTGCTCGCGCGCAACTACAACGCGCTCGTCCTCGACAGCGTCGCGCCGCCGCTCGCGCGCGCCGAGGGGGTCCCGGCGGCGCGCCTCGACTACCTCTTCGTCGTCCTGCTCACCGCCGCGATCGTCGTGAGCCTGAAGATCGTCGGCGCGCTGCTGATCGAGGCGCTGGTGGTGATCCCGGCGGCGGCGTCGCGCCCGCTCGCGCGCTCGCTGCGCGGCCAGGTCGGCTGGAGCGTCGCGCTCGCGCTGCTCGCGACGCTCGGCGGCCTCTTCGTCTCGGTCCGCTTCCCGGTGCCGATCGGGGGGGCGATCGTGCTCGCGCTCGCGCTCCTCTTCGGCGTCGCCTTCGCGATCGGACGGCGGCCGCGCGGCGGCGGCGGCGAGGCTCCGCGCTGAGCGACGCGGCGGTATCGTCCGTCCCCGCTCGTCGGGAACGAGCGGGCGCGAGGGAGACGCGACGATGCGGGGAATGCGCCGTTTCAAGGCCGGCCTCGGCCTGCTGCTGCTCGCCGCGTTCGCGTGCGAGCGCGGCTCGAATGGATGCGACGGGTACATGGTCGACGACGGCGGCGCGGCGCCGAAGAAGAAGTGGTTCGTCGGCGCCTCGATCGACCGGCTCAGCAACGACTACTTCGCGAAGATAAAGCAGGGCATCGAGGCGCGCGCCAAGGAGCTCGGCCTCGAGGTCTCCGTCCAGGACGCGCGCGGCGACGACGCGACGCAGCTGCAGCAGATCGAGAACTTCACGCGGCAGGGCGTCGACGCGCTCCTGGTCGCCGCGGTGAACGACGACGTGCCGGCGCTCGAGGAGGCGGTCACGCGGGCGCGCGCGAAGGGCATCAAGGTCGTCGCGCAGTCGCAGCGGCTGAAGACCGCCGACGTCTACGTCTCGATCCGGCAGCGCGACTACGGGCAGGTCGGCGGCGAGATGGCGGGCGCGTGGATCCGCGACCACGCGCAGGGCAAGGCGCTCGTCGCGCTGATCGGCAATCCGGAGCGGCCGACCATCGCCGAGCGCGTGCAGGGGCTGAAGGACGGCGTGAAGAAGATCGCGCCCGCCGCGCAGGTCGACGTGACGATCGCCGCCCCGAACGCGGAGAAGGCGCGCAGCAACACCGAAGCGGCGCTGCAGCAGAATCCGGCGCTCGCGGTGCTGGTCGCCTTCAACGACGACAGCGCG
>DASRRB010000060.1:0-19563 GCA_035695985.1 Planctomycetota bacterium | reverse complement strand
CAACGGCGTGAAGGTCGTCGACGCCGAGCTCGGCTCCGCCGACTGGAAGCAGAAGGTCGCCGCGAGCAAGTTCGCCGCGTGGCCGCTCTTCGGGACGAAGGCGAAGGGCCGCATCGACCTGCAGGACCACGGCGACGAGGTCTGGTATCGGTCGCTGCGGATCCGGGAGCTGCCGAAGCAGTGACGCTTCGGAGCGACCGGTCCGTCCGGGTGGGAGGACGCGTGGCGCGGGGCGTCTTTCCCAGGGACGCCGGCGGTCCGAGCGGATCGATGCAACATTCGGGAAGAATGCGACGGTCGTAGTCTCGGTCGACCCGGTCTGCCCCCCGTACCGACGTGAGGTGCCCAAGCATGTCGCATTCGCCGCGCGCGCTTCCAGTTGCAGTCGTCGTCGGTCTTTTCTGCCTCGCACTTCCAGCGCACGCGCAGCAGGTGCTCTTCGACGTGCACGGCGCCGTCGCGGGCGGCTACGCGGCGCACGCCGTCGTCCTCGACGACTGGAACGGCGACGGCGTCGCGGACGTGGCGATCGGCGCGCCGCGCGACGGCACGAACGGATTCACGGCCGGCGCCGTGCGCGTCCATTCGGGCAAGGACGGGAGCGTGCTCGCGACGTTCCTCGGCAAGAGCGACGGCGACCACTTCGGCGAGCACGTCGCGCGCCTGCCCGACGTGAACGGCAACGGCAGCGACGAGCTGCTCGTGAACGCGCCGGCGACCGGCGACTTCACCGGCTCGCTCTACCTCTACGACGGCGGGAGCGGCACCGAGCTCTGGCACGTCGACAGCATGGGGGCGACGATCCGGACGGGCACCCAGATCGGACCGGCGGGCGACGTGAACGGCGACGGCGTCGGCGACCTCTTCGTCGGCGGCGAGATGCGGGTCCGTTCGGGCCTGGACGGCAGCGACCTCCTTTCGAAGTACGTCCAGTTTCCGTTCGGACACGCCATCGCGGCGATCGACGACCTCGACGGTGACGGGATCCGCGAGCTCCTGATCGGCGATCGCATGTTCAAGAACTCGCAGGGACAGGTGCTCGGCGCCGCCTACATCGTCTCGCCCGGCAATCCGAGCGGTCCTTGGCTCCGGACGCACTACGGCACCTTCGTCAACCAGCTCCTCGGCTACGACGTCGCGGCGCTCGGCGATCTCGACGGCGACGGCGTGCGCGATTACGCGGTCGCGAGCCGCGCCGACTCGGTCGGCTTCGCCGCGATGGTCGACGTCTATTCCGGCCAGTCCGGGAACCGGCTCGCGCAGTTCGTCTCGCCCGACTCCTCCACGCCGCTCGCGCCGCGCGTCGTCGACGCCGGGGACGTGAACGGCGACGGAGTGCGCGACCTCGCGCTCGCGGGCGCGTGGACCGACGCGCAGGGGACGTCGCACGCAGCGGCCTTCCTCTTCTCCGGGACGACCTTCCTCCTCCTCGACCGCGTCGAGACGAACGACCTCGAGGTCCTGCCCGCGGCGGCCGGCGACGTCGACGGCGACGGACGCGACGACCTGGTCGTCGGCTCGCTCGGCGCGGGCTACGACGGACGCGTGCGCGTCATGGCGGGCGCTCCGCTCTGGTTGAACGCGACGCCGAGCCACCCGGTCGCGGGCGCCGCGCTCGATCTCGTCACGCGCGAGGGGGCCGCGGGACAGCCGACGCTCCTCGTCGTCGAGGCGCTCGACGGCGCGCCGACGTTCGTGGTCGTCGGCGGGCTCGCGACGTTCGGGCCGCTCGGCGGGCGCAAGATCTCGGCCACCGTGCCTGCGGGGCTCGCCGGCCACGTCGCGACGCTGCGCGCGTACGCGAAGGACGCGGGCAATCACCTGATCCACAGCGAGCCCCAGGACGTCGCGTTCGAGTAGGCGCGCCGCGCCTTCTTGACGCGTCGCCGCGCGCGCCCTACGTTCGCGCGCGCTTCCGGACGCAGGGAAGGTGGTGCGAATCCACCGCGGTCCCGCCGCTGTGAGTGGGGACGAGGTCGCCGAAGGACCACTGTCCGCGATCGACGCGGATGGGAAGGGGCGACCGAGACCGAACCACGAGCCAGAAAACCTCGCCGGAGGAGGGGTCGCGCGCCGCCGTTCGGGGCCGCGTGCCCCTGGGCGTCCCAGCGCCGCGAGGCACGGCGCGCGCTCCAATGCACCGCGTGGTCTCCGTCCGGAGGTGTCCCATGCACGTCGTCCCGCGTCCGCCGCGTCTCCGCGCCCGCTTCGTCCTGATCGCGACGCTCGTCGCGTGCGCCGCCGCGCTGCGGCTCGTCCCGCATCCGCCGAACTTCACGCCGGTCGGTGGCATCGCGCTCTTCGCGGGCGCAGAGTTCGGCTCGCTCGCGGCGGCGCTCGCGCTTCCGCTGCTGTCGATGCTCGCGTCCGATCTGTCGATGGAGGCGATCGGGCGGCCCGGGATCCACTCCGGGATGCCGGTCGTGTACGCCTGCTTCGTCGTCGCCGTGCTCCTCGGCCGGTGGGGCGCGCGCACCGGCGCGGGCCGACTCTCGCCGCGGGGGATCGCGGCGCTGGCGCTCCTCTCCGCGACGCTCTTCTTCGTCGCGACGAACTTCGCCGTGTGGGCGTCGAGCCGGAACTATCCGCACGACCTGCGCGGATTGGCGTCGTGCTATCTCTCGGCGCTGCCCTTCTTCCGCAACACGCTCGCGGGCGATGCCGTCACGGTGGCCGGCCTCTTCGGCGCGCTCGCGCTGGCGGAGCGGCGTTGGCCGGCGCTCCGCCGGACGGCCTCGACGTGAGCGGCGACCCGGACGCGACCGCCCCGAAGAGGACGCTCCTCGCGTGGAGCAGCGGCAAGGACAGCGCCTTCGCGCTGCACGAGCTGCAGAAGGATCCGGCGCTCGAGGTCGTCGGCCTGCTGACGACGATCAATGCGGCGCGCGAGCGCGTCGCGATGCACGCGGTGCGCGTCGAGCTGCTGGAGCGGCAGGCCGACGCGGCCGGGCTGCCGCTCTGGCCGGTGCGCATCCCCGAGCCGTGCTCGAACGAGCAGTACGAGCGCGCGATGGGGGAGGCGATGGAGCGCGCGACCAAGGACGGGATCACGGCGGTCGCGTTCGGAGACCTCTTCCTCGAGGAGGTGCGCGCCTACCGGGAGAAGCAGCTCGCGAAATGCGGCATCGAGCCGCTCTTTCCGCTGTGGGGGCGCGACACGAAGGTGCTCGCGCGGACGATGCTCGACGCGGGGCTGCGCGCGGTGCTGACCTGCGTCGACTCGAAGCAGTGCCCGCGCCACTTCGCCGGTCGCGCCTTCGACGAGAAGCTCCTGCAGGAGCTGCCCGCCTCGGTCGACCCGTGCGGCGAGCGCGGCGAGTTCCACACCTTCGCCTGGGCCGGCCCGATGTTCCGCCGCCCGATCCCGGTGCAGATCGGCGAGCGGCGCGTCCAAGGGCGCTTCGTCTTCACCGACCTCCTGCCGGAAGCGGCGACCGCGCCGCGCTAGCCTCGCCGGCCCCGATCGCGGAGGACGGTGTCATGGCGAGACGCGCGAAGAAGAAGTCCGCGAATCGAGCGAGCGCGACGAAGGCGGCGGCGCCGCTGCGCTTCGACGCGGTGGTCGAGCGCGGCCACAAGGGCTGCGCCTTCGTGCTGCCGCTCGCGCCGGGCACGCGCGCCGCGCCGCGCGGCCGCTGGTTCGTCCGCGGGACGGTCGCGGGCGCGCGCTTCGAGGGCGAGGTCGGCCTGCGCTGGGGCCGTTACTTCATGTGCGTCGACGACGAGTCGCTGCGCGCGCTCGGCCTCGCCGAGGGCGACACGGCGCGCGTGACGATGCGGCGCCGCGCGCCGAACGACCTCGACCCGCCGAAACTGCCGCGCCTTCCGGGCGTGCGGCTCGTCGTGCGGCCGGGCTGAGCGCGGGCGGCGCCGCCCGCGACGACGCGATGGAGATCCGCCGCGAGGCCGCCGCCGACTGCGAACGCGTCCGCGCCGTCGTGCAGGAGGCGTTCGGCCGCGACGACGAGGCGCGCCTGGTCGCGCGGCTGCGGCGGTGCGAGGGCGTGCTCTCGCTGGTCGCGGTCGAGGGCGGGATCGTCGTCGGCCACGCGATGTTCTCGCCGGTCACCGTGGTCCCGCGCGCGGTCGTCGCGCGCGGGCTCGCGCCCGTTGCGGTGGCCGTGGCGCACCAGCGACGCGGCGTCGGCGCGCGCCTGATCGAGCACGGCATCGCCGCGCTTCGAAAGGAGGGCGTCGCGCTCGTCGTCGTGCTCGGCCACCCCGACTACTACGCGCGCTTCGGCTTCGTCCCCGCCGCGCCGCTCGGCCTGCATTGCAAGTGGGGCCGGCAAGAGGGGGCGTTCCGGGTCCGCGAGCTCGTCGCCGGTTCGCTCGCGAAGGTGCACGGCCGCGTCGAATACCTCGCGACCTTCGATGAATCGGCGTGGTGACGGCTACTTCGCGAGCGCGATGAGCCGCTTCAGTTCGCCGAGGTCGAGCGAGTGGGTGAAGCCGCGGTGGGCGAGCCGCTCGGGCGCCTCGTTCCGATCGTTCCACGCGACGTCGACGTCGGGGAGCATCGCGCAGAGCGCGCGGGCGAGCGTGCGCCGCGTCCGCGTGCGCACGTCGGGCAGCGCGGAGCCGAGCGCCGTCGCCCTATGACTCCGCGCGTCCGCGCTCCGCCCCGTCCTTCGAATCGCCCTCGAGGTGCTTGCTGAGCTGCGCCAGCGCGCGATGCAGGAGCTGGCGCGCCGCCGCCTCGTTGCGGTTCATCTGTTCGCCGATCTCCTTGTGGGAGAGGCCGACGATGCGCGCGAGCGTGATGACCTTGCGATGTTCGGGGGAGAGGCGGGCGAAGGCGGACTCGATGCGCCCCTGCTCCTCGTGCAGGATCGCCTCCTGGCTCGGCGTGCAGAAGGTCGCGTACTGGTGGAGCAGATTGTTGACGCTGCTCTGGTTCTTGCGCGGCGACGGGTCGAGCGGGACCTCCTTCGCGAGCGCCCGCTTGTCGCGCTTCCAGTAGCGCGCGCGGTCGATGATCTTGCGGCGCGCCGTCTGGAACAGCCACAGCTTGAACGCCGCCTCGCCGCGGTACTCGAACTGGTCGACCCCTTCGAGCACCTCGCGGCAGACCGACTGCACGAGGTCGGACTGCGCCTCGCGCGCGCGCAGGACCGGCCCGGCGTTCAGCCGGACGAAGGCGCGCAGCCCGGAGAGATGGCGCTCGAGGAGGTGGTCGACCCCGTGCGAGCTCCCGGGGCTGGAGGGCCGGGTCGAGCGTTCTCCATCGCTGTTCATCGAGCCGCGTAGGATACGCCACTCGCCATGTCCGAGCCCGACGCACCCCGCCCGCCGTCCGATCCGACGCCCCCCGCAGGCACGGACCTCGAGGCGCGTCTCGACGACCTCGTCGCGGAGGCGCTCGACCGGCTCGAGAGCGAGGGGGAGCCGGGGCTCGAGCGCCTCCTCGCCGCCCTCCCCGCGGGAGAGGCCGACCTCGCCGCGCGCGTGCGCCGCCGCGTCGAGACGCTGCGCGGCGGCGGGCTGCTCGAAGCGCCGCAGCGCCCGCTCCCGCTCGAGATCCCGGAGAAGCTCGGCGAGTTCCGCCTCGTGCGCTGCCTCGGCAGCGGCGGCATGGGGGTGGTCTACCTCGCCGAGCAGGAGCGGCCGAAGCGGCTCGTCGCGCTCAAGATGCTCCTGCCGGCGCACCTCTTCTTCCCGCACGCGCGCGAACGGTTCCGGCGCGAGGTCGAGATCGTCGCGCGGCTCAACCACCCCGGCATCGTCCCGATCTACACCGTCGGCGAGGACCAGGGGCTGCCCTACTTCGCCATGGAGTGCGTCGAGGGGTGCAGCCTCGCCGAGGTATTGCGCGCGGCGCGCGGCCGCGATCCCTCCGAGCTCTCCGGCAGCGACCTGAGAGCGCTGGTGCGGCAGGTCCTGCACCACCAGGAGCGCGACGCGGGGATGGCGTCCGCCGAAGCGCCCGCCGCGCCGCTAGGTCCCGACGACGTCTTTTCGGCGCGCGTCTTCTCGGGCACGTGGGCCGACGCGTCGCTGCGCCTGCTCGAGCAGGTGGGCGACGCGCTCGCGCACGCGCACGCGCGCGGCGTGCTCCACCGCGACGTGAAGCCGTCGAACGTGATGGTGCGCGCCGACGGCCGCGCGCAGCTCGTGGATTTCGGCCTCGCCCAGCTCCAGGGCTCCTCGAAGATCACGCGCAGCGGCGCCAACCCCGGCTCGCTGCCCTACATGGCGCCCGAGCAGCTCGACGCGACGCGCGGCGAGCCCGACGTGCGGACCGACGTCTACGCGCTCGGCGTGACGCTCTACGAGCTGCTCACGCTGCGCTCCGCGTTCGACGCGCCGTCGCGCGAGACGACCACGCGCCGCATCCTCGACGGCGACGCCGCGCCGCTGCGCAAGGTCCAGCCGCGCCTGCCGCGCGACTTCGCGACGGCGTGCGCGCAGGCGATGGACCCCGAGCCGGCGCGCCGCTACGCGACGGCGGCCGAGCTCGCGCGCGACCTCGAGGCGGCGCGCGAGGGCCGGCCGATCGCCGCGCGGCCGCCGTCGCTCGTCCACTCGGCGTGGCGGCAGGCGCGGCGCCATCCGGTGCGCACGGCGGTCGCGGCGGCGCTCGTCCTGGCGGCGGGGGCGTTCTTCGGGACGTTCTCGGAGATCAAGCGCAACTTCGAGGAGGAGGCCGGCAAGGCGCTGACCCTCGCGAGCGACCGCGACCGCGGCCGCGACGCGACGCAGCGCGTGATGGTCGCGATCGCCAACCGCCGCCGGCCGGAGCCCGAGGACCTCGCGCTCTTCGAGTCGGAGGTCGAGGACCCGCGCTTCGCCAAGCGCTGGGAGGATCTCCTGCGCTCGCCGCTCGACCCCAAGGCGCGCGACTTCGTGGAGGAGTCGCTGCGGCCGCGCGGCATGGCGGCGCCCGGCCCGATCCGGCTCCTGCAGCCGCTCGCGGGCGTGCTCGACGTCACCCCCAACTTCATCTTCGACGTGCCGCCCGCGGTCGGCGCGAACCGCGTCTGGGAGGTCGAGATCTCGAAGGACGGTGCCTTCTATCGCACGCTGAAGGTCGAGCAGGCGGACGGCGACCCCGGCCCGATGCGCATCGAGATCGACGAGCCCGGACTGCCGGTCGGCACCTATCTCTGGCGGGTCGTGCGTGTTCTCGAGCCGGGCGAGACGCCGACGCGCGAGTTCGAGTCGACGCCCGCGCGCTTCGAGGTGGTCGACCTCGCGCGGCTGCAGCCGATGCTCGACCGCATCGCCGAGCTGCGCGACGCCGACCCGGGCCTCGCCCACGTCGCGCGCCTCATGAACGCGGCGACCTACCTGCGCTTCCGCTGCGCCCGCCTCGCGTTCCAGGAGCTCGCCGACTTCCCGCCCGACGCTCTGCCGGAGAACCAGTCCTACCGCATGCTCCTCGAGGCGCACGCCCGCGCGCTCGAGGTCGATGCGGAGAACGGCACGCCGGGGAGCGAGGAGTCGCCCGCGCCGGCGTCCGCCGCCGCGCCGGCGAACCGTGCCGCGCAAGCGCGTGGGACCGACGGGACGGCCCATCCGAAGAACTGAGGGCGTGCGCGGTCGGACGGCTCAGCGCGCCGGACCGAGCGCGAGCGCGCTGATCTCGGGCGGGCAGCAGAAGCGGATGCGCGGCGCGAAGCCGCCCTCGACGCCGACGCCGCGCGTGACGTAGAGCTGCGTCCCGTTCTCCATCCGGTGGAGTCCGCCGGCCGCGATCGCGCGCGGGATCACCTCGAGCGTCACCGGCGGCCCGAATCCGGGGAGCACGATCTGCCCGCCGTGCGTGTGGCCCGCGAAGACGGCGCAGAAGCCGGCCGCGCCGATCTCGGCGTAGTGGCGCGGCCGGTGCACGAGCGCGATGCGGATCGCGGCGAGCGGCGGCGCCTGCAAGTGGCGCCGGTAGCCCGCCTCGTCGCGCGGGTCGAAGCCGGCGAGCTCGACGGGCGGATCGCACGGCAGGACGACGCTCTCGTTCTCGAGGAGGCGCGCCGGGGTCCCCTCGACGATGCGGCGGATGCCACCGCGCACCGTGTCGTCGACGTCGCCGTTCACGACGAAGACGCCGAGCGGCGCCTTCAGGCTCGAGAGGACGAAGCGCGCCTGCTCGAGCGGCAGCGCCTCGTCGAAGCTCTGCGCGACGAGGTCGCCGGCGTCGAGGATCAGGTCGGGGGCGAGCGCGCCGACCTCTTCGACGAGGCGCCGCTCGTGGTCGGTGAGGCGGCCCGACTGCACGTCGCTGATGAGCACGGCGTTCAGCGGCGGGCGCCCCTGCGGCCAGCCGGGGAGCGGGACGGCCGCGCGCTCGACCACGAGGCGCGCCGGCTCGATCAGCGTCAGGTCGACGACCAGCAGCGTCGCCGCGGCGAGCAGCGCGAGCGCGAGCCGGCGCTCGAAGCGGCCGGCGCGCGAGCGCAGCGTCCGCCACGCCAGCCGCAGCGGGACGAGTGCGGCGAGGCTCCAGAAGGCGACGCCCACCCAGAGGAACGAGATCGAGCTCGCCTGGGGGCCGAACCGTTCGAGGTAGACGAAGCCGCCCGCGAGCGCCGGCGCCACGACTCCGCGCCCCAGCCCGAGCGGCCCGACGAGCAGCACCAGCAGCAGCGGCACCTCGATCAGGAGGATCCGCCGGAGCTCCGTCCCGAGCAGCGCCGGGTAGCGCGCGGCGAGCCGGCGCAGCGGTGCCATCGCGGCGAGCTGCGCGACGAACGCCGTCAGCGCGAGCGCGACCGTCACGTCGATGAGCTGGTAGGCGAGCAGCGCGCTGAACAAGGAGGAGGATCTTCGAGGTCGGGGGGGGCCGCCGGCGCGGCAGGCGCGGCAGGCGCGATGCATCCGGAGGCGCGGCAGATTAGCCTCGCCCCGATGGACCCCCGCGATTCGCTGCAGACGCTTTGGAAAGAGTCGGCGGATCTTTTCGAGCCGCTGGCCCGTGAAGTTGCTGCAGCGACCGGCTGGCTCGTCGTGAACCCCGGCCGCTACGGCGAGCGCTGGCACGCCCGCTTCCGCGGCTGCTACCCGCTCGGCGCGCGTCCGCTGATGTTCTGCGGGCTCAACCCCGGACCCTACGGCATGGCGCAGACGGGCGTGCCGTTCACCGACTTGAAGCGCCTCGCCTCCGACCTGCCGCGGCTCGCGCGCGCGCTCGCGGCGGCGGGCGAGCGGCTCGAGCTGCCGGGGCTCGCGCCGCCGGAGCTGCGCCCCTTCCTCACGCGCACCTTCGAGTCGTCGTCGGTCCGCGTCTACCGCTTTCTTGCGCGGGCCTACGGCACGGCCGAGGCGGCGCTGCGCCGCATCGTCTTCGTCAACCCCTGTCCGCTGCTGCTGATCGAGGTCGAAGGAAAGGGGAAGGGGAACGGCGCGCGCGGCGCCAATCGGACACCGGCCGACCTCGGGAAGGCGCTGCGCGACAAGGGTTCGCTGCGCGATGGGAGCTCGCTGCGCGAGCGGTTCGACGCGGCGCGCGTCTCCGTCGCGCGCCGCGCGCTCGAGCTGCTCGCGCCGCGCGGCGCCGTCCTGCTCGGGCGCGACGTCGCCAAGGTGCTCGGGCCGACGCTCACCGGGCAGCTCGGCACGGCGGCGACGCTCGAGTGGGAGCACCCCGCGCGCGCGGTGCCGGAGACGTGGTCGCGCGGGCTCGCGCGCGAGCTCACGCGGCGCGGCCTGCTCCCGCGGGCGGCGGCGGCGGCGGGGCGATGAGGCGGTGAACGTGTCCGATCCATTCCAGCCGCGCGCGCAAGACAAGATCGGCGCCGCCGTCGTCGCGCTGCTGATGGTCGGCTCGCTCGCGCGCAGCTTCCTGCGGACGCCGCCGCGCGCGCCCGACGAAGGTGCGTCCACGCCGGCGGACGACGCGACGCCGACCGCCGCGCCGGCCACCGGCGCGCGCGCGTGGCTCACCTTCGAAGTGCAGGCCGAGGTGCGGGCGGGCGAGGCGGCGCCGCCGCTCAAGCTGCGGCTGCGCACGCGCGAGGGGGTCGCACCGACCTTCGACGTCACGACGCGCGAGTCGCCGGTGAAGTCGCGCTTCAGCGTGCCGGTCGCGCTGCCGGTCGCGCGCCCCGAGCTCCCGCTGCGCGCCGAAGTGCTCGGCGACGCGTGGTGCATCCCGCCGGGAGCGGTCGAGTTCGAGGTGCGCCGGCTCGACGTCCCCTACCAGCTCACGCTGGCGCGCGCGAAGCTCCTCGACGTCGTCGTGACGACCGAGGAGGGGCACGCCCTGCCGGGCGCGCGGATCTTCCACGAGTCGGCGAAGCAGCTCGGCACGACGGCGGCCGACGGGCGGGCGCGGATCGTGCGCGCCGTCGCGCGCGACGCCTCCGCGCTGATCGCGATGGCCGACGGCTTCGCGCCGGCGTGGGTCGACGAGGGGGTGCCGACGGTGCTGCGCGCGGAGAAGGCGGTCGGCCGCCTGCGCGGCGTCGTGCGCGACTTCCAGGGGAACGCCGTCGCCGGCGCCTCGCTCCTCCCGAAGTGGAAGCCGGCCGGCGAGGAGCCGAAGGATCCGGCAGGACGGGCGCTCTGGCGGCTCGCGCAGTGGACGGCGCGGCGCGGCGTCCCGGCGCTCGCCCTCACGAGCGACGCCGAGGGCCGCTTCGAGGTGCCGGTCGCCTGCGCGGGGAGCGTCACGTTCGCCGTGCAGCACCGGACGCTCGGCGCGACGAGCGCCACGTTCGAGCTCGCCGCGGCGGCGGCGGCGGGCGCCGCGACCGACGCCGAGGTCCGCTTCCCGCGGCGCGTCGCGCTGACCGTCGTGCTCACGCTCGACGGCGCGCCGGTCGGGCACGGCCGCGTCGAGGTGGTCCGCTCCGAAGGGGGCGTGGCGACGACGCTCGCCGCCGCGGTCGCCGACGCCAAGGGGATGGCCGAGTTCTCTGCGCCCGACCTGCCGCCGCTCCTTCTGGTCACGCACGGCGACGCGACCGCGACGCACGTCGCGCCGCTCGATCTCTCGGGCGGCGACGCGCTGCGGCACGACGTCGCGCTCGCGCGCGGGCGGGGGGCGACGTTCACGTTCGTATCGTCGGGCGATCCGCCGGTGGCCGGGCTGCCGTTCGAGGCGCGCGACCGCGCGAGCGGCGTCCTGCTCGAGACGGCGGCCGCCGACGCGCGCGGCCGCGGCCGCTTCCGGCGGCTGCCGGTCGGGCGCGCGCTCGACCTCGCCGCGCCGGCGCTCGGGCCGGGCGAGCCGCTGCGCGCCGCCCTCGTGGTCGAGGAGGGTGAAGGAGACCTCGAACTCGGCACGTTCGAGCTGAAGCGGAACTAGGATGCCCGCCTCTTCACGACCCAGGAGCGACGAGCGATGACGACGGGCCGGGGCACGGGAAAGACCACCTTCGCGGTCGACGTCGGCGGCAGCAACATCAAGGCGATGCTGCTCGACGCGACGGGCCGGCCGACCACCGAGCGGTTCAAGCGGCCGACCCCGCGCCCTGCGACGACGCGCCCGGTGACGGAGACGATCGTCGCCATCGCGAAGGAGATCGGATCCTTCGACCGCGTCTCGGTCGGCTTCCCCGGCGTGATCATCGACGGCCACGTGATGACGGCGGCCAACTTCGACGGCAAGTGGGAGGGCTACGACCTGCGCGCGACGCTGCAGCGCGTGCTCGGCAAGCCGGTCCACGTCTGCAACGACGCCGACATGCAGGGCTACGGCGCGATCGAGGGGAAGGGGGTCGAGCTCACGATCACGCTCGGGACCGGCGTCGGCTCGGGCCTCTTCCTCGAAGGGATGCTCGTCCCCAACCTCGAGCTCGGCCACCACGCCTTCCGCAAGGGCCAGACCTACGAGGAGCAGCTCGGCCAGCGCGCGCTCGAGCGCATCGGCAAGCAGCGCTGGCGCAAGCGGCTGAAGCTCGCCATCGCGCAGATCCAGAAGGTCTTCTGGCCGCGCCGCCTCTACCTCGGCGGCGGCAACGCGCGCCTCATCAACTTCAAGCTGCCGCCGAACGTCCGCACGATCCCGAACCTGGCGGGGATCCTGGGCGGCAACGCGCTCTGGAACGCGCCGACCGCGCAGCCGCGCCGCGAGTAGGAACCGGTCCGGGGATTCGAACGACGAACCGAGACCGTGCGCGTGGGAAGACGACGAGGAGCGGGCGTCGAGGCCGCGGGTGAAGAGGCCGCGGGGAGAAGGCTTCGTTCGCGAACGCGCGACGGGCGGGAGCGGGTCGAGAGGGCGGAGGGGAAGAAGGTCGAGGGACGGGACACGCTCGCCCCAGACCCAAGATGGACGGGGGGCTCGCTGCATTCGGCGCATTTGGAGCACGACTCGACGACGCACGGTGGTCGACCGCCGAACGCGGCGTCCCGTCCCTCGACCTTCTTCCCCTCCGCCCTTTCAGCAACGTTCCAGACCGTCGCGCGACGACGGGAAACCGGCTCCCCGCGGCCTCCTCGAATCGACTTCGCACGACGTCCTGACGTCGTTGCTGCGCCACGGGAGAGGTTCGGCGCGCGACGGGGCGTGAGGCGACTTCACTCGGAGCGGTGATGCACGGCGAATGCGGACGTCGTGGGCATCACGAGACTCAAGCGCGCTTCGTCGAGTCAGGACCGCGTGCCGAGTCGACCTGGCGTCTCGTAGTCCGACATCGCTCGTGCCAGGCCGACGCCCGACCACGGTGCGTCGGGATTTGTAAGCGAGAAAGGCGAGAGGCGCGCCTTCTCGTTCACGACCGTGCCGTGGCTCCCAGCGTCCAGTTTCGACCCGACGCCGATCGTGCGCGCACAGTCCATCTCCCGTGGCGCAGCAACGACGTCGGACGTCGTGCGAGGACCGTGCGAAGTGACCGCGGGGAGCAACGTTTCGTGTCGTCGCGCGACGGACTGGAACGGTGGTGAAAGGGCGGAGGGGAAGAAGGTCGAGGGACGGGACGCCGCGTTCGGCGGTCGACCACCGTGCATCGTCGAGTCGTGCTCCGAATGCGCCGAATGCAGCGAGCCCCCCCATCCATCTTTGGTCTGGGGCGAGCGGGTCCCGTCCCTCGACCTTCTTCCCCTCCGCCCCTCGACCCGCCCTCGCCCGTCGCGCGTTCGCGCACGAAGCCTCTCCCCGCGCCCTCTTCACCCCCTCCCTCGACGTCCGCTCTAGTTCCAAGCCGCGCCGGTTCTCCGAACCTCTCGGTCCGACCTACAGGGATCGGCCTTAGGGCACCGTCACCGACTTCGCGAGCGCGCGGGGGCGGTCGATGTCGCGGCCGAGGGCGCACGCCGTGTAGTAGGCGAAGTACTGGCCGGCGACGATCTGGAGGAAGACGTCGGTCAGCTCGCCCACGCCCGGCGTCGCGATCACGGCGTCGACGTGCGTGCGCTCCGAATCCTTCATGGCGCCGAACGCGAGGATCGGCCCGCCGCGGCTGCGCACCTCTTCCAACGCGTAGATGGTGAGCGCGCGCAGCTCGCCGCTCTCCGCGGGCGGGACGAAGATCGCCGTGCCCATCGCGGCGTCGATCAGGCTGATGGTGCCGTGCTTCAGGAAGCCGGCCGCCATGCCCTCGGCGTGGCGGTAGGTGACCTCCTTGAACTTGAGCGCGCCCTCCTGCGCGATCGGCGCGAAGACGCCGCGGCCGAGGAAGAACCACTTCTCGAGGCCGAGAAAGCGCGCCGCGGCCTCCCGCGCGTCCTGCTCGATCTTCGGCCGCCACTCCTCGAGCATCGCCGGCAGCCGCGCGAGCTCGGCCTGGAGCGCGGCGAGCCGCGCAGCGCCGAGCTCGCCCGACAGCCGCCCCATCTCGAGCGCGATGCGCGCGACGAAGACGGCCTGGGAGAAGGCGCTCTTGGTCGCGAGCACCGCGACCTCGGGCCCGGCGCCCTGCAGCACGGCCTGGTCGACCTCGCGCGCCATCGACGAGCCGGCGACGTTCACGATGCCGACCAGGCTCGCGCCCGCCGCCTTCGCGCCGCGCAGCGCGCGCAGCGTGTCGTAGGTCTCGCCCGACTGCGAGATGCCGAGCACGACGTCGCCCGGCGCCGAGTGGACGACCGACGGCATCTCGTCGGCCGTGACGAGCGGGCAGAAGCGCTTCGCGAAGCTCGCGAAGAGGTGCTGGCCGACGCTCGCCATGTGGAACGCGCTGCCCATGCCGGTCAGGAAGGCGCGCTTCGCGCCGAGGAGTTTCTGGGCCGCGCGCGTGATCGCGGCGTCGTCGCCGCCGAGCGCGGTGCGCGCGGCCTGCGGGCACTCCGCCATCTCCTTCTGCATGAAGTGCTCGTAGGCGCCGCGCTCCGGCGAGGAGAAGTCGCCGTCGAGCTTGCGGCGCGGCCGCGCGACGTGCTCGCCGTCGGCGAGGCGCGTGATCACGCAGTCCCCGGACGTCACCTCGGCCATCTCGCCGTCGTCGAGGTAGACGATCTCCGGGCAGACCGACGCGAGCGCGAGCGGGTCGGAGGCGACGATCGTGCGGTCGGCGCCGAAGCCGACGACGAGCGGGCTCTCCTTGCGCAGCGCGAAGATGCGGCCGGGCTCCGACTCGAACATCACGACGAAGCCGAAGGTGCCGGTGAGCTCGCGCACGGCGGCGCGGATCGCGTCGGCGGGCGCGCGGCCCGCCTTGCGCTGCTCCTCGATCAGGTGCGCGAAGACCTCGCTGTCGGTCTCCGACGCGAAGGAGTGGCCGGCGGCGGAGAGGCGCTCGCGCAGCTCGCGGTAGTTGCCCAGCACGCCGTTGTGGACGATCGCGATGTCGCCGTCGCACGAGAGGTGCGGGTGGGCGTTGCGGCGCGTCACGCCGCCGTGCGTCGCCCAGCGCGTGTGGGCGATGCCGGTCGAGCCGTGCAGCCCGCCGAAGGCGTCGCGGCCGGCGAGGTCGCTCGGACCGCCGACGTCCTTCGCGACGACGATCCCCTTGCCGTTCAGGACCGCGACTCCGCACGAGTCGTAGCCGCGGTACTCGAGGCGGCGGATGCCGCTGACGAGGTCGCCCGCCGAGTCCTTGCCGACCGTGACGATTCCGACGATCCCGCACATGGAACGAATCTCCGTGCGAAAGCGCGAACGTTCGCGCGGACCGGCACGGGGCGGGACGGAGACGATGGACCGGGCGCCGCCGCGACGGATCGAGCCGTCGCGCTCGCGCATGTCCGATAGGAGGACGATCGTTCGATCGTCCAGCAGGTCCGCAGGCGTTTGTCCCCGGGATCTCTCCCGGTCTTTGGCGCTCTGCGTCACGAACCCCGCTGGGTCCGGAGGCCCATCCGCCGAGTCTTTCGATGAGGCCTCGCCTCGTCACCCGCCGCGCGACTTCTCGTCGGGGCGGCGGGCCTGGCGCTTGAGTTTTCGTCTCGTCCGCTCCGAGCGGTCGCTTCCTGGATGTCCTTCCCTGCCGCTCCATCACCGAGGAGCCTGCGGCGCATCACGCGATGCGAGGCGCAATCCATAACTCGGGTTCGCCGCCTGTCAAAGGCGGGACGCGATTGCGCCGGATCTTTCCCGGAGGTTCGTTCCGAGATTCAGGACGGCCGCGGGCGGATCCCGGCCACGACGCGCAGGATCTCGTCGCCGTATTCGCGCACCCGGAAGGGCGACATTCCGGGGACCGCGGCCAGGCGTTCGATCGAGAGGCCGTCGGTCCGCGCGATGTTGCGCAGCGTCCCCGAGGTCGCGACGCGCGACTCGTCGACGTCGCGCTCGGCGGCGCGCTGTGTCCGCCACGCGCGCAACGCCTCGAACACGCGCTTCTCGTCGTCGCGCAGCGGCGCGTCGCCGTCGACGTGGCGCGGCCGCGCGCGCCGCTCGCGCTCGAGCGGTCCCGCGGCGAGCGCGGACGCGATCGTCCCGAGCAGCGCGCGCTCGTCGCGTTCGACCTGCCAGCGCGGCAGCCCCGGGACGTCGCGCAGCTGCGCGGGCGAGCGCGGCAGCCGGTGCGCGAGCTCGACGAGCGCGCGGTCGGGAAAGACCCGGTGCGGCGAGCGGTCGCGCTGCGCCGCGATCTGGTCGCGCAGCAGGAAGAGGTCGTGCAGGACGCGCAGGCCGGCGCCTTCGAGGTGCTCGGCGCCCGGCGCGCGCCGGAACGAGTCGGGGTCGAACTCGCGCTCGGTGTGCTGCACGAAGGCGAGCTTCTCGAACTCCTCGCGCGCCTCTTCGGCGCGCCCCTTCGCCGCGAGCTCGCGCTCGAACTGGTCGCGCAGCTCGAGCAGGTAGCGCGTGTCGCCCGCCGCGTACTCGAGCTGTCCCTCGGTGAGCGGCCGCTTGCTCCAGTCGGAGGTCTGGTAGGTCTTCTTCTGCTCGACGCCGAAGCGCTCCTGCAGCAGCGACGCGAGCCCCGGCCGGCGCAGCCCGAGCACCTGGGCCGCGAGCATCGTGTCGAAGAGGTTCGCGAAGCGGAAGCCGTGGTGGTGGCTCAGCAGCGCGACGTCGTTCGAGCCGGCGTGGAAGACCTTTCGCACTTCGGCGTCGGCGGCGAGCTCGGCGAGCGGCGCGAGGTCGAGGCCCGCGAGCGGGTCGATCAGGTAGTCGTGCTCGCGCGTCGAGATCTGCAGCAGGCAGACCTTCACGCGGTACGCGTAGTACGAATCGGCTTCCGTGTCGATCGCGAGGTCGCGCGCCTGCCGCAAATCGGGAAGTGCTTCAGCCAGCGCTTGCACGGTGTCGATCCAGTGCACGCCGGGAGGCAGGTGGAGGGGCGAGACACTCATCGGGGGCGGGATTGTACGAGCCGCTTCCGAGGGTTCCGAGTGCCGTGACGATTCCGTTCGGCGGAGCGTCGCGGACCGTGGGGCCGTGCTCACGCACGGTGGGTGGAGGACCACGTCGGACCCAGCTCGCGAGCCGCGAGGCGCGCGAGACCTACGGGAGGGACGAATGACGATCGAGCGGGTCCTGGTCCTGGAACGCGAAGGGGCACCGGGAGAGTCGCTGGAGCAGTTGCTGGCGCAGGAAGGGTTCCAGGTGTTGCGTGCACGCGACGTCGCCCAGGCGGCGCGTCTGCTGCGCGCAGGACCGGTCCACCTGTGCCTCTTCGAGATCCATCCGACGATGGTGGACGTGCGCGACCTCTTGGAGAAGTCGCGGGCGTTCCTGCCGAAGGTGCCGCGCATCCTCTACGTCGCGCCGCGCGACCTGGAGCGCATGCAGTCGTTCCTCGACAACGGCGACGAGCTGCTGCTCAAGCCGGCGGCGAAGGCACACGTGATGTCGGTGATCGCGCGCTATCGGGAGCGTGCGCGCCTGCAGGCCGAGGCCGACCACCTCCGCCACCAGATCCACGGCAGCGAGACCGCCGAGGCGGTCTTGAACGAGCCGCGCGGCATGCGCGAGGTGCTCGACCGCGGCGCCAAGGTCGCGGGCGAGCGCGGCACGGTCCTGATCCAGGGACCGCGCGGCGCCGGCAAGTCGCTGTTCGCGCGCTTCCTCCACGAGAAGGGTCCGTCCAAGGCGGGCCCGTTCCTGACCGTGCGCTGCGCGCGGATCCAGGGTTCTCTGCAGGAGAGCGAGCTGTTCGGCCACGAGCCGGGCGCGTTCCCCGGCGCGAACGAGACGGTGCCCGGCACGATCGAGCTCGCCAACGGCGGGACGCTCGTGCTCGAGGAGGTCTGGGCGCTCTCGCTGGACGTCCAGCACCGCCTCTACCGCTACCTGCAGAGCGGACAGCTGCGCCGCATGGGCGGGCAGCGTTCGATCCACTGCCCGGTGCGCGTCATCGCGACGTCGAGCCGCAACCTGCAGGCGGAGGCGACCGCCAACCGCTTCGCCCCCGACCTGCTGCGCCGGCTCGCGACGCACGTGCTGACCGTCCCGTCGCTGGTCGAGCGCAAGCACGACATCGGCATCCTCGTCAAACGCTTCCTGCGCGAGTCGCCGGCGTACGGCTCGACCTCCGTGCGGCAGGTCACTCCCGAGGCGATCTCGGCGCTGGCCGTCTACGACTGGCCGGGCAACGTCGAGGAGCTGCGCCACGTGGTCGACCGCATGGTCCTCCAGGACCCGGGCGAGTCGCTCGCCCCGGAGCACATCGCGATCGTCAACCCGGGCCAGCGCGAGCGCGCCCTCGAGCAGGCGGTCGGCATGACCGTCGCCGACATGGAGCGCGAGATGATCCTGCGCACGCTCGAGAAGACGAAGGGCAACCGCACCGCCGCGAGCAAGCTGCTCGGCCTGACCACGCGCACGCTCAGCAACAAGATCCGCATCTACCGCGCGCAGGGCTTCACGATCATCGGCGGCCGCAAGAAGAAGGTCGCGCCGGCGCCCATGCCGACGCACACGCCGCCGCACACGCCGGCGCCCCCGCCGACGCCCCACTTCGCTCCGACGCCGACGACCTGAACGGCCGGACGGCAAAGGTTTGCATCGAAGCCGGAGCGGGCCCTGGCAGGGGTCCGCTCCGGCGCTTTCATGCCGGGGCGGAGCGGTTCAGCGCGCGGCGGTCGCCGTCCCGAGCGCGAACTCCGTCCGCTTGCGCCATCTCCCGTCGCGCTTGACGATCCAGTCGACGGAGCGGACCGCCGCCGCGATCGGGAGCGCGCCGCGCGCGACGCGGCCGAATTCGGCGGCGATCGCTTCGAGCTGCACCGGCTCCCCGGCGTGCGCGACGGTGAGGTGCGGGATGATGTCCGCGAACCGGCCTTCGTAGGGCGGCATCGCGGGGAAGCGCGCGAAGACCCGCTCGGTCATCTTCCGGAGCGGCTCCGCCGGTTCCGGCGCGAGGTAGAGAGCCTCCGGGAAGCGCCGCACTTCGGCGAACGACACGCGCAGCTCCGGCAGGGCGGCGAAGAGCTCCGCGAGCGACAGCACGATCGTCGGCGTGATCCTCGCCGGCGCCAGGAACGGGTAGAGCACCGTCACGTGCGCCGGCACGCCCACGGCCGCGGCCGGATCGTGGCGGGCGCGGAACGGCGCGACGAGCGCCTCGACCTCGGGCACGGCGACGATCAGCGCCGACTCCTCGTGCGCCTCCTCGCTCACGCCTTCACGAGCCCGGCCGCATCGAGCCGGGCGAGCGTCCGCCGGAAGGCCGCGACGGTCGCGTCGAGGTCGGCGTCCGTGTGGGCGAGCGACACCGCCCCCGCTCCGTGGCGCGCGCTCACGCCTTCGAGCAGCAGCACGGCGCGCAGCAGCGAATCGTCGATGACCGGGTGCTCGCCGTCGGGACCGGTGAGCTGCTCGGGGCGCTGCGGCGGTGGCGAGTCGTGCGCCGCGGCGTGCAGCATCACGATCGAGCTGCCGGGCACGACCTCGTTGGGACGGCCGGTCACGTGGACGGGGAGGTGCGCGTCGGCGAACACCTGCGTCAGCTCGCGGCGCAGCCGCTCGCCGGAGCGCGCGAGGCGCGGGTAGATCTCCGATTCCTTCTCGGCGAGGTGCTCGAGCATCACCTTCGCCGCGACGAGCGAGAGCTCGTGGGCCGAGTAGGTCCCCCCCTCGAACTTCACGCGGCCGACCTCGCGCGTGCACAGCCGCATCACGTCGCGCCGCCCGCTGACCGCAGCGACCGGCATGCCGCCGCCGAGCACCTTGCCGAGGATCAGGAGGTCGGGCTTCACGCCGTACATCTGCGACACGTCGCCGGCGCGGAAGCGGAAGCCGGCGATGATCTCGTCGCAGAGCAGCAGCGCGCCGTGCTTCTGCGTCAGGCGCGAGGC
>DASRRB010000059.1:0-11658 GCA_035695985.1 Planctomycetota bacterium | reverse complement strand
TGCCCGGGACGCGCGTCGCCCCGATCCGGCACGCGCCGCTCGCCGGCGCGACGCTGCGCCGAATCGAGCGCATGCGCGGATCGCTCGTCGTGACCTCGAAGTCGACGGCGACGGCGCCGGTGGTCGCCGCACTGCGCGCCGCCGGCAAGGAGGTCTGGTGCTACACCGTCGACGACGCGACGGAGATGCGAGCGCTGATCGCGCGGGGCGTGCGCGGCATCATCAGCAACCGGCCCGGGCTCGCGCGGAGCGTCTGCGCAAGCAAGTGACGGACGCGGGCGTCAGCTCGCAGCCGGGGCCGCTGCCGGGATCTGCCGCTTCATCTGCTTCGTCACGCGCCCCGCCTTGAGGCAGGAGGTGCAGACGCGGACGCGGCGCGCCTTGCCTTCGACGATCGCGCGGACCTTCTGCAGGTTCGGCTTGAAGGTGCGGCGGCGGATGCCGGTCGTCTTGAGACCGATGCCGCCCTCCTTCTTCGGGAGGCCGCGCCGCGAGACCTTGTTGCCCACCTGGGTCTTCTTGCCGCAGAACTCGCAGATCCGGGGCACGGCGCAACCTCCATCCAGCGAAAAGGGCGCGGCATCCTACGGCGAGCGCGGCTGGCCGGCAAGGCAGGATGACCGCGGCTTGGGAGTGGAGCGGACGTCGATGGCGCCGCGGCTGGGAACTGGAGCGGACGTCGAGAACGCGGGTGAAGCGGGCGCGGGGAGAAGGGGGCGTGGGTGGGCGCGCGACGGGCGAGGGCGGGTCGAGGGGCGGAGGGGAAAGAGGTCGAAGGACGGGACACGCTCGCCCCAGACCCAAGATGAACGGGGGGGCTCGCTGCATTCGGCGCATTCGGAGCACGACTCGACGACGCACGGTGGTCGACCGCCTCACGCGGCGTCCCGTCCTTCGACCTCTTTCCCCTCCGCCCCTCGACCCGCCCCCGCCCGTCGCGCGCCCAACCACGCCCCCTTCTCCCCGCGCCCTCTTCACCCGCGTCCTCGACGTCCGCTCCAGTTCCCAGCCGCGGCGCCCCTGAGCGGAGCATCTACTTCGAGGCGTGCTTTCCGGTGCACTTCGAGAGCGTGCCGGAGACCCCCGCGCTCATGTCGCGGAACGGCCGCCACTCGAAGCGGAGCTCGGCGGCGTTCAGCGTGGAGACGCGGAACTTGACGCGCATCTTCGTCGTCCCGTCGTCGATCTCCATCACGTAGTTCTGGTTCTTCACGGCGTCGATGCTCGACGTCATCCAGCCGGTGTTCGGCCAGGTCTGCACCTCGTCGAGCGACATGCCGGGGACCTTGGTGATCTTGTTCTTCAAGTTCGCCCCGGGCTGGACGTGGATCTGGCCGCACGCGCCGTAGACGACGTCGACCTCGTTCTTGTGGACCTCCACGTCCTGCGTCATGTACCGGAAGCTGTAGGCGTTCTTCTCGTAGGGTCCGTCCGCGGTCCGCTTGGTCAGCGAGACCTCGATCCCCTGCGGCGCCTTCGCCTCGGGCGCCTTCGCGTCGGGCGCCGGGGCGGGCGGGACCTGCGGTGCCGGCTTCCCGTCCTTGCCGCCGCCGGCGGGGTGTCCTCCGCCGGCCTGCACGGCCGCGACCGTCATCGCCGCGAAGAGGAGGGAAACGACGACTGCGACGCGATGCGACATGGCGCTTCTCCCTTGGGCCGAGGGTTCCGCGATGCGCTGCAGGGGCGGCAGCGTAACGACGTCGGACGGAGATCGACGACCGACGTATTCATTCATTCCCGCCGGACGCGGGAAGGGTTCACGGCCCCGGCGAGATGGGTCACGGGGCCGGCGCGAGGCGCCAGCCCTTGCCCTCTTCGACCACGACGATCCGGTCGAGCGGCACGTCGGTGAAGCGGTCGGTCTTGCCGGTGGTCGGCCAGAAGACCTCGAGCTCGCGCAGCTGCTTCGCCTGCCCGAGCCCGATCTCCGCCTGGAGGCTGTTGCCGCCGAAGCTCGAGTTGCCGCCGACGAAGGTCACGATCGAGCGCGTGCCGGCCCCCTCCTCGATCGTCGCGCGCAGCCGCACGCCGACGCCGAAGCGGTTGGTCTGGTGGCCGACGACGCGCACGGTGAGCCAGTGGTTGCCGTGGCCCGGGTTCTCGAAGAGGACCGCCTGGAAGGCGTCGTCGCGCACCGCGCCCCCGAGCTCCTCGAAGAGGTCCTGGTCGCCGTCGCCGTCGACGTCCGCGAAGCAGACGCCGTGGCCCTTCTGCAGGTGGCCCGTCCCGGTCGCCGTCGTCACGTCCTGGAAGCACTTGCCGCCGTCGTTGCGGAAGAGGACGTTGGGCCAGAGCGAGGTGAAGTCGGGGTCGCCGGTTCCGAGGTAGAGGTCGGGAAAACCGTCGTTGTCGACGTCGCCGAAGTTGCTGCCCATCGGGAAGAGCGGGCGCGCGAGGCCGCGCTCCTTGGTGACGTCCTGGAAGCGTCCCGCGCCGACGTTCTCGTAGAGGCGCTGCGAGTCGCTCGGCGCCTTGCCGTCCTTGTAGAAGGCGCAGAGTTCCGCCGAGCGCGCCCCCATCGCGTAGCAGGTGACGTAGAGGTCGAGGTCGCCGTCGTTGTCGTAGTCGAAGAACCAGGTCGCGAAGCTGTCCTTCGGCTCGGTGACGCCGGCGGCGAGCGCCACGTCCTTGAACGAGCCGTCGCCGTTGTTGTGGTACAGGCGGTTGGGCGCGCCCATGTTCGACACGTAGAGGTCGGGGAGGCGGTCGCCGTCGTAGTCGCCGAACGCGGCGCCCTTGCAGAAGCGGTGGTTCTGCACGCCCGCCTGGCGCGTCACGTCCTCGAAGGTCCCGTCGCCGCGGTTCTTGAACAGCCGGCTCGGGTACTCCGTCCCGCCCGTGCCGGCGAGCGACTCGTAGCCCAGGAAGAGGTCGAGGTCGCCGTCGTTGTCGACGTCGGCGGTGACCGCCACCTGGCTCGGCGCGGCGATCTCGATCCCCGCCTCGAGCGTGCGGTCGAGGAAGGTCCCGTCCGGCTGCTGGATCAGCAGCGAGTTGGGCACCGCGCCCGCAGGACCGAGCCACGCGCCGCGCTGGACCAGGAGGTCGAGCCGGCCGTCGTTGTTCGCGTCGAAGTGCAGGAAGTCGAGGCCGCCGAGCTGCCCGGTGAGCCCCTTCTCCGCGGTCACCTCCTCGAACGTCCCGTCGCTTTTCTGCCGGAACATCTTCAGCGAGTCGTCGGGGTCGCTCGAGGAGACGACGACGTCGAGCCGGCCGTCGCTGTCGAAGTCGTCGACCGCCGCGCCGCCCGAGCGGGCGAAGATCCGCAGCCCCTTCTTCACCGCGACGTCGGGCATGCGCGGCAGCGGGTGCTCCGACTCGAACGCCTTGGGGTCGATGCGCCACTTCGGCGGCACGCCGTCGGGATAGGTGCCGAGCGTCATGTGGGCGATGTTGAGCAGCCAGATCGAGTTCAGGTCGCCCGGCGCCAGCGTCTCGAGGATCTCGGTGAGGAGCGCGATCGCCTTCTTGCTGCCGGAGGGTTCGACGTGAATGGCGCCGCCGCGCAGCGGGAAGATGCAGCTGTCGGAGTTGTGGTGGGCGACGCAGTTGGCGCGCTCGCCGCGGCGCATCTCCGCCAGCGCCAGTCGGCGCATCACCGCGAGCTGCGCGTCGCGGTCGCCGCCGGTCTTCGCGATCGCGAGGCAGCGCTCGAACGCCGCGATCGCGCCGTCGATCTCGCCTTCCTGCAGGCGCGCGTCGCCAAGCGGGAGGCAGATGGCGTAGACCGCCTCGAGCGGCGTCTTCTCGGAGACCTGCGCGAGCTTCGCCTCGTTCTCGCGCAGCGACGCCATGCCGACGAAGGGCGCGTTGGAGTCGAAGAGCGCCCGAGCTGCCGCGCGCAGCAGCACCGACTTGCGGTCGCTCGGGAGCGAGGCGGGGTCGGTCGTCTTGCGCTGCGGCCGGCAGCAGGGGCCGTCGTCCGCCGGTGGCGTCTCCTGCACCGGCGGCGCGACGGCTCCCAGGAATAGCGCCGACTCCACGGCCGGCGTGGAGGTCGGGAAGACCAGCAGGAAGAGGAGCGTCGGCGTCACGGGCGTCCCGTCCGGCGGCGTCAGCGTTCGCCGGCGCGCAGGCCGGCGGCGCCTCCCGGGGCGGACGGAGCCGCGCCGGGCGGAGGAGCCGGCCGCCACGGCCGCCCCTCCTCGACGACGATACTCGTGTCGAGCGGGACGTCCGTGAAGACCTGGACCTTCCCGGTGCGCGGCCAGCGGACCTCGAGGGCGAGCAGCGTCTGCGCCTTCCCGAGCCCGATCTCCGCCTGGAGGCTGTTGCCGCCGAAGCTCGAGTTCCCGCCGACCGCCACGTGGACGTCGCGGCGGGCGACCGCGCCGTCGGGCCCCGGCTCCGCGATCGTCGCCCGGATGCGGGCGCCGACGCCGAAGCGGTTCGACTCGACGCCGATCAGCTTCACCGTGAGCCAGTGGTTGCCGTGGCCCGGATTCTGGAAGAGCGCGTCGTGGAAGGCGTCGTCCTTCAACGCACCGCCGAGCTCGACGAAGAGGTCCTGGTCGCCGTCGCGGTCGACGTCGCCGAACGAGACGCCGTGCCCCTTCTGCAGGTGGCCGGTCCCGGTCGCCGACGTGACGTCCTCGAAGCGCCGGCCGGCGTCGTTGTGCAGCATGACGTTGGGCCAGAGCGCGCCGAACTCCGGGTCGCCGGTCGCGAGGTAGAGGTCGGGCCAGCCGTCGTTGTCGACGTCGCCGAAGTTCGACCCCATCGGGAAGCAGGTCCGGTCCATGCCGCGCAGGCGCGTGACGTCGCGGAAGCCGCCGTGGCCGTCGTTCTCGTAGAGCCGCTGCGTGTCGAAGCCGGTCGCGCCGTTCTTGTACCAGGCGCCGACGTCGAGGCCGCGCTGGCCCTGGTTGTAGCAGGCCACGTAGAGGTCGAGCCAGCCGTCGTTGTTGTAGTCGAGAAAGAAGCAGGAGAAGGATTCGTTGGGGTCGGCGACCCCGAGATCGAGGGCGACGTCGTGGAACTTGCAGTCGCCGTCGTTGTGGTAGAGCCGGTTCGGCGAGTTCATCGTCGAGACGTAGAGGTCGGGCAGACCGTCGTTGTCGTAGTCGCCGAAGTTGACGCCCTTGACGTATCGATTGCACTCGACGCCCGCGGCCTTCGAGATGTCCTCGAAGGTGCCGTCGCCGCGGTTGCGGAAGAGCTTGCAGGGGAAGTTCTCGTCCCGGCCGCCGTACTCGTACCCGAGGTAGAGGTCGAGGTCGCCGTCGTTGTCGATGTCGGCCGCCGCGGCGGTCTGGCTCGGCGCGGAAACCTCGATCCCCGCTTCGAGGGTGCGGTCGACGAAGGTGCCGTCGGGCTGCTGGATCAGCAGCGAATTGGGGATCTGGCCGAATTCGTGCCACCACGCGCCGCGCTGCAGCAGCAGGTCGAGGCGGCCGTCGTTGTTGGCGTCGAAGTGGAGGAAGTTGAGCGAGGAGACCTGCCCCGCGAGGCCGGCCGCGACCGTGTCGTCGCGGAACGTCCCGTCCGGCTGCTGGTGGAACAGGTGGATCGGCTCGCCGAGCCCCGATCCGGTGATCACGAAGTCGAGCCGCCCGTCGCCGTCGAAGTCGTCCATGGCCGACCCGCCAGCGTGGTTGGTCACGTTGAGCCCGAGCTTCGGCGCGACGTCGGGCATGCGCGGCATCTCGCGCTCCGAGGCGAAGGCGCGCGCCGGGATGCGCCACGCGGCCGGCACGCCGTCGGGCCACGTGCCGAGCGTCATGTTCGCGACGTTCAGGAGCCACATCGACGCCAGGTCCTTGCCGTCGCCGGTGAGGAGCTGCGTGAGGCAGCGGACCGCCTCCTCGCTGCCGCGCTTGTCGACGTGGATCCCGCCGCCGCGCAGCGGCAGCAGGCAGCTGTCCTGGTTGTGGTTCGTGACGCAGTTCTGCCGCTCGCCGACGCGCAGCCACGCGAGCGCGAGCCTGCGCAGGACCTTCCCCATCGTCGGACCGTCGTTCGCCGACTTCACCGTCTCCAGGCACTCCTGCCAGGCGGTGACGGCGTCCTCCGGCCGGCCTGCCGCCAGGTAGGCGTCGCCGAGCGCGAAGCGCAGCGCGAAGTACCGCTGCACCTGCGGATTCGCCGGCGGGCCGGACCGCGCGGTCTTCGGGAGCGCCGCGATCTTCGCCTCGAGGTCGGCGACCGTCCCTTCGCCCACCAGCGGCGCCGTGCTGTGGCGCAGCTGCTCGAGTTGGGTCCGCAGCGCGACCGACTTGCGGTCGGAGGGCATGGGCCCGCCGAGCGGCGACTGCTCGAGCGCGCAGCACGACTTCTTCGGTTCGCCCGTGCCCCCCGTCTGTGGCGCGCCCCCATCCGGCGCCGCTTGTCCGGGGGCAAGACCGTCCAGGATTGCGAGGGACGCGAGGGTCGCGAGTCCGGACAGGACCGCGGTTCGTCGCGGGGGCGCGCGCTTCGACTTCATGGTCGGAGGGATCCAGGGCCGCCGAGATCGAAAAAGTCGGAGCGGGCGGAGCCGCGCGCGAGGGCACTCGCCATGCCAACGTGCCGGAGGGCCGCCCCCGGGCCGCCCCCGGATCGCTCCCGCTGCCACTCCTCGGGCGGCAGGTCGAGGCGACTCAACCGGAACGCGCCGTTGGGCAGCGATGTCCGGCGCGCCGCCCGTGCGTCGGACGGCGGCGGCTCCGGGGTGGTAGATATCCACGCCCGACCGTGACGACATTGCACGCACCACGAACGTTCCGCTTCACCGGCGCCGACCGCTTCATCCTCATGCTCGACCACGAGCTGCGGCGGGTCGGCGCGGCCGGCTTCCAGGCGGCGCTCGGAGTCGAGCTCGAAGGGCGGCTCGATCGGCCGCGGCTCGCGCGCGCCTTCGACGCGGTGCGGCGCGCCCATCCGCGCCTGTGCACGCGGCTCGTGCCGGCGCGCGGCCTCTCCGACTGGCACCTGCGCGTCGATCGCGAGCTGCTCGAGCTCGACCATCTCGCCTGGTCGCGCGCGTGCGCGCAGGACGGCGACGACCCGGCGCAGGAGCTCATGCGCTTCACGGCCGGACGGACCTGCGCCCCGCTCGATCCGCGGACGACGTCGCCCGTCGACCTCGCCGTGCGGGAGGTCGCGCCCGGTCCGCGCACGCTGCTCGCGCTGCGCTTCTGGCATCCGATCCTCGACGAGCGCGGCGGCGAGCTCCTGCTGCGCGAGCTCTCCTCCGCGTACGCGGGCGAGCCGCTTCGCGCGGGCGGCGACGATCCGCCTCCCGTCGACGGCGGCCCGTCGCACGAGCGACGCGCCGGCTTCCGCCGTGCCCGCGCGCGTCTCGCCGATCTCACGCCGGCTCCGCCCCACCGCCTGCCGGCCGCCTCGCCCGGCGCGCCCGCCGAGTGGACGTTCGACCGTACGGTCCTCGACGCCGCCGCGACCGACGCATGGCTCGCGCGGATCCAGGCGTCGGCGGGAGCGCTCGGCGAGGGGCTCGCGCAGCTCGCTCTCGTCGCGCGCGCCCTCGCGCAGGGGGCGCGTGACGACGCGTTCATCGCGCTGCCGCTCACCGTCCAGCTGCGTCCGCCGCGCGCGCGCGCGCCGGTCGCGGCCAACGCGCTGAGCTTCCTCTGGTACGCGTTCCCGGCCGGCGCGACGCGCGCGCCGCGCGAATTCGCGGCGCGCGTGCTCGCGATTGCGCGCGAGAAGGTCGCGACCGCCGAGGAGCGCGACGCGTCGATCCTCCTCGAACGCGCGCGCCGCATGCCGCTCTCGATCTACCGCCGCGAGCTCGTGCGTCGCGACGGCAGCTCGCGCTTCTCCGCGACGCTGTCGACGATCGGCGAGGTGCTGAACGGCGCGCGCGAGCTCTTCGGCCTCCCGTTGCGCGACTTCATCGGGCTGCCGGCGTTCCCGTCGCCGCCGGGGCTCGGCTTCGCCTTCTCGCGCGCGGCGGGACGGCTCTCGTTCGTGACGGCCGCGTGGACGCGCGACGTCGCGCGTGCCGCCGCGTCCGACGTCCACGCGCGGATCGCGCGAGAGCTCACGCACCCGGAGTCGTGAGCGACGCGGTCGCCGCGGCCTGCGAAGCGACCGCGGCGGCGTCCCCCTCCGGTCACGTCCGCGACACCGTCCTCCCGCCGCCGATCGAGCAGAAGTCGTCGACGACCTGCAGGAACTTCCGCGGCGTCCGAACGAAGGGGTTGGTGCGATCCCACGCGTACCCCGCGAGCACCGACGTGAGCTGGCGCGACGTCGGGGTCACCTCGTCGGGACGGTTGAAGATGATCCGCGGCAGGCTGCCGTCGTACCAGGCGTCGACGCAGGCGCGGAAGGTGTCGATGCCGACGTAGAGCTCGTCGACGTACTCCTTCTGCCAGTCGACCTTCCCGCCGGCGAACGCGCGGTCGATCAGGTCCACGGCGAGGCTCGCCGACTTGAGCGCGATGGTGACGCCGGACGAGAAGACCGGGTCGAGGAACTCCGCCGCGTTGCCGAGCAGCGCGTAGCTCGGGCCGACCAGGCTCTTCACGTTGCAGGCGTAGCCGGTGATCGTGGCCGCCGGACGGAAGACCTCGGCGTGCTTCAGCAGCTCGGCCTTGTAGGGCACGTCGCGGATCAGCTTCCACAGGCGGCGGTGGTCGTCGTCGCCCGCCTCCTCGATCGCCGCCTGCGGCCCGACCGCGCCGATCGAAGAGATGCCGTCCTTCAGCGGGATGAGCCAGAACCAGATCCTGGGATCCCCGGGGTGGATCGTGATGAGGATCTTGTTGCGGTCGAAGCGCGGGTCGCGGATGTGGTCGACGACCTGTCCGAAGACGGCGCGGCGCACCGGGAAGTCGGAGGGCGTCTCGAGATCGCAGAGGCGACTCAGCGTGCGCCCGAACCCGCTCGCGTCGAGGACGAAGCGCGCCTCGACGCGGCGCAGCGCGCCGTCCTCGCCGCGGATCTCGACCGCGGCGCCGTGCTCGTCGCTGGCGAAGCCGACCACCTCCTGGTGGAAGCGGACCGTCGCGCCCTGCTTCGCCGCGCCCTTCGCGAGGAGGTCGTCGAACTCCGAGCGCATCACCTGGAACGTCGTCCCCGGTCCGGGCGTCCATTTGTCGGGGAAGTAGATCGAGGTGTCGACGCCCTTCCAGTGGAAGTTCGCGCCGTCCTTGAACTGGAATCCGTGCGCCTGCACGTCCGCGAGGAGACCGGCCTCTTCGAGGAGCGCGATCGACTGCGCGAGTAGGCTCTCGCCGATCGAGAAGCGCGGGAACTGCGTGCGCTCGACGACCTCGACGCGATGGCCCTTCCGTGCGAGCAGCGCCGCCGCGACGGAGCCCGCCGGACCCGCGCCGATGATGACGACGTCCGTCTTCGTGATCTGCACGCGTCCCCCTGTTTCCAGCAATGACTCACGCAAATCGGGAAGCATCCGTGCGGAGCGCCGACATTCGCGACGGGAGGCGCGCGCGTCGCGAGTTCCGAGATTGCGATCACGAGAGGGGCTCGTCAAACTCCTCTTTCGGGGGTGCGGCTCGTGGAGAGACGCACGGTTTCGTGGGTCGGGCCTCCTCGATTCCGCCGTGCGAACTCGCGATGACCCCTGCTGATTACTGGTCCTCCTTCGTCCGCCACTCCCCGCTCGGCATCCTGAGCGATCTCGACGGCACGTTGCTGCCGTTCGCCCCGACGCCGGCCGAGGCGAACGCGTCGCCCGAGCTGCTGGGGCTTATTGGCCGACTGGTTGGGCTCGCAAACCTCAAGGTCGCCGTCGTCAGCGGACGGCTGCGCGACCAGCTCGACGCGATGTTCGGCGCGATTCCCGGCCTCTACCTCGCCGCCGAGCACGGCGCGTGGCTGCGGCGTGACGGCGCGTGGGAGGCGACGGCGCTCACGGAGCCGGCCGACTTCGCCACGCTGGCCCGCGAGCTCGACGCGGTCGCGGCGGCGGCGCCCGGCTCGCTGGTCGAGCAGAAGACCGGCTCGGTCTGCCTCCACGTGAGGCGCGTGCGTCGGCACGTGAAGGAGGCGCTGCTGGTCCAGGCGATGGCGGCCATGGAGGCGTGGTGCGCCCGCCACGCCGGCCACGAGATCGTCGAGGGGGTCGAGACGCTCGAGACGCGCTCGCTGAAGATCAAGAAGTCGATCGCGATCCCGTGGCTGCGCGAGCGCGTCGGACCCGGCGCGCGCCTGCTCGCGGCCGGCGACGACATCACCGACGAGGACATGTTCACGGCGCTCGCCCCGTCCGACGAGGCGCTGCTGGTCGGCGCCCCGCCGCGCCGGCGCACCGCGGCGCGCTGGCGGCTCGACGGGCCGGCCGCCTTCGTCGAGTTCCTGCGCATGCTGGTCGACGTGCGGCGCGACGCGGTCATCCCGACGCGCGCGATCGTCCCGGCGGCGCTGCCGCCGCGGGCGTCGCCGCGCAGCGCCGCGCCGGCCGCGACGCGCTACCGGCTGATCGCCCTCTCCAACCGCCTCCCGAACCTCCGCTCCGCCGTCGCTTCCGACGAGGACCGCCGCCGCAACGTCGGCGGCCTGGTGTCGGCGCTCGAGCCGGTGCTGCGCGAGCGGCACGGCCTCTGGCTCGGCTGGAGCGGCCGCACGACCGCGGTCGACACGGTCTCCGCGCCGCTGGTCGCCGAGGACGCCGCGCCGCCGATCGCGTCGATCGACCTGCCCGACGCGTGGCACAAGCACTACTACAACGGCCTGTGCAATCGCGGGCTGTGGCCGCTGTTCCACTCCTTCCCGCAGCGCGTCCGCTTCGTCGACGAGGACTGGGACGCGTACGTGCGCGTGAACGCGGCGTTCGCCGAGTGCGTGCGCGAGCTGGTCGCGCCCGACGCCGCGGTGTGGGTGCACGACTACCACCTGCTGCTGGTCGCCGAGCAGCTGCGGCAGCGCGGCCACCGCGGCCCGATCGGCCTCTTCCTCCACATCCCCTTCCCGTCGTACGACATCTTCTCGATGCTGCCGTGGAGCGAGCGGGTCCTCGGCGACATGCTCGCCTTCGACCTGATCGGCTTCCATACGCCGTGCTACGTCGACAACTTCCGGCAGTGCGCCGGGTCGTGCCTGTCGGCGCGCGCCGGCGACGACGTGGTCGAGCACCGCAACGGGCGCACGCGCATCGCCGCCTTCCCGATCGGCATCGTGCCCGAGCACTTCGAGCCGCCCGCCGACGCCGCGACCGCCGACGAGATCGGCTCGATCCTGCGCTCGATCGCGCCGGCGCGCCTGATCCTCGGCGTCGACCGCCTCGACTACACCAAGGGGATCGCCGAGCGGCTCGCCGCCTTCGGGCGCCTCCTCGAGCTCCACCCGCGCTGGCGCCGCCTCGTCTCCTTCATCCAGGTCTCGGTCCCGTCGCGCGCCGACGTGCCCGAGTACGCCGAGCAGCGCGCCGCGATCGAGTCGATCGTGGGCCGCATCAACGGCGAGTTCGGCGAGGCGAACTGGACGCCGGTCCGCTACGTCTACCGCTCCTACGAGCGGCCGCAGCTCGTCGCGCTCTACCGCGCGGCCGCGATCGGCTACGTGACGCCGCTGCGCGACGGCATGAACCTCGTCGCCAAGGAGTTCGTCGCGGCGCAGGACCCGAAGGACCCGGGCGTGCTGCTGCTCTCGCGCTTCGCCGGCGCCGCCGTCGAGCTGCACGACGCGCTGCTCACCAACCCCTTCCACGCCGACGGGATGGCGCGCGACCTCGACCGCGCGCTGCGCATG
>DASRRB010000058.1:0-16485 GCA_035695985.1 Planctomycetota bacterium | reverse complement strand
TCGCGGGCGTGCGCGCGGGCGACGGCCGGATCATCGACTCGCCGCAGCAGGTGGGCGGCTGGCCCGAGATGAAGAGCGCGCCCGCGCCCGCCGACGCCGATTCCGACGGCATGCCCGACGCGTGGGAGTCGGCGCACGGCCTCGACCCCAAGGACGCCGCCGACGCCGCCAAGGACCGCGACGGCGACGGCTACTCCAATGTGGAGGAGTGGCTGAACGAGCTCGCGAAGTGAGCGGGCGCGCCGTCGGCGGCGCGGCCGCTCAGAGCGTCTTCAGGAACTCGACCAGGTCGCTCTTCTGTCCGGCGTCGAGCGTCGACGTCGTCCCGTGCTGGTCGCCGACGTTCGACTCGAGCACGTCGAGGAGCGTCCGCGCCGTGCCGTCGTGCAGGTAGGGCGCCGTCGACCAGACCCCGAGCAGCGTCGGCACGTTCACCGGCGCGAGCCCCGTCCCGACGCCGAGCGCGATCGTCGGCGGATCGGTCGAGGGCGGGATGAAGAGCGGCGCGGCGTGGCAGGTCGCGCAGCCGGCGGCGCCGTTGAAGAGCAGCTCACCGCGCTGCGCCGCGTCGGAGATCGAGCCGTCGGAGTTCTTGAACGGGCTGGTCGGCGCCTGGGTGAGGCTCGACATGAACGTGGTCACGTCGGCGGCGGCGAGCTTGTTCAGCTTGCCCCCCACCGCGCCGTGCCGGGCGAACGCGGCGCTCGTGAACGTGCCGAGGTCGGGCGCGTCGCCCTGCCAGGAGTAGGGCGCCGTGCTCGGGGAGGCGAACATCGGCGGCGTCTGCCGGCCGCGGCTCGACGTGATCGAGTCGGTGAAGTTGCCCGGGTGGCAGGTGCCGCAGCTCACCGGGTTGGGGAGCGTCGGCGAGCCGTTGAAGAAGAGCACGTTGTTGAAGAGGAATTCGCCGCGTTCGGTGGTGTTGAGGTCGAGGAGCGGGTGACGCGGGGCGCCGGAGTGCGCGAGCGGGATCTCCGCCTCGAGCGCGAAGGGAGGTCCGACGGCGAGGTCGATCGCCCGGATCGTCTCGCGGACGCGGTCGACGACCCAGGCGCGGTCGGGCGTGCCGCCGCCGGCCGGAGGCACCAGCGCGACGGCGAACGGCAGCCCCTTCGGCGACTCCTCGGGGATCATGTCGACGACCGACGTGAAGGAGAACGCGGTCGGCTCGCTGACGATCACCGATCCCGACGCCGTGCCGCACACGACGAGGTTCGCGTCGGAGACGGCCGCGGAGAAGTAGTCGGTGCCGAGGTTGCCGAAGTGGCGGTCGACGAGCGTCCACGTGGTCGAGTCGAACTCGAGCACCTCGTTCACGCCGTCGGGGCCGACGATCGTCGAGGGGGTGAAGGTCGGGACGAAGACGCGGCTGCCGAGCAGCGCGAAATCGAGCGCCCGGCTGCCGAGCGGGATCGCCGTCACGAACGGGTCGCCGTCGAGGTCGTCGGGGTCGATGACCTCCATCTCGAGCGTGTTGTGCAACCCGACCAGCAGGTGGCCGTCGGGCAGGAGCGCGAGCTTCGCCGGCCCGAGCCCGCGCAGCGGCAGCGTGGCCGTCTGCGTGAACGTGCCGTGCGGCGCCTCGGTGAAGACGAGAATCCCCTCGTCCTTCTCGCTCGCGACGAAGACGCGGTTGCCGTTCGCGTCGAACTTGAAGGCGACCGCGCGGCACGCGAGGGGCACCGGGATCTGCGCCGCGATCGCCTCGGTGGCGACGTGGATCACCGTCATCTGCGGGAGCGCCGGGTTCACCACGAAGACGTGTCGCCCGTCGGGGTCGACGGCGACGTCGAGCTCGCGCTCCAGGTGGGTCGGGATCGACGAGACCGGCAGCTCGCGCACGATCGAGCTGGTCGCCGGGTCGAGGATCGTGACGGTGCCGTCCTTCTGGTGCGCGACGTAGACGCGCGCGCCGTCGGCGGTCGCGGCGATCGCGGAGGGGTGGCGCGCCCCATCGGGCACGCCCGCGCCGATGCGGATCGCCAGCGCGTTCGAGGAGTCCTTGGCCGTCCCCGCCTTCGCGGCCGCCTGGAAGTAGAAGACGTGCCCGACCAGCGTGGGGTCGTTCGGGATCGGGAAGGTCACCGAGAAGTTTCCCGCCGGGTCGAGCGTCCCGCGCGCGATCTCGAACATCACCGTCGGGTCGATGAAGACGGTGCCGAACACCGTCTCGAACTCGCTCGGCGCCGACGACCCCTTGAGGAAGAACGTCGCGCCCGGCGCCCCGGTCAACGTCAGGCTCCATTGCGAGCCGACCGCGGGGAGCTGCGTATTGGTCGTGAGCGACATCGTCCCCTGTGCCGACGCCGAGGGGCCGCCCAGGAGCGCCGCGACCGATGCGACGAGCCATCCGGCGGGCAGGAATGGACGCGGATGGCGGGCAGGCGTGTGCGACATGGTGCAGAATCTCCAATTCCGGGTCGCATTCCATAATCTCCCGCCCGAATCGGGGCCAGGGGTGGCCGAGGGCTCCAATGGGAATTTCTCGTCTCGTGACGCCGTCCGCGCCACCGCTCGCCCCCGCCAGGATTCGCGAGGATCGCGAAGGGCCGCTCCGTCCCCCCGGGACCGCGCGGCGCAGGATTCATGGAAGCCTCACGCCGCCTGCCTGAAATCATCGACGCGCGGAGCTACGCGCTCCGCGGCTACCCGCACGACCTCTGGACGACGCTGCGCCGCGAGGCGCCGCTGCGCTGGTTCGAGGGCGAGGGGGTGAAGCCCTTCTGGGCGGTGACGCGCCACCGCGACGTCCGCGAGATCGGCGAGCAGCCGGCGAAGTTCCTCAACGCCCCGCGGATCATGGCCGACCTCGACGTGCGGCCGAACCTCGTCTGGTCGCGCCACCTGCTCAACATGGATCCGCCCGAGCACGAGGCGTATCGCGCCGTCCTCGCGCCGCGCTTCACGGCGAAGGCGCTGCGCGCGATGGCCGGCTGGCTGGACTCGATCGTCGAGAGCTCGCTCGCGCGGCTCGACACGCAGGGCGCGCACTGGGAGGGCGACTTCGCGACCGAGGTCGCGCGCAACATCACGACGGCGCTGATCGCCGAGATGCTCGGCGTCGCCCCCGCCGACCGCATCCGCCTGATCCGCTGGGCGCAGTGCATGGTCGCCCCCGCCGACCCCGAGTACCAGCGGGGCCGCAGCACGGAGGAGACCTACGTCCAGGCCGAGCGCGACCTCTTCCAGTGGTTCGCGCCGAAGATCGCGGAGCGGCGCACCGAGCCGGGCGGCGACCTCGTCAGCCTGCTCGCGACGGCGCAGGTGCAGGGGCGGCCCGTCGCGTCGCGCGACGTCCTCTCGTTCTGCCAGCTCTTCGTGACCGCCGGCATCGACACGACGACCGCCGCGATCTGCCGCGGCCTGCACGCGCTCGCCGAGCACCCCGACCAGTACCGCTGGCTGCGCGACCACGCCGGGGAGATCGCGACCGCGGCCGAGGAGCTGCTGCGCTTCGCGAGCCCGGTGATCCACTTCTGCCGCACCGCGGTCGACCCCGTCGAGATCGCCGGCTGCCGCGTCCAGCGCGGCCAGACGCTCGTCCTCTTCTATCCCTCCGCGAACCGCGACGAGGAGGTGTTCGAGCGACCCTTCGAGCTGCGCCTCGACCGCAAGAACAACGACCATCTCGCGTTCGGCGCCGGCGACCACCATTGCCTCGGCGCCCCGCTCGCGCGCATGCTGCTGCACGCCTTCCTCGTCCACTTCCTGCGGCGCGTCGAGACGATCGAGACCACCGGCAGCATGGAGCCGGTGCATTCATCGGTGATCGGCGCGATCAAGCGGCTGCCGCTCCGTCTGCGCCTCGCGAAGAGCTAGGAACCAGGAGCGAACGTCGAGGACAGGGGTGAAGAGGCCGCGGGGCGAGAACCCTGTCCCGAGAAGGGGACCACTACGCCGCCCGATCCCAATTGAACAGGGGCGGCTGCATTCGGCTGTGCACGGCCAATGGAACCGTGCAAGCAACTGAACGGTGGTTCGTCGGCCGTGCGAGCCCCTTTCGGGACAGGGTTCTCGCCCCGCGGCCTCTTCGCACGGTCCTCGAACGACGTCCGACGTCGTTGCTGCGCCACGGGAGATGGACGGCGTGCGCACGATCGGCATCGGGTCGAAACTGGACGCTGGCAGCCCCTGCACGGCCCTGAACGAGAGGGCGCGCGTCTCGCCTTTCTCGCTTACAAATCACGACGCACCGTGGTCGGGCATCGGCCTCGCACGAGCGATGTCGGCGTACGAGACGCCAGGTCGACTCGGCACGCGGTCCCGACTCGATGTATCGCAGTCGAATCCCCCGACGCGCACGACGTCCGACACCCGTCGCCTTGATTCACCGTTCCGCGTGAAGCCGCCTCACGCCCCGTCGCGCGCCGAACCTCTCCCGTGGCGCAGCAACGACGTCGGACGTCGTTCGAGGACCGTGCGAAGTGGCCGCGGGGAGCAGGTTTCCCGTCGTCGCGCGACGGTCTCGAACGGTGGTCAAAGGGCGGAGGGGAAGAAGGTCGAGGGACGGGACGCCGCGTTCGGCGGTCGACCACCGTGCATCGTCAAGTCGTGCTCCGAATGCGCCGAATGCAGCGAGCCCCCCCGTTCATCTTGGGTCTGGGGCGAGCGTGTCCCGTCCCTCGACCTTCTTGCCCTCCGCCCCTCGACCCGCCCCCGCCCGTCGCGCGCTCAACCACCCATCCTTCTCCCCGCGCCCTCTTCACCCGCGTTCTCGACGTCCGCTCCAGTCACCAGCCACGGCCGCGGTCTCCAGTTCACGAGGACGACGCCGCACAGGACGAGCGCCATCCCGACGACGAAGCGCGCGCCGAGCGGCTCGGCGTGGAACGGGATCCCCCACGCGACGAGCTGCGCCTGCAGGGCCCACTGCAGCGCCGCCGTGGCCGGCGGCTGGGCGTTCATGCAGATGGTCACCTCGACCGGCTGCAGGGCGCGCAGCAGCACCCCCCACAGCAGGTTCATGAGGACGCTCGTCACGGCCGCCATGAAGACGAGGCCGAACCACGCCGCGCCGGAGATCGCTCTCCAGTCGAGCGAGCGCAGCGCCGCCGCGCCGAACGGCATCATCGCGAGCGAGCCGAGGATCAGGTTCCACGCCGCGATGGCGCGCGGATCGTGGCGGCGGACGAGGTCGCGCACGGCGACGGTGTAGATCGCCCACGCGAAGACCGCCGCGAGGATCCAGAGGTCGCCGCTGCGCATCGAGCGCGCCGCCTCGCCCTGCTCCCACGGCCGCAGCACGACGACGGCGCCCGCGAGCGCGACGACGACGCCGGAGACCATGCGGCGCGGCGGCCAGGCGCGCGCGCGCGCCGCCGTGATCAGGAGGACCACCATCGGCGTCAGCGCGTAGAGCAGCGCCGAGTGGCCCGGCGCGGTCGACCGCAGCCCGCGCAGGAAGAGGTACTGGTTGATCGGGACCTGCAGGATCCCGAGCAGGAAGAGCTTGAGCCACGTCGGGCCGTCGAAGTCGGGCTTCGGGATCGCGGTGCCGGTGAGCAGGAGGAGCAGCAGCGTCGCGCCGAGCGCGCGCGCGAGCGTGAGCGACTCGGGCGACGGGAAGCCGTCGGCGGCGAGCTTGCTGCAGACGTAGGTGCCGGCCGCGCAGGCGACGTGCACCCCCATCCAGACGAGCGACGTCGAGCGCTTCATCCCGCGAGCGCGGCGAGCTCGCGCTCGCTGAAGCCGGCGGCGCGCCGGCCCGCGGCGTCGAGCGCGCGCACGCGACGGCGCGGCAGGAACGGCCGCGCCAGCTCGACGAAGCGCGCCTCGGCGTCGACGCCGGCGCGCGCGCACGCGATCCGGAACCAGCGCGTGCCGGCGGCGACGTGGCCGATCTCGTCCTGGTAGACGCGGTCGAGGCAGCGCGCGCTCGCCTCGTCGCCGCCGGCGCGCAGCCCCGCGCGCAGCGGCGCCGACACGTCGAGCCCCTTCGCCTCGAGGACGCGCGGGACGACGGCGAGCCGCTCGATGATCCCGTCGAAGCGCACCGCCGTCTCCCACAGCCCCAAGTGGACCGGCTCCTCGCCGAGCTCGCCGCCGAGCTCGTTCAGCCGCGCGATCAGGAGGCGCGCGTGCGCGCACTCCTCGCTCGCGATGGCGAGCATGTCGGCGTAATACTCGCGCGGCTCCCCCGGGAAGTCGGCGACGGCGAGGAGCGCGAGCTCGACCGCCGAGAGCTCGATGTGGGCGACCGAATGGACCAGCGCCTTCCGTCCGCGCGGGTCGCGCAGGTCGGGCCGCCGCGGCGTCTCGCGCGAGCCGGCGACCGTCCACGAATCCGGCCGCGCCGGCCGCACCGACGCTCCGCGCTCGAAGCGCGGGTCGACCTCGGAGCGCAGCGCCGTCTCGCAGAGACGCTCGGCGAGCGCGAGCTTGCGCGCGACTTCCGGCTCGGCGAGCACGGCCGCGACCTCGGCGGCGATCCCGGTCGCGTTCACGCGGCGCGCTCTCTCCGATGCGGGTCCGGACGGACCCTCGCTTCAGACTCCTGCGAAGGTCACGCCTTCAGGAGGTCGAGCAGACGCTGCGGCTGGAAGCCCACGAGCACCTTGCCGTCGACGACGATGGTCGGCGTGCTCATCGACCCGATCTGCATCAGCTCCTCGGCGGCCTTCTCGTCCACGGCGACGTCCTTCGACTCGTAGGCGAAACCGTTCTTGGTGAGGAACTCCATCGCGCGGTGGCACGGCGCGCAGCCCGGCTGGTGGTAGACGACGATCTTCTTGGCGGGCGTCGGCTTGTCGGCCATCGATCGGCTCCATGCATCCCGGTTCGGTCGCGAGCCGGCCGCGGATCGCGGCGCGCCTCGCTCGGGGCGGCCATCCTAGCGGCATCGGCGTGCGACGCCACCCGACCGGAACCGGGCGGAGCGTCGCCGCGACGTGCTCTCGGCACGGCGGAAACGGCGGCTTCGATGCCACTTGAGACGCACCGGTTTCTTCCCTCTCATCGCGCGATGGCCCCGCCGACCCGCCGCGTCTCGCGCCGCGCGCTCGCAGCGTTCACCGCCCTCCTCCTGCTCTACGCCTACGCGGGCCACGTCGAGCCCGACTGGCTCGAGGTCACCCACCACGAGGTCCCGCTCGCCGTCCCGCGCCCGCTCGTGCTGGCGCACCTGACCGACCTCCACACGGTCGGGCTCGGGCGGGTCGAGCGGCGGATGGTCGCGGCGCTCGAGCAGGAGAAGCCCGACGCGATCGTCATCACCGGCGACACGCTGAGCCAGTCGGGGAGCTACGAGCAGTGCCGGCCGGTGCTCGAGCGGCTGAAGGCGCCGCTCGGCGTCTTCATGGTCCCGGGCAACTGGGAGGTCGCCAACCCGATGCGCGACTTGAAGGGCTTCTTCACGAGCTGCGGCGTCCGTTACCTCCGCAACGAGAGCGTCGAGCTGGTGGCGGGCGTCTGGCTGGTCGGGCTCGACGACTTCTCGATCGGACTGCCGAGCTTTTCCGCCGCGACCGCGCACGTGCCGGAGGGGGCGACGAAGATCGTGCTCTGCCACGCGCCCGGCTTCTTCGCGAAGACGCACGGCGAGTTCGCGCTCGCCTTCGCCGGCCACACGCACGGCGGCCAGGTCCGCATCCCCGGCCTCGACCCGCTCTATCTCCCGACCGGCTGCGGCCGCTACTTCGCCGGCTGGTTCGAGCAGGAGGGCGCGCGCATGTACGTGAGCCGCGGCATCGGCATGTCGGGGCTGCGCTTCCGCTTCCTCTGCCGGCCGGAGCTCGCGATCCACCGGCTCGTCCCGGCGCGCTGACGCGGGCGCTCCGTTCGGTCGCGGCTACACCCGGCGGCGCGTGCGACGGGTGAAGAGGAGCACGAGGACCGCGCCGAGAAGCGAGATCGCGCCGACTGCGATCCATTCGGAGGCGTCGGAGGAAGCGGCCGCCACGGGATCGGCGGGTCGATGCGCCGCGTCGGCCGCCGCATCGGTCGGCGGCTCGGGCGGGTCCTTCGACTCGCACGCGATCTCGCGAAAGTGTTCGTCGAGGACGACGCCGCGCCGCGTGAAGCGCTCGGCGTCGCGGTCGGCGAGGGTGCCGCTGATCGCGTCGGTCGGATCCTCGCCCGATTCCTGCGACGCGGCGTTCGCCGGATCGCGCGACTCCTGCGTCGCGGCACGCGACGCGGCGTTCGCGCCGAGCGCGGCGAGAGCGAACAGGGCGTAGACGACGGGTCGACGCTGCATGGGACCGACGGGGCTCCGGGCTCGATATCTTCCGCCTCCCGCCGTGGCGCGCCACCCTTGAACCCGTGGAGATCGACGATGCCGCACCGCCCCCGCGCCGGATCGCTTCGCGGTCCCTGCGACGGCATGCTCGCCCGCGTCGCACTCGCCGTGATCGCGCTCGGCGCCGCGCCGCGCGCGCTCGCGCAGGGTGATCCGAAGAAGCCGGCCGCGCCGCCGGCGCCCGCGCCCGCCGCGGCGCCCGCGCCTGCGCTCGCGCGCGTCGCGCCGACGTTCGACGCGCTGCACGTGGCCGCCGCCGAGCTGCCCGAGGGCTGGTCGCTCTCGAAGGAGATGCGGACGGCGTCGCCGCAGCCGGCGACGCTGCTGGAAGACGACCTCTACAGCCAGATCCTGCCGAAGGCGCGCCACCAGGACTTCCAGACGATCGTCGGCAAGTCGGCGACGGGGTCGATCCTCTACTTCGACTGGGGCGACAAGATCCCGGACGCGGTCGAGGAGTTCGTGCCGCCTCTCCTCTTCGGCGGCAAGGAGAAGTCGACGAAGCAGCATCCCGAGCGGATCGAGCGGATCGGCGGGATCATGTTGATCGTCTCCTTCCCCTTCGAGTCGGAGGAGGGGAAGTGGGTGATCGAGCGGCTTCGCCGGCGCTTCGGCCTGCGCGTCGTCCACGACCTCGGCGCAGCCAGCAAGGCGGTCGCGACGCTCCACCAGCAATCCGAGAAGGAGACCAAGGAGGCGGCGCAGACCGGCCTCGCGTACGCGGACGAGCACGCAAAGGAGATCGCCGCGTCGAGCTTCGCCTCCTTCCTCGAGGGCGACCTCGCGACGACCGTCCAGGACTACGCGCGCGCGGAGAAGGCGTACGGTCGCGCCCTCGCACTCGACGCGACGAGCGACCCGCTGATCGACGACGGCCTCTACTGGGCCACCAAAGACGGCCACGGCACCGCGCTGTGGGGGTTGAAGAGATGGGACGACGCGGCGCGCGAGCTGACCGAGGCCGCGAAGATCGCCGCCGGCCAGAGGCGCCCGGAGGATCAGGGCCACTGCCTCTACAACGTCGCCTGCTGCCTCGCGCGACTCGGCAAGGCCGACGAGGCGATCGCGACGCTGAAACAGTCGCTCGCCCTCGCGCCGAAGGGAAAGGACGAAGCCGTCAAGGACGAGGACTTCGCGTCGATCCGCGCGCGGCCGGATTTCCAGGCCCTGGTGAAGTGAACGCCGCGGCGGACGGAGTCCCGCGTGCTCAGGCGCCGAGCCACTCCTCGTGCACGAAGCCGCGCTCGGGGTGGTCGATCCGTTCGAAGGTGTGGGCGCCGAAGGCGTCGCGCTGCGCCTGCGTCAGGTTCTGCGGGAGCGACGCGCTGCGGTAGGCGTCGAAGTAGGCGAGGCTCGCGGAGAAGGCGGGCGTCGGGATGCCGAGCTCGGACGCCGCGGCGACCACGCGCCGCAGCCCGCCCTGCGCCTGGTCCATGACCGACTTGAAGTCCTGGTCGATCAGGAGGTTCGGCAGCTTCGGGTTGTTCTGGAAGGCGCGCCGGATCACGTCGAGGAAGCGCGCGCGGATGATGCAGCCGCCGGTCCAGATGCGCGCGAGCTCGGCGAGGTCGACGCCCCACTGGTAGTTGTCCGACGCCGCGCGCAGCAGGCTCATGCCCTGCGCGTAGGCGCAGATCTTCGCGGCGTGGAGCGCGTCGTGGACCTGCTTCACCCAGTCGGCAGAGTCGCCCTTCAGCGTCCGCTGCGCCGGACCGGCGAGGCGCTGGCTCGCGGCGAGCCGCTCGTCCTTCATGCTGGAGAGGGCGCGCGCGTCGATCGCCGCGGCGATGGTCGGGATCGGGACGCCGACGTCGAGCGCGTTCTGCACCGTCCACTTGCCGGTGCCCTTCTGCCCCGCTTTGTCGAGCACGAGGTCGACGAGCGGGCGCTTCGTCTCGGCGTCGAGCTTCTTGAAGATCTTCGCGGTGATCTCGATCAGGAAGCTGTCGAGCGGCCCCTGGTTCCATTTGGCGAAGGTCGCGGCAAGCTCACCGGCGGCGAGCCCGAGCCCCTTGCGCAGGACGTCGTACGCCTCGGCGATCAACTGCATGTCGCCGTACTCGATGCCGTTGTGCACCATCTTCACGAAATGGCCGGCGCCGTCGGGGCCGCAGTAGGTCACGCACGGGCCGCGCTCGGTCTTCGCGGCGATCGCCTCGAGCACCGGCTTCAACTTCTCCCACGCGCCTTGGTCGCCGCCCGGCATCAGCGACGGCCCGTGGCGCGCCCCCTCCTCCCCGCCCGAGATGCCGCAGCCGACGAAGCAGAGCCCCTTCTTCTTCCACTCCGCCTCGCGCCGGCGCGTGTCGGTGAAGAGCGAGTTGCCGCCATCGATCACGATGTCGGAGGCCTGCAGGTGGGGCGCGAGCTCGGCGGTCGCCTGGTCGACCGGGTCGCCGGCCTTGATCATGAGCAGGATGCGCCGCGGCGTCTCGAGCGCGGCGGCGAGCTCGGCGTAGGTCTTCGCGCCGACGAGCTTCTTGCCCGGATTCGCCGCGAGGAACGCCTTCGTCGGGTCCCACGAGCGGTTGTAGACGGCGACGGGGAAGCCGTGCTCCTCGATGTTGAGCGCGAGGTTCGCGCCCATCACGCCGAGCCCCACCACCCCGAACTGCGACTTGCCGGTAGCCATCGTCAGACCCTCTCCGTCACGCCGTCACGCCATCGCCCGCTTCGCGGCCGCGACCACGTTGGCGACGGTGAACCCGTACTCCTCGAAGATCTTCTCGGCCGGCGCGGACGCGCCGAACTTGTCCACGCCGAGCGCCACGCCCTTCGCGCCGATCCACTTCGCCCAGCCGAGCGTCGCGCCCGCCTCGATCGAGACGCGCGCGGCGCACTTCGCCGGCAGGATCGACTCGCGGTAGGCCGCGTCCTGCGCGTCGAACAGCTCCCAGCACGGCATCGAGACGACGCGCGTACCGATCGACTCCTTCTGCAGGGCGTCCCGCGCTTTCATCGCGAGTTCGACCTCGGAGCCGCTCGCGATCAGGATCGCCTTCAGCGGCCCCTCGGCGTCGGCGAGCACGTAGGCGCCGAACCGGATGTTGCCCGCGCGCCCGTACTTCTCGCGGTCCCAGGTCGCCATCTTCTGGCGCGAGAGGACGATCACCGTCGGGCCGTGCGTCCGCGGGATCGCGCAGCGCCAGGCGCCGGTCGTCTCGTTCGCGTCGCCCGGCCGGATCACGTGGAGGTTGGGGACGGCGCGCAGCGCCATCAGGTGCTCGACCGGCTGGTGCGTCGGTCCGTCCTCGCCGAGCCCGACCGAGTCGTGCGTGAAGACGAAGGTGACCGGCAGGTGGGAGAGCGCGGCGAGCCGGATCGCCGGCTTCATGTAGTCGCTGAAGCAGAAGAAGGTCGCCGTGTACGGGCGCACGCCGCCGTGGTAGGCCATGCCGTTGGCGATCGCCCCCATCGCGTGCTCGCGCACGCCGAAGTGGAGGTTCTTGCCGGCGCCGCTCGCGCCGTCGAAGTCGCCCTGCTTCTCGAGCGTCGTGATGGTCGAGCCGGCGAGGTCGGCGTCGCCGCCCAGGACCGACGGGATCGCCGCGGCGATGCCGTTCAGCGCCTTGCCGCCGGCGTTGCGCGTCGCCATCGCCTGGCCCGCGGGGAAGATCGGGAGGTCCTTCTCCCAGCCGGGCGGCGGCTCGCCGGCGAGCCCGACGCGGAACTCCGCCGCCTCGTTCGGGAACGCCTTCGCATAGGCGGCGAAGCGGCGCTCCCAGTCCTCGCGCGTCGCGCGGCCCTTCTGCGCCGCGCGCGCGAACTCCGCCTTGGCGTCGGCGGGGATCGCGAAGAACTGCGCCGGATCGAAGCCGAGCGCCTTCTTGGTCGCGGCCACTCCCTCGTCGCCGAGCGGGCTGCCGTGCGCGTGGTGCGTGCCGGCCTTGGGCGAGGCGAAGCCGATCGTCGTCTTGATCGTGATGAAGGTCGGCTTGCCGGCGTCCTGCATCGCGGTCGCGTACGCGCGCTCGAGCGCCGCGAGGTCGCCGTTGCCGTCCTCGACCGTCAGCACGCGCCAGCCGTTCGCCTCCATGCGGCGGTTCACGTCCTCGGTGAACGCCATCGAGGTCGGACCGTCGAGCGAGATCTTGTTGCTGTCGTAGAGCCAGATCAGCTTCGACAGCTTGAGGTGTCCGGCGAGCGACGCCGCCTCCTGGCTGATCCCCTCCATCAGGCAGCCGTCGCCGAGCAGCGCGATCGTGCGATGGTCGACGACCGTGTGGCCCGGCCGGTTGAAGCGGTGCGCGAGGTGGCGCTCCGCGATCGCCATCCCGACCGCGTTCGCGCAGCCCTGGCCGAGCGGCCCGGTGGTCGCCTCGACGCCCGGCGTGAGGCCGAACTCGGGATGGCCCGGCGTCTTGCTGTCCCACTGGCGGAACGCCTTCAGGTCGTCGAGCGTCAGCGGGTAGCCGTAAAGATGGAGCAGCGCGTAGAGCAGCATCGAGCCGTGGCCGGCCGACAGCACGAAGCGGTCGCGGTCGGGCCACTTCGGCTGCGACGGGTCGTGCTTCAGGAACTTCTGCCAGAGCACGTAGGCCATCGGCGCGGCGCCGAGCGGCAGTCCGGGGTGGCCCGAGTTGGCCTTCTGCACGCCGTCGATCGCGAGCGTCCGGATCGTGTTGATGCAGAGCAGGTCGGGCGAGGTCGTCGTCGCGGGCACTCGAGTCTCCTTCAACGTTGCGGTCCGCCGCGCAGCGCGGCGCTCAACGGCTCTCGCGCGGCGGTCGCCGCGACGCCTTGCTTTCGGTCGATCCCGCCTCGCTCTCCTCCATCTCCGACGCGGCCGCGCGGTCGAGGTGCCACTCCGCGTCGCGCAGCAGCCGCGCGGGGCAGTCGAACGGGTCGACCTCGCCCGTGAGCGCGAGCCGGACGGCGCCGGACTTCTCGGCTCCGGTCGCGAGCACGACGACGCGCCGCGCCGCGGCGATCACCGGCGGCGTGATCGTGAGGCGGTTCGGCGGCGGCTTGGGGCCGACCACCGCGACGACGCGGCGCACCGTCTCGCGCAGCGCCGCTGACCCGGGGAAGAGCGACGCGGTGTGGCCGTCGGGCCCGAGTCCGAGCAGCAGCAGGTCGAGCGCGGCGGGCAGGTCGCGCCCGTAGTCGCGCGCCGCCGCGTCGCGGTCTTTGTCCTCGGCGCGCATGCGGTGGACGCGCGAGGCGGCGATCGGCGCTCGCGCGAGCAGGGCGGCGCGCACCATCGCGTAGTTGCTGTCGACGTGGTCGGGCGGGACGCAGCGCTCGTCGCCGAACCAGAGGTGGATGCGCTCCCACGCGACCGGCAGTCCGGCGAGCAGCTCGTAGGTCCGCTTCGGCGTCGTGCCGCCCGCCAGCGCGAGGTGGAACTCGCCCTCGACGCGGGAGACCGCCAGCGCGATCGCCTCGGCCGCGCCGCGCGCGACCGCCTCCGCGTCGGGCCGGACGAGCCGATCCCCCGCCATCCCCTCTCCTTCAACGCGTCCGATCCGCCGGCCGGAAGCGCGGCGCATCGTAGCGCGCTGCCGCGCTCGCGGAGCGACGCGGCGCACGTGCGCGACTTGGTAGCTTCCGCGACCCCGCGACGATCGTCCGGGTCGGGAGCTCGCACTTGGCCGTCCCCGTCCTCGCAGCGGCCGCGCTCGCCGTGGTTCTTCGCGCCGCAGCCGCGCCCGAAGAGGGGCTCCTCGCCCCCGTCCCGTGGCCCGGCGTGAAGTTCGCCGACCACTTCTTCCGGCCGCTGCAGGAGCGCATCCGCGACGTCACCCACGCGCACTGCCGGAAGATGCTGGAGGAGGTGCGCGCCTTCGAGCTGATCGACCGGGCGGGACGGCACGAGGGCGCGCCCGACTGGAAGCGGCCGGTCTGGAGCGACAGCGACGTCTGGAAGCTGGTCGAGTCGATGGCCTACACGCTCGGCACGGATCCATCACCAGCGCGTGACGCCGAGTTCGACGCGCTGGTCGCGCGGATCGCCGCGGTGCAGATGCCGGACGGCTACCTCGACTCGTGGTTCGAGGTCTACGAGCCGCAGAACCGCTGGAAGAACCTGAAGGACTGCCACGAGCTCTACTGCGCCGGCCACCTGATCGAGGCCGCGGTCGCGCACCACCAGGCGACCGGCAAGAAGAACCTGCTCGACGTGGCTCTCAAGCTCGCCGACCACGTCGACCGGCGCTTCCGCACCGATCCCGACGCGCTCGCCGGCTACTGCGGCCATCCCGAGATCGAGCTCGCGCTCGTGCGGCTCGCCGACGACACCGGCGACGCGCGCTGGGAGAAGCTCGCGGAGACGTTCCTCGACCGGCGCGGCAGCCACTACTTCGCGCGCGAGCACGGGACGCCCGACGAGAAGTACGAGGGCGAGTACTTCCAGGACCACCGCCCGCTCCTGCAGCAGACGAAGATGGTCGGCCACGCGGTGCGCGCCGGCTACCTCTGGACCGCGGCGACCGACGTCGCGGCGCGGCGCGGCGACGCGCCGCTGCTCGCGGCGGTCGACACGGTCTGGCGCAACACCGTCGAGCGGCGCCTCTTCGTCACCGGCGGGATCGGCGCGGCGGCGGAGAACGAGGGCTTCACCACCGACTTCGACCTGCCGACCGCGACCGCTTACCAGGAGACCTGCGCGTCGATCGCCTTCGCACTCTGGAACGAGCGGCTCGGGAGGCTGCGGCGCGACGGGAAACACCACGACCTCTTCGAGCGGGCGCTCCTCAACGCCGTGCTCGCCGGCTTCTCGCGCGACGGCTGCCACTTCTTCTACGCCAACCCGCTCGCGAGCGCGGGCGGCCTCGTTCGGCCCGAGTGGTACGACTGCGCCTGCTGCCCCAACAACGTCACGCGCACCTTCGCCGGGCTCGGCCGCTTCGTCGCGTCGACCTCGAGCGACGCGCTCTGGCTCCATCTGCCGATCGCCGGGACGATCGACGCGACCGTCGGCGGGAAGCCGGTGCGACTCAAGATCGAGGGCAGCTACCCGTGGCCCGGTCCGAACCGCGTGACGATCGACGTTTCGGCGCCGACCCGCTTCACGCTCGCGCTGCGCGTGCCGGAGTGGTCGACGCGCACGCGCACGCTCGCCTCCGCGAAGGGGGAGCTGCGCTCCGACCCCAAGAAGGACGGCTACGTCGCCTTCACCGCCGAGTGGAAGGGTGGCGATTCGATCTCGCTCGACCTCGGCGCCGACGTGCGCCGCCTCGCCGCCGACCCGCGCGCGGAGAATCTCGGCGGCGCCGTTGCTCTCGCGCGCGGGCCGTTCGTCTACTGCGTCGAGCAGGCCGACTGCGCCGCACCGCTCGACCGCCTCGTGCTGCCCGCCGACGCCGCGCTTGCACCGAAGCGGGACGACGCGCTGCTCGGCGGCCTCGAGGTGCTCGAAGGCGAGGCGCTCGACGCGGGCGCGCAGGAGTGGCCGGGCGGCCTCTACGCCGAGGCGCCCGCGCCGCGACGGATCCCGCTGCGCGCGCTCCCCTACTTCGCGTGGGACGAGCGCGGCTCCGGGGCGATGCGCGTCTGGCTGCCGACGGCGCCGCCGACGCCGAAGCTGCGCGGACTCGAAAAGACGGCGCGGATTGCCGTCTCGTTCGAGGGGAAGGGCGCGTCGCCGGCGGCGGCGGCGGACGGCCTCGCGCCGCGCCGCTCGCGCGAGCACGTCGAGCCGCTCTGCTCCTTCGCACCGCACGCGGGCGGGAAAGAGTGGATCGAATACGCGTGGCCCGCCGCGCAGCGGATCGCCTCGACGCGCGTTTTCTGGAGCGACGAAGGCGCGAGCGGCGGCCTGCGCGCGCCCCTCGCGGCGCGGCTGCTCTGGCGCGACGGCGACGCGTGGAAGCCGGTCGGCGGCGCGCTCGCATGCGCCGCGGATCGCTGGTGCGAGCTCGAATTCCCGGCAGTGACGACGAGCGCGTTGCGCCTCGAGTTCGACCAGCCGCCCGGCGCCGCCTGCGCCGTCCACGAGTGGAACGTCTTCGGCGACTGAGAGCCGGCTCCGACGGGCCGGACCGAGACCGTCGGATCATCGCACTCGCGGCGAGGCTTGGAACTGGAGCGGACGTCGAGGGCGCGGGTGAAGAGGCCGCGGGGAGAAGGGGGCGTGGTTGGGCGCGCGACGGGCGGGGGCGGGTCGAGGGGCGGAGGAGAAAAAGGTCGAAGGACGGGACACGCTCGCCCCAGACCCAAGATGAACGGGGGGGGCTCGCTGCATTCGGCGCATTCGGAGCACGACTCGACGACGCACGGTGGTCGACCGCCTCACGCGGCGTCCCGTC
>DASRRB010000057.1:0-6201 GCA_035695985.1 Planctomycetota bacterium | reverse complement strand
AGCGCGACGCGCTCGGCTGGTCCGACCTCGCGACCGGCTTCAAGACGGTGCTCGCCGCGGCGAAGCCGGCGACGCAGGTCGTCTACGTCGGCGACGGCATCCCCACGCTCGGCGACGCCGACCCGAGCGCGTTCGCGGCCGGCGTCGCGAAGTTCCACGCCGGGCGCGGCACGGTCCACGCCGTGGTGCCGGGCAACACGTCGGAGCCGATCGTGCTGCGCGCGCTGTCGCGGCTCGGCGGCGGGACGATCCGGTCGATCGGTGGCGGAACGGACCCGATGCAGACGGCGACCGCTCTCCTGACGGAGATCGCGACGCCCGCCGTCCACGACCTCGCCCTCTCGATCGACGGGATCGCGGCGGCCGCCGTCTACCCCGAGGTGCTGCCGAACCTGCCCGCCGGCCGCGAGCAGGTGATCGTCGGCCGCTTCGACCCGCACGGCGGGCTGCGCGGCACGCTGCAGGTGAAGGGGAGCTGCGAAGGGAAGGCGGTCGCCTACTCGACGAAGGTGAACCTCGACGACGGCTCGACCGGCGAGTCGTTCATCCCGCGGCTGTGGGCGCGCCACCACCTCGACCACCTGCTCGCGCAGGGCTCCTCCGCGAAGAACAAGGCGCGCATCGTCGCATTGTCGGAAGAGTTCCAGATCGCGACGCCCTACACGTCGTTCCTGGTGCTGGAGAGCGACGCCGACCGCGAGCGCTTCGCGGTCCAGAAGCGGCTGCGCATGCGCGACGGCGAGGAGTTCTTCGCCAAGGGGCGCAGCGACGCGACCTTCGAGCTGGTGCGCCAGCAGATGCAGAAGGCGGTCGCGTGGCACAAGGACCTGCGCCTCGACACGTTGAAGTCGATCGTGGAGATGGACCGCGGCCTCGTCGAGCTGCTGCGGCCGGCGGTGAACGCCCGCTACGGCGGGCCCATCGATTCCGCCGGATTCGCGTACGGAGCCGGCGGCTTCGACGGCGGCCGCTGGTTGGGTCAGGCCGGTGGCGGTGCGCGCGGTCCCGCCACGGGCGGGAAGCTGCCGGCGAAGAGCGCCCGGCGCCAGCTCGACTCGCGCCTCAAGGACGGCGGCGAAAAGGGCGACTTCGCCGAGGGGAAGGAGGAGCTCGAGACGGACGACCTCTCGACGCTCGCCGGGGACTCCGATTCGGAGAACGCCGACGGCGACGAGCAGGAGGTCCCGGCCGAGGACGCGGCCAGCGAGCCGTCGCTCCGCAGCGAGGAGGAGTACGCGCCCAAGAACCCCGGCGCCCCTGGCGCCGCCAAGAAGGTCATGTCCCGGCGCGCGCGCGCACCCGCGGCGACTCCAGCCCCCGCTTCGGCCGCGGTCGAACGGCTCGGCCGGTTGAATCAGCTCGGCTACGCGCGCGACGACGGCGCCTTCGACTTCAAGCAGCGCCAGCAGATCGGCAACTACCTCTACGCGCCCAACTCCACGCTCGAGGCGCTCTTCCCCGCCGTCCCCGAGCCGCCCGTCCCGCCGACCCCGCTCGCGGACCTGCCGTGGTCGGAGGAGATCGTCGCGCTGCTGCGTTCGCTCGACCGGCGCGCCGCCGTCGCCGCGAACTTCCTCTACGTCACGAGCGGCGGCACCGCGACCGACCGGCGCGGCCGCGAGCGCGCGCTCCCGACCGCGCTCTGGCTCCTCGGCAAGGAGTCGTGGCTGACGCACGGCGCGCACGAGCGCGGCGACGGCTGGATCGTCGACTGGCTCGACCACGGCCAGCGCGGCGAGTGGCGCAGCGACTGGCGGCTCGGCCGAGTGCGGCCGGCGAAGCCGGGCGACGAGAGCGCCGCCGCGCTGCCGATCGCGTGGACCTCGCTGCGCGAGCTCGAGCCGTGGCGCACCTACGCCGCGACGGCCAAGGACGTCGGCGACGGCAAGACGGCGATCACCTTCGTCCATCCGACGCAGCCCTCCAGCCGCTTCGTCCTCACCATCGAGCGGTCGCGCGGCGTCGTGGTCGAGGCGCGCTGGCTCGGCGACGTGCCGACCGGCACCACGCGCTTCTCCGAGTTCACGCAGGTCGCCGGTCAATGGTGGCCGACGCTCGTCGAGAACGTCGAACCGGCCGGGCGCGTCACCTCGACCACGCGCTACGTGATCGAGGCGCTCTCTGCCGACGCCTTCGCGAAGCGCGTCGCCGCCGAGCTCGCGCCGCGCGCGGGCCTGATCGAGCTCGCGCCTCCCCCCAAGGATCTCGACGTCGCGAAGCAGCACGCGGCGCAGGAGCAGGCGACGCCCGAGGACCGCTTCGCGCTGCTCGCCGACGCCGCCCGCCGCGGCGAGGCCGACGAGGCGCGCCGCCTCTTCACCGCCTTCGCGGCGCCGTACGCCGGCCGCTTCGGCCTGCCGCGCGTCGAGCTCCAGCTCGAGCTCGTGACGCGCCGCCGCGAGGAGCTGCGCACCGCCGTCCTCGCGCAGGCGGAACGACTCGTCAAGCAGCCCGACGCGTGCGAGCTCTCGATCGCCGACGACCTCCTCGGCCTCACGGGCACGTTCAACGCGGGCCAGGAGGTGCTCACCGTCCTGAAGGCGCTCGAGCCGGTCTACCGGCGGCGCGCCGACCGGCGCGAGCGCCTCCTCGACTTCGAGCAGCGCGTGATCGGCCACACCGCCGCGATGCAGCGGCCGGACGAGACCGCGGCGCTGCAGGAGAAGGCGGCCAAGGACTGGCCCGACGTCGTCGGCATCCAGACCACGTGGGCCGACGTGCTCGCCGGCCGCGGCCAGCTCGACCTGGCGCTCGCGTGGCTCGACCGCGTCCAGGCGAAGAACGGCCCGTGGGAGCCCTTCGAGAACGAGTCGATCGAGGCGGCGCGCCAGAACCTGCTCTGGAACGGCTACCGCCTCGACGACCTCGTCCTGCTCCTCGAGCGGCGCCTGCGCGACGACCCCGAGCCGATCAACGCGACCGGCCTCGACATGTACCTCTCCGCGCTGCTGATGCTCGACCGCGAGGCGCAGTGGGCGACCCTCACGGCGCGCTGGCTCGCCGAAGGCGACGTCGAGCGCCCGACGCCCGGCGCGCACAACCGCGTCGACGTCGCGGTGCGCCACCGCCTCGGCCAGGGCTACTCGTTCTACTACTGGTGGAACCGCCGCTTCGAGGACGACGAGGCGAAGCTGCTCGCCGACGTGGCGCGGAAGTTCGTCGCGCGCGACCACTCCTTCGCGTGGGCGCAGCAGATCCTCGCCCACCCGAACCTGCGCACGACGCCGCCCGTGCGCGCCGTCCTCGCCGAACTCCATGCGAAGGTGGAGAAGGGCGTCGAGTCGCTGCCCGTGGCCGACCTCGCGCGCACGATCCAACTGCTGCACGCGGCGGAGTACGGCGAGGAGCCGGCCGAGCCGCGCTGGCTCGCCATCCACGAGCGCGTGCTCGCGCGTTGGAAGACGCTCACCGACGTCAACGAGCAGGCGCTGCTCGAAGGGGTGATCGAGGCGACGGGCAAGATCGAGCTCCGGCTCGAGCTGCGGCGCACGCAGCTCGCGCGCGCCAAGACGCCGCAGGAGAAGAAGAGCGCGGCGTGGCAGGTTTACTCGCTGCTCCTCTCGGACAAGTGGAGCGAGGCGGCGCAGGCGGAGTGCCTCGCCGTCCTCACCGACGCGACGGCGCCGACGCCGGTCGAGGGCGAGGGCACGGGCGCAGCGGCCGACGCCGCGCGACGCCTCGACCTGCGCTTCGCGATCCTCGCCTGGTACGACTTCGTGAACTGGGCGGTCGACCAGCGCATCGCGCACGACCTCGCGGCGACGCCCGACGTCAACAACCTCCCGCGCCGGCGCGTGAACGCGCTGCGCGACGAGCTCAGGAAGTCGGCGCGCGCCTCGGTCCGCGAGCTGCTCGCGACGCGCGCGGGCGCCGCGAATCCCCACGATCCCGCCGACTGGCTCGCTCTCGACCGCATCTGGCTCGACGTCCTGCTGCGCCGCGACGTCGAGGCGGCGCGCACCGGCGCGCTGGCGCTGCTCGATGCGGCGCTCGGCCGGGTGAAAGGCGTCCCGGTCGAGAAGATCGAGGTGACCGACGCGATTCTCGCATCACGATGCGCGACGACGCTCGTGCTGCTGCTCACGCGCGATTCGAAGGACACGCTCGCGGCGCACGAGGCCGAGGTGGCGAAGCGGTTCGCCGACGCGATCGCCTCCGACTCGAAGCTGCTCGACGGGCGCGAATACGAGTGGATGCGCCTCGTCGCGCTCGATCGGGGCGACGAGCTCGAGAAGCGCCTCGAGGAGTGGTTCGGCGCCGGCGACGACGTCACGCGGCTGCGCTACGGCCGCGACCTCGCCCACATCCGTGCCGAGCGCAACCGGCTCGACGACGCGGTCGCCTTCTTCGAGCGGATCGCGAAGGTCGACCCGCTGCCGTACGAGGACGCGCGCACGCTCGCCGACTGGTACACCGCGCTCGGCAAGAAGGAGGACGCGGCGCGCGCGCGCATCGCGGCGTGGACCGCGCAGGACGAGAACGAGCTCGGCCAGCTCGTGAACGTCGCACGCGGGCAGGCGACCACGAAGGGCGAGGGCTCCGGCACGACCGTCCCCGACGACGTGCCCGACCAGCTCGTCGCGCTGATGAGGAAGACGCAGTACCCGGGCAACTGGATCTGGCAGCTCCAGCAGCTCTACGCGTCGACGAAGGACTTCCGACTGCTGCAGTGCCTGCCCGAGGCGGTGCTCGGCCACACGGCGCAGGGGATCTATCCGTTCCTGCAGGCGCTCGCCGGGATCCAGAAACTCGTGGACGAGGAGGCGACGATCGACCGGATCGTCGCGCACGTGAACGAGGCGCTGCCGCGCGCGAAGACCGGCACCGACCGTAGAGCGCTCGTGCTGATCCAGTTCGCCGTCCAGTACCGCGCCGCGGCGCAGCAGAACGGCGGCGGCCCGCACGCCGAGGCGGCGCTCGTCGCCCTGAAAGCCGCCTTCGAGCGCGAATGGGCCGACGGCGAGGAGCGGCTCTACGCGTCGCTTCTCCAGTCGCTCGGACCCTTCGTGGGCGGAGCGCTGCGCGAGGAGCAGTTCCGGCAGATGCGCGAGCTCTCCGGCCGCGCCGCGTCGGGGAGCGCCGACCGCCTCGCGATCGTCGACGCGCTGGCGCAGCTCGAATGGGCCGCGGGCGAGCGCGACGCCGCGATCACCCGCCTCGGCGCCGAGCTCTCCGCGCAACGCGCCGCCAACGGCGGCCGCCTCCCCGACCGCGCCAACGACTCGCTCGTGCGCCACGTCAGCTTCCTCGAAGCCGCCGGCGAGTTCCCGGCCGCGGAGGCGACGTGGAACACCGAGCTCGCCGTCGCGGCGAACGCGGCGCGCACGCAGTGGCTCGAAGCGCGCCTCCACGCGACGTGGGCGACGGCGATCCGCCAGCACGGCACGACTTCGCTCGGCAGCGGGCGCAAGCTCTACGAGGAGGCGCAGCGGCGCGTCCTCGCCCAGCTCGAGACGCGTTCGAACGAAGGGCGCGCGCTACAGCTCGTGCAGGAGCTGGTCGCGCTCTGGAACGCGATGCGCGACGGCAAGGTGGGGAGCGTCGACGCCGACGTGCGCGCCTTCGCGTTCCAGGGGCTGCCGCCGGTCCTCTCGACCTACCAGTACCGCACGGGCCAGCAGATGGTGGGCAGCGTCGGACAGGCGCTGCACGACCATGCAGGAGCCCGTGTCGCCGTCGAATTCCTGGTGACGCGCGCGGAGAACGAAGCGCGCTGGCTGGCGCGCATCGGCCAGTCGTTCTGGGAGCAGTTCGGCTGGATGGCCGCGCAGTGGCGCCACGAGGCGGGCGCGCTCGACGACGGGCTCTCCGCCCGCCTGCTCGCGCTGGTCGTGAAGGAGCTGCGCTCGCAGCTCCGCACCGGGGTCGCGCGCGCGCAGGGGTTCTACGACTCGAGCTGGGACGGCTGGTGGCGGGAGAAGCGGCGCGATTTCGTCGCGACCGCGCGCGCCGTCCTCGCCGAGTCGGGCGACGACGAGCCGACCGTGCAGCGCGTCGCCGTCTACTTCCACGACGGACTGAAGCAGCTGGACGACGGCATCGCGATCCTGCTCGAGCGGCGCGCGCAGGGCCGCCTCTCGCTCGATCCGCAGGAGCTCCTGGTCGACTGGCTCTTCGAGCGCAAGCGCTGGAAGGAGGCGCTGCCGCTCACGACTGAATTGGTGGAGAAGCGGCCCGACGTGCTGCAGGACCGCGTGCGAC
>DASRRB010000056.1:0-5604 GCA_035695985.1 Planctomycetota bacterium | reverse complement strand
GCTCGCGGAGAGGCGCGCGATCGAGAGCTTGACCTGCAGCGGGAGGCGCTTGGGACCGAGCGCGTTCGTGAGGAGCCAGCGGAACGACTCGTCGCTCTTCACCGCGAGGATCGGCGCGACGATCTCGCGCTCCAGCCCCGCGATCGCCGCGACCTCGACCTCGAGCTCGCCGATGCGCGTGCGGAGCTCCTTCATGCGCGCAAAGATCGGCTGCGGGAACTGGCGCGCGCCGAGCGCCTGGTCGGCCGAGATCTTCGCGAGCTCGTCCTTGGCGCGATTCTGCTCGTCGACGCGCGCCGCGCGCGCCTCCTCGCACGCGCCGCACGCGTCGAGCAGCGCGTTGGCGACGATCGGCGCGTCGAACCCCTTCAGGAGCTCGAGCGCGCGCCGCTTCTCCTCGAGAGCGGGAGTCTTCTTCTCGTCGCCGAAGTAGGCCTTTCGGAAGGCGGCGACCCGCTGCGGCGTCTCGTCGCCCGCCGGGAGCGCCGGGGCCGCCGGGAGCGCCGGCGCGGACGCGAACAGGCCACAAACGAGGGCGATCAGGAGCCGGGGCGGGGACGAATCCACGGCCAACCTTCCTCGTGAATGCCGGCCGTCACCGCGGGAGGACCCTCGACTACTGCCTCACGCGTCTCGGGAGCGGACGATTCCAGCATTCACGCCAGGACGCTACTTTCTTCGGCTTGCCCGTCGAGGTCCAGTCCGAGCTGCGTGTCGCGGACCGTTGACCGCGTCCACTGCTGCGGCTGCACCGAGCCGGGATTCGACGAGGATCCCCATGCGCAACGCCTCACGGAAGTTCCTGTTCGCGGCATTGGTCGGAGCACTCGCGGTCCCGTCGGCTCCCGGGCAGACGGTCGGCGGCTTCCTCCACGACTATCCGACGACCACGCGCATCGCCGACCCCAAGCTCGAGCACGGCGGCGTCCGCGTCGACTACCGGCTCGACGCCGGGCCGGCGTCCTACATCGTGACCATCGAGGCGTGGCAGAACGGCCACAAGGTCTCCGACGTCTGGCGCGGCATGGAGAAGGGGCAGCTGCTCCCGCTCAGCCACTTCTGGGGTGGCGTCGACGCCAACGGCAGGTACGTCGACCCGGGCCGCTACCAGATCCGGGTCGAGGCGATGTCCGCGACCGGCGGCCGCACCGAGCGCATCCACTATCCCGTCGACGTGGTGCGCCTCGGCCTGATCAACATCGCCGCTGAATCGAGCAGCGGCACCAACGAGTGGCAGACCGTCTACTACCTGAAGAACGGGCTGATCCGCTTCTACGCGACGCCCTCCACGAGCGAGTGGGTGAGCAAGGCGTTCGGGAGCGAGGTCTCCGACCTCGACAACGACAACGGCACGCCGCGCGTCGCCCCCACGACCTGGCCCGGCGTCGCCGAGCCGAAGATCTACCAGACCAGCACCGGCACCTGGAAGTACGACACGACCTCGCACGACTACCCGCTCTGCTACCTCGCCGGCGCGCAGCCGCAGTTCACCGTGACCTTCGGCGCGACCTGCACCGACCAGAACGGCGCGCAGATCCCGGTGAACTACCCCGTCGCCGGATTCGACCTGCGCTGCATCGCCAACGACGAGGCGGGCGGCTGGACCTCCACGAACAACATGAACGTCGCGCCGGGCGCGCAGGCGACCTTCCTCGGGCCGGCGCTCACCACCGACGCGACCCGCAACGACCGCCACGTGCGCTGGCGCTGGCAGTACCGCGCGACCGGCACGACCAGCTGGACCACGATCCCCGGCGCCTTCACGACCGAGCACCAGATCCACGCGATCGTCGCCGCGCCCTTCTGGCCGGCCGGCGCGACGGGCACGCAGTATTCCGGGCCGTGGGTCGAGGTCCTCGACGACATGCACACCTGGCAGGAGCAGTTCGGCATCGTGCCGAGCGACGACGCGCACGTCGTCGAGCTCCTGATCAAGGGCTTCAACGGCCAGCCGACGCTCGACCACGCCATCGAGAACGTCTGCTACGACTGCCCGGCCAACGGCGGCGACGGCGGCGCGACGCACTACTTCGACTTCGGCACCGGCACGATGGACCTGACGAGCCTGCTGAACGGCCACACCAACGGCATCTTCGTCAACTGCAGCGACTGCGCGGCCGGCACCTCCTCGATGCTCGAGATGCTCGGCATCCAGAACGTCCAGATGGAGTTGCTCGGCTCGATGACGCTGCGCGCCATCTGGGGCATCGGCTGCGACGACTACACGCTCGACCTGTGGGGCAACGGCGGCGGGGGCGGCCACGGCTTCAGCTACCACCACATCATCACGCGCGACGCCGGCACGAACATCTCCGACGCCTGCCTGTGGGTCGACGAGGACGGCCATCCCAACCGCCTGCCCGGCACGCCCGGCTTCAACAACGACCGCGACTGGAACAACTACGAATCGCTGCTCGCCCATGCGAACGTGACGTGGCAGCTCGACGTCACGCCGAAGCTCAAGTGAACGGGAGCCCGAGGAGAACCCCATGAAGAACACGAAGTCCGCTCTCGCGCTCCTCATCCTCTCGCTCGCGTCGGCGGCGCTCTTCGCGCAGGCCGCCGGGACGAACGCTGGTGGTGCGCCCGCCGGCTCCGGCGACGTGAAGGCGGCGGTCGCCGCGGCCGCGGCGGAGAAGTACGACATGAAGCACTGGCCCGCCGGCGCGCGCCGCGCCGGCTGCGACCTCGGCGAGCTGCGCCTCTCCGCGCTCTCCGGCGGCGAGGTCCGGCGCGACGGCGCGATCGTCGCGCGCCAATTCGCGAACGCCCAGAAGCAGGACGTCGTGCGCGTCGAGATGTTCGTCGGCGACACGGCCGAGGCGGCGCACGCGCGCCTGCTGCAGCACGTCGCCTTCGTGCAGTCGACCAAGACGCTCCCGACCGCCGCGTCCCGCGGCATCACGGCCGGGGACGTCGGCTTCGTCGGCTACGGCAACAAGGAGATGGACCGCATCGCGTGGCTCGCCTTCGTTCAGGGCAATGTCGAGTTCCGCGTGGTGAGCCTCGACCCGAGCACGCCCGAGCAGCCCGACCTGCGCGACGCCGCGGCGCGGCTGACCGCGCTCGCGCAGAAGGCCGCGCCGGTCGCGGCCGGCGCGCCGCTCCCGGCGCCGGCGATCGAGCTCTTCTCGGCGCAGGACGGCAAGTGGGCGATCGGCGACGCGGTCCGCCTCGACGTGCGCGTGAAGGACGCCCTCGGCGGCGTCGCGAAGCTCGACTTCGAGGTCGGCGGCACCGCCCAGGGCTACGTCGAGGGCGACGACGACGGCTTCCAGCGCTTCCACGCCACCAAGGACGGCCACGCGGTCGTCACGCTCTTCGCGCTCGGCTCGAACGGCGTCGTCTCGGAGAAGAAGCTCGAGCTCGAGATCGCCGCCGCGAAGCAGTGACGCGCGCGCGCTTGACCCTTTCTTGACATCTCGCACGGCCGCAGCGTTACGCTGCGGCCGTGGTCGTTTCCGGGCCGCGAACGTCCCGCGCTCGCTCTCTCGCGCTCGTCGTCGCGATCGTGCTCCTCTCTTCGGCGGGGCTCTTGGCGGCGGGGCTCGTGAGCCTGTGGCATTCGGCGCGCGCCGCCGAGGTCGCCGCAGCCGCCGCGTCGGAGCGCGCCGCGGGGACGGCGGCCCGCGCGCTGCGCGCGAGCCTGCGCGATCCGGCGCAGCTGCGCGCCGTCGCGCCGGAAAAGACCTTCCGCGTCGAGGGCGGCCGGCTCGTCGCGCCGCCCGGTTTCCCGTGGCTGGTGACGCCGCCACCCGAGGATCCCGAGCTCGAGCTGCCGATCGCGCGGCTCGCGCAGGTGCGCGCGGCGGAGGCGAGCGAGCGCGCCGGCGACGGCGCCGCTGCGGCGGGGGCGTTCGCGGAGGCGCTCGCGGACGCGCAGGCGCTGCCGGCGAAGCAGGCGAGGTGGGTCGAGCTCGCCGCGGCGTGGTCGGCAGAGCGCCGCGGAGAGACCGCCGAGCGCGATCGGCTCCTCGACGCGCTGCTCGCGGAGCCCGACGCGCCGGGCTACCGCAGCGCGACCGCGGGGTTGCTGCTGCTCGCGGCGAAGGCGCGGCGGGAGCTGACGGCGCAGGTGTGGCGCGTCGCGCTCGCGGGGCTCGAGCCGGCGACGGTCGACGCGCTGCTCGCGCAGCTCGAGCGCGACAGTGATGGCATCGACCTCGCTCCGATCCGCGCGGAGGCGGCCGCGGTCGCGGCGACGCGTCGCGTCCTCGCCGCCGTCGCGCCGCTCGTGCCGCGTCTGCTCGCCGCGCGCGCTCCGCTGCTCGAGGCGGCGGGCGAGGAGCTCCTGCTCTGGGGCCCCGACACCGATCCGTCGGCGGGCGCCGGTGCGCTGCTGCCGCCGCGCGAGCTCCTCGGCGAAGGGGCCGACGCCGGCGGCGGGAGCTTCGTCTTCGGCCCCGTCGCGCCGGCCGACGCGCTGCCCGTCGTCCCGCTCGTCGCGATCGTGCCGGGCGCGCCGCCCGCCGCGGGCGCGCTCGCCGGGAGCCGCGGCCTCGCGACGCTGATCGTCGTGCTGGCGGCGACGTTCGGGGGCGGGCTGTTCGTCGCGCTGCGCATGGTGCGGCGCGAGGTCGAGCTCACCGGCGCGCGCGCCCGCTTCCTCACCAACGTGACGCACGAGCTGAAGACGCCGCTCGCCTCGATCCGCCTCTTCTCCGAGATGCTGCTCGACGGCCGCGTCGAGTCGGAGGCGAAGCGCGACGAGTACCACCGCCTGCTCGCCGGCGAGTCGGAGCGATTGTCCGCGCTGATCGAGAACGTCCTCGACCTCGGCCGGCTCGAGCGGGGCGAGCGCGCGCTCGACCTCGCGCCACGCCGGTTCGATGAGCTGGTGCGGGAAGTCGTCGAGCGCTTCGCGCCGCTCGCCGCGCGCGACGGCGTGACGATCGCGACGCGCGGGCTCGACGTGCCGTGCGCGGCGGTCTGCGACCGCGGGGCGTTCGCGCAGGCGCTGGTGAACCTGCTCGACAATGCGCGGAAGTACGCGGCGAGTGGCGGCCGGATCGAGGTCGCGCTCGAGCGCGCCGCCGACGCGGGCCACGTCCGGATCGCCGTACGCGATTTCGGGCCCGGCATCCCGGAAGAAGAGCGCGCGCGGATCTTCGAACCGTTCGTGCGGGGCGAGCGACAGCGCGACGGGGCGATCGCGGGGCTCGGGCTCGGGCTCCATCTGGCGCGGACGTTGACGCGTGCGCAGGGCGGCGAGCTCGCGTGCGAGACGCCCGACGGCGCGGGGGCGCGCTTCGTCCTCACGCTGCCCGCGGCCGACGCGGCGATCTCGGCCGCCAACGGAGTCGCGAAATGAAGCGCCTCCTCCTGGTCGAAGACGACCGCCAGCTCGCTGAGCTCGTCCGCTTCCATTTCGACCGTGCCGGCTATGAGGTGACCCGCACCGGCGATGGCGAGGAAGCCTTGATTCTAGCGGAGGAAGTCAGGCCGGACCTGGTCATCCTCGACTGGATGATGCCCGGGCTCGACGGGATGGGCGTGCTTAAACGCCTGCGCGCCGACCCGGCCACCGCGGGCACCGCGGTCATGGTGTACACCGCCTCGGACGACCCGCAGGTGGCGTGGGACGCGACCCGGCTGGGCGCGCTC
>DASRRB010000055.1:0-6402 GCA_035695985.1 Planctomycetota bacterium | reverse complement strand
GACGGGTCTCGGATTCGCCGCGGGACCGCGGCGCGCCCGCCGCCGCTACGCGATCGTCGGCACCGGCGGCCGCGGCAGCAGCATGTGGGGCGCGAGCGTGCTCGCGAACCACGGCGACGCGGTCGAACTGGTCGGCCTGTGCGACGTGAATCGCAAGCGGGCCGAGCTCGTGCAGCGGCGGCTCGGCGCGAGCTGTCCGGTCTTCACCGACTTCGACCGCATGTGCGACGCGACGAAGCCCGATCTGCTCACCGTCACGACGGTCGACGCCACGCACTCGGACTACATCGTGCGCGGACTCGGGCGCGGCCTCGACGTCATCACCGAGAAGCCGATGGTGACCGACGAGGCGCAGTGCCGCGCCGTGCTCGAGGCGGAGAAGAAGAGCGGACGCAAGCTGACGGTCGCCTTCAACTACCGCTTCGCCCCCAAGCACGTGACGATCAAGGAAACGCTGATGTCGGGCGCGATCGGCGACGTGAAGTCGGTCGACTTCGCCTGGTACCTCGACGTCCACCACGGCGCCGACTACTTCCGCCGCTGGCACCGGTTGCGCAAGAACAGCGGCTCGCTGCTCGTGCACAAGGCGTCGCACCACTTCGACCTGGTGAACTGGTGGCTCGACTCCGGGCCGGCCGACGTCGCCGCGTTCGGCAGCCTGCGCCACTACGGGAAGAACGGCACGTTCCGCCACACGAACTGCCGCGGCTGTCCGCACCAGGCGAAGTGCCCGTACTTCTGGGACATGACGAAGGACCGCGACAGCATGGAGCTCTACGCCGGTTGCGAGTCGGAGGACGGCTACCTGCGCGACGGCTGCGTCTTCCGCGAGGACGTCGACATCTTCGACACGATGAACCTCGCGGTCCGCTACGCGAACGGCGTCCAGATGAGCTACTCGCTCAACGCCTGCATGCCGTTCGAGGGCTACCGCATCGCGTTCAACGGGACGCTCGGCCGGCTCGAAGTGCGCGACCACGAGCGGCAGCCCTGGAAGCCCGACGCCGAGACGGAGATCTTCCTCACGCGCAACTTCGGCGCACGCGAGGCCGTGAAGGTCGGCCCTGCGGTCGGCGGCCACGGCGGCGGCGACGACGTGCTGCGCGCGCTGGTCTTCGCGCCGACGCCGGTGTCCGACCACCTGCGCCTGCCCGATTCCCACGCGGGCGCGCGCTCGTGCCTCACGGGCATCGCGGCGCGCAAGAGCATCGACGAGGGACGCGTGGTCCGGATCGAGGAGCTGGTGGCGGGAGTGTGAGGAACGACGCGGCCGGCAGCGTTTCCGCCGCCGGCCGCGTCCCATTTCCCGAGCGCATCCGCCAGGAAGCGCAGCCGATTCCTATCGAGTGGCGACCACGATGTTGCGGGCGAGCGCCGCGGCCATGGCGTCGAGCATCGTCTTGAGCCGGAGCGCCGCGCCATCGCGGGTCGCGGGGCCGCTGGGGCTCGGCACGAAGCTGCCGCTGGCCGACCGCACGCGCACCGAAGCGCCGGAGCGCACGAGGTAGTTCGCGTCGCCCGCGGCGGCCGCGATCGTGCGGCGCAGCGAGTCGAGCGCGCCGGCGTCGAGCTTGCCGCTCGCGAGAGGCGCCGGGTTGGCCGAGCCGTCGACGAGCCGGATCGTGCCGTCGGCGTGGATCAGGAGTCTGCGCGGCGCGGCCGCCGGCGAGAGCACCTGGTGGTCGTAGATGATGGGGTGCCACGTGCTCGTCACGCCGCCCGCCGCACCGCCGCCGCCGCTCCCGACGCGCATGCCGCCGCGGACGATCGTCCCGACCTGCGCCTGCGCCGTTCCGCCGAGCAGCGCGACCGCGAGCAGACCGCCGCAGCATCCGAACGCGAGCTTCATCGTCTTCATGGCTTCGCTCCTTGTCGGTTCGCCTGCCGGAGTCCACACCCCGGCGATCGACCGGACGGCAGAGGGGAACGCGGCCCGGCGACGGACCGAACAGGGATTCCGCGAAGCGCGGCGCGGAGCGTCACTCGTCGCGCAGGCCCGGGAGCTCCTTGGCGACGTCGACCAGCGCGCGCTTGATCGCGACGCGGGCGGCGTCGGGGGACGGGAAGCCGCAGTCCTGCGCGATCACGCTCCAGTCGAGGCCGAGCTCGAGCCGCATGGCGAGCCCGTGGCGCGTCTTCTCCGGCAGCTTCTCCAGCGCCGCGTCGACCGCCGCCGCCGCCTCGTGGTCGGCCGCCTCGCGAAGCGGCCCGCGCGCCGGCGCGGCCGGCGCGACGTGGGTGGCGGTGTCGAGCGGCGTCTCGTGCGCCGCGTTGCGACGGCGCGCGACGTCGACGAGGTGGTTGCGCGCGAGCGTGCGAGCGAACCACCAGAACGACCCGATGCCGCGCGCCTCGAAGCGGTCGAGCGCGTTCCAGACCTTGACGCAGACGTCCTGCACGACGTCGTCGACCTCGGTCGCGCCCGGCCGCAGGCGCGCGCGCACGAACGCCGTGATGCGCGGCCGGTAGCGGTTGAAGAGCGCCTCTCCGGCCGCGCGCTCCCCCTTCCGGACCCGCGCGAGCAGGTCGCCGGTCTGCAGCAGGTCGCTCGAGTCTTGCGGCTCCACGGCGGACCTATCGTAGACCGCGACCGCGACTGCCGGCCGGCCGCCGGAGATTGCACGCGACTCGCGACGAGGAGTCCTGTAGGTTTTCCGCCCGATGAACGGACTTCTCTCGCTCGCGGCGGCGCTGCTGCTGCCGGGGCCGCGGGGTTCGCCGGTCTCCGACGACGGGGCGCTCGCGGCCGTCAAGGCTCGAGGCGTGTTGCGCTACGGCGGCGACACGGAGGGGGGCGCCCCCTACTGCCTGCAGGATCCGGACGATCCGTCGCACGTGGTCGGCTTCGAGGTCGAGATCGCCGACCGGATCGGGCGGGAGCTCGGCGTCCGGGCGGAGTTCGTCCAGTGCGACTGGAAGAACCTCGTGCCGACGCTCGAGCGCGGCGAGATCGACCTCGCGTGGAACGGGCTCGAGCTCGACGCCGAGCTCGCGCGCCGCGTCCGGCCGACGCGACCCTACTACGTCTTCGCCGAGACGATCGCGGTGCGCCCCGACGACGCGAAGCGCGCGACGCTCGCGTCGCTCGACGGCGGCCGGGTCGGGACGCTCGCCAACACGCTCGCCCACAAGGTCCTGCGCGCGCGCCCCGCGATCGACACGATCCTCTACGACGACGACGTCGCCCCCTACGCCGACCTGATGCGCGGGCGCCTCGACGCGGTCGTGCTCGACAACGTCATCGCGAACCGCCACCTCGCGGAGGGGATCCGCATCGCCGACGGCGACCTGCTGCGCGGGACGTACGTCGGCGCGGTCCGCCGGGGCGACGAGAGCCTCGCGGTCGCGATCGACGGCGCGCTCGAGAAGCTGATCGCGTCGGGCGAGCTGCGCGCGATCCTCGCGCGCTGGAAGCTCGACGACGCGCGCCAGGCGCTGCTCGACGCGCCGGAGGATCCGCGGGCGCGGGGGCTTCTCGGCGACGGCGGCGGCGGCGGCGGGGTCCCGAAGCTGACCGCGGCCCACGTCCTGCTGTTCCTGCGCGGCGCCGCGCTGACGGTTTTCCTCTCGGTCGCCTCGTTCCTGCTGGCGATGGCGCTCGGCGTGGCGCTCTGCCTCGCCAAGGTCTACGGGCCGGCGCCGCTGCGCTTCGCCGCCTCGTCCTACATCGAGATCTACCGCGGCACGCCGATCCTGCTCCAGCTCTACGTCCTCTACTTCGGGATCGCGCCGATCATCCAGCTGCCGGCGCTGGTCGCGGCGATCGTCGGACTGGCGATGAACTACGCCGCCTACGAAGCGGAGGTCTATCGCGCCGGACTGATCGCGGTGCCGGCCGGCCAGGCGGAGGCGGCGAAGGCCTTGGGATTCACCGCCGCCCAGGCGCTCCGCCTCGTCGTCGGTCCGCAGGCCTTCCGCGTCGCGCTGCCGCCGATGGCCAACGACTTCATCGCGCTCCTGAAGGACACCTCGATCGTCTCGGTCATCACGGTGGTCGAGCTCACCAAGCAGTACTCGATCACCGCCCACGACCTCGGCTCGTGGCTCGTGCCGGGCGCGCTCTGCGCCGGCCTCTACTTCGCGATGAGCTACCCGCTGACGCGGCTCGCGCGCCACCTCGAGCGGAGGTTCGGGACGGGATGATCCGCACGATCGGACTGGGACTGCTCGGTGAGACGCGCCCGCGCCTCGACGACGTCAACCTGACCGTCGCGCGCGGCGACGTGCTGGCGCTGATCGGACCGTCGGGCTCGGGCAAAACGACGCTGCTCCGCTGCCTCAACTGCCTGACGCCGTTCACGTCGGGTCGGATCGAGATCGGCGACGTCGCGATCGACGCGGCGGCCCGCCTCGACGTCGCGCTGCTGCGCCGCCTGCGCCAGAAGGTCGGCTTCATCTTCCAGGGCTACAACCTCTTCCCCCACCTGACGGCGGCGCAGAACGTCGCCCTCGCGCCCCACCACGTGCTGGGACTCCCGCGCGCCGACGCGGAGGCGCGCGCGAAGACCCTGCTCGACCGGGTCGGCCTCGCCGCCCGCGCCGGCGCGCGGCCGGCGCAGCTCTCCGGCGGAGAGCAGCAGCGCGTCGCCATCGCGCGCGCGCTCGCGATGGAGCCCGAGGTCCTCCTCCTCGACGAGCCGACCGCCGCCCTCGACCCCGAGCTGACGCAGGAGGTGCTGGAGACGCTGCGCGCGCTCGCCGCCGGCGGCCAGACCATGGTCGTCGTCACCCACGAGATGGGCTTCGCGCGCCACGTCGCCACCCAGGTCGCCGTCTTCGACGCGGGTCGGATCGTCGAGACCGGCTGCCCGGACGACGTCTTCACGCGGCCGCGCGAGGAGCGGACGCGCCGCTTCCTCGCGCGCGTGGTGCGACCCGGCGAATAGTCCCGCGCGCCGCAGCTACGCGGGCTACGTCCCCGGCGTCTTCTTCACCGTCACGCTGCGGCCGCTCTTCGCCGCCTCCTCGATCGCGAAGCAGATCTCGTGGACGTGGGCGCAGTGGTTCAGGTCGTTGTGCGGGCGCTTGCCCGCGCGGATGCAGGCGACGAACTCCTCGAACTGCCCCTGGTAGGGATGGTGCTCGACCTTGCCCGAATCGGGCAGGTCGGTGGCGACGGTGGTCCAGCCGGTCTGGCCGGGCCACGTCGTGGTGAAGATCTTGTCGTCGACGATGGAGCCCTTCACCCCCTGCAGCCGGATCGGGAGCGAATAGGGGCCGCGGCACTCGATGCTGGTGTGGACGCAGCCGGTCGCGCCGTCGTCGAAGCGCAACAGGGCGGTGGAATTGGGGTCGTATTCGTACTTCAGGGGGTTCGTCTTCGAGGTGTTCTTCATCGCGGAGACGGCGACGACGCGCCGCTCCATGAACCAGAGCAGCGCGTCGATGGCGTGGCAGCCGGCGGTCAGCTCGGCCGAGCCGCCGAGCTCCTTCTTGATGTTCCAGGCCCACTGCCGGTACCACGGCCCGCAGCCGTGGCTGTAGCCCACCTCTCCGTAGAAGAGGTCGCCGAGCAGCCCCTGCGCGAGCAGCGCCTTGATGTTCCTGAAGAGGCCGCTCCAGCGCAGCTCGAAGCAGACGCTGGTGAGCACGCCGGCGGCGTTCACGGCGGCGACCATCTGCTTCAGCGCCGCCGGGTCGAGCGCGACCGGCTTCTCGATCACGACGTGCTTGCCGGCCTTCGCCGCCGCGATCGTCTCTTCGGGATGTCGGTCGTGCGGCGTCGCCAGCACGACGACGTCGAGCTCCTTCACGGCGAGGAACTTCTTCAGGTCGTCGAACGGCGCCGCGTCGGCGAGCCCCTTCTCCGCGATGAAGCGGCGCGCGTTCGCCTCGAAGCGCGAGCAGACCGCGACGACGCGCGTGCCGGCCGTGCGCCGGAAGTTGTCGGCGTGCGCGCCGGCGACCCAGCCGGTCCCGACGATCCCGATCCCGAGCGTGCGTTCCGCCACCGTCCGCCCTCCCGCCGCGCTCAGCCGCGCGGCCCCTCCGGATGGTCCGTGTACCAGGTCTGGATCGTCGCCCACGCCTGCTCCGCCGTCTCGGCGAAGCTGAAGAGGCCGAGGTCCTCGGCCGCGATCATTCCCTCGCCCACCAGGAAGTCGAAGTCGACGAGGCGCTCCCAATACGCCTTGCCGACCAGCACGCACGGCATCTTCGAGATCTTGCGCGTCTGGATCAGCGTCAGCGACTCGAACATCTCGTCGAGCGTCCCGAACCCGCCCGGGAAGAAGACCAGCGCACGCGCCCGCATCAGGAAGTGCATCTTCCTCATCGCGAAGTAGTGGAAGTCGAAGCAGAGGTCGGGGTGGATGTAGGGATTGGGCTTCTGCTCGAACGGCAGCATGATGTTGAGGCCGATCGACTTGGCGCCGACCTCGTCCGCGCCGCGGTTCGCGGCAT
>DASRRB010000054.1:0-11464 GCA_035695985.1 Planctomycetota bacterium | reverse complement strand
GAGGAGCCGCCGCTCACCGGGTACTCGCGCAGGCGGCGGTGGGCGAACCCGGCGACGAGACGCGGCCGCGTCGTCGGCGTGTCGCGCCAGAGCAGGAGCGAGACGCCGATCGCCTCGCCCTCGCGCGGCAGCCTCTCCTGCAGGAGCGGCGTCGGGTCGAGCGCGAGCGCCTCGCGGCCGGCGCGCAGGAGCTCCCGTTCGTTCACGGCGTAGCTCACGCCGCGCGCGCCCGACGAGATGCGCCGCTTCACGACGACGGGGAAGCCGAGCTCGCGCGCGGACGCCTTCAGCTGCTCGAGGTCCTCGAAGGAGCGCGTGCGCGGCGTCACGAAGCCGGCGCGCCGCGCGAAGTCGCCGAAGCGCGCCTTGTCGCGCAGCGTCTCGATGAAGGCGACGTCGGCGAACGGGAGGGTGGCGCCGGCGCGCTCGAGCCGATCGCGTGCACGCAGCACGACGAGCAGCGTCTCCTCCTCCATCGGGAGCAGCACGACCGGTCCGAGCTTGCGTGCATGCTCGCGCCCGATCTCCGCTTCGAGCGTCGCGAGGAACCGCTCCGTCTGGGTCTGCGGGTCGCCGTGGACGAAGCGGCGGCGCACGGCGTTCGACCAGAGCGCGGGCGCGAGATGCGTCTGCTCGCCGGCGACGACGCGCTCGCCCGCGGCGGCGAGCGCGCGCACCGCGACCAGTGTCTTGGGCCAGAAGCCGTCGAGGACGAGGACGCTGCCGCGCGCGGCCACGGTGCGCCGCCTAGCGCTTCGTGCCGTACGAGGTCTTGCTGACGCCGGGCAGGTGGAGGCGCGCGCCGCTCGCGAGCTCGAGCGCGTCCGAGAAGAGAGCCGCGCCGCGCGAGAGGAGCGTCGCCGCGAGGCCGCCGGCCGCCGTCCCGCCGAACGTGCGCGTCGCGACGTCCTCGAAGCCGGTCTCCGTCAGCGCCCGCTCCATCGTGGCCGGCGTGAAGTCGGAGAGGTGCCACGGCGCGTGGTAGAGGTCGTGGCGGACGGAAAGGGCGTCGAGCAGCCGCGCCAGCGGCGTCGTGTGGGGCCAGCGCAGGAAGACGAGGCCGCCCGGCCGCAGCAGCCGCGCGACCGCCTGCAGGAACGCGCGTGGATCGTTCAGGTGCTCCACCACATAGAAGGCGGCGACGACGTCGAAGGAGCCGGGCGCGAAGGGGAGGCGCTCGATCGGGAGCCCGTGCACGCGCAGGTCGAAGCGCTCGCGCGCGTGTCGGCGGCCGTTCTCGGAGAGCTCGGCGCCCTCGACGTGGAGCCCCGCGCCGCGCGCGGCGTCGAGGAAGAAGCCGAAGCCGCTGCCGATCTCGAGCAGGTCGCGCGCCTCTGGCCGCAGCCGGCGGATCGCACGGAGCGCGCGGCGGATGACCGGCCGCTGCTCGCGCTCCCACTTCGCGATCGCCGCCGCGTCGGTCGGCAGGTACTCCTGGTAGCTCTCGCCGAGGCGCGCCTCGTCGAGCCCCGTCTGCAGCGTGAGGAAGGCGCAGACGCGGCAGCGCAGCACGCGGTGCTCGCCGCGCCGGCGCACCTCGTCGCAGCGACCGCCGCCGCACCAGCGGCAGACGGCGTCCGCGGCGACCGGCGCCGCGCCCTTGTCGGAGCGCACGCAGCCGCCGAGCAGGCCGACGGGCGCCGCCGCCGACTTCACATCGAGCCTCCGTCCACCGACAGCACCTGCCCCGTCACGTAGGTCGCGTCGGGGTCGAGCGCGAGCCAGCGGATCAGCGCCGAGACCTCGCGCCTCCGCCCGACCCGGTTCAGCGCCACGCTCTGCAGCAGCGCCTCGCGCCGCTTCTCGTCGAGCTTGTCGTTGGCGGCCGAGTCGATCAGGCCCGGCGCGACGACGTTCACCAGGATGTTGAAGCGGGCGAGCTCGTGCGCGAGCGACTTGGCGAGCCCGGCGAGCCCCGCCTTCGACGCCGCGTAGTTCGACTGGCCCTTGAGGCCGCGCAGCCCCGACAGCGACGAGATCAGGACGACCCGGCCGGCGCGCGCCTTCATCATCGGCCGCGCCGCCGCCTTGCAGGCGAGGAACGCCCCCTTCAGGTTGGTGTCGACGACGGTGTCCCACTCGGATTCGGTCATGAAGCCGAGCAGGTTGTCCTTCAGGACCGCGGACATGTAGACGAGCGCGTCGAGCCGGCCGTGGCGCTCCGCCGCCGCGTCGACGGCGCGCTCGAGCGAGGCGAGCTCGGTCGCCTCGATCTCGATCGGCTCGACGCGCCCCGGACCGAGGCGCGCCGCGTCCTCCGCGAGCTCGGCGAGGCGGTCGCGCCGCGAGCGGAATCCTGCGACCACCGTCGCCCCCTGCTGGGCGAGGTGCTCGCAGAGGTCGACGCCGAGGTCGGCCGAGGCACCGACGACCAGGACCACCGGCGCGTTCGGGCGCCCGCTCACCGCTTGCCGTCCTTCGCGCCGTCGCCCTTCGGCGCCTCTTCACCGCCCATGCGCACGATCTTCGTGCCGGCGGGCACCTCGAAGACGAGCTCCTTGGGGTCGACCTTCGCATTCACCACGAAGTCGGTGACGGTGAACGCGAGCGTGTCGCCGTTGGTGCGCGCGAGCTTCCACTCCTTCATGGTGAGCGCGTCGTCGAGCAGGAACTCGATCGCGACGACCTCCTTCTTCAAGGCGTCGTCCTTGGGGGTCATGCGCAGGCGGTGGTCCTTGCTGCCCGCCTCGACCGGGAGCGACTCGATCGCGTACTGCTGGCGGAGCGCCGCGAAGTCGCCGCTGAAGCCGGGGATGCCGCCTTTTCCGAAACCCGCCGCCGACCCGCCCGCCGCGCCGAGCGCGTAGATCTCGAGCGTCTGGAACTCCGGGTGGTAGATGCGCGCCTCCTTGCCGTCGAAGGAGAGGAGGCTCGCGCTCGGCGTCTCGGTCGCCCAGAGGAGCTTCTTGTCGAGGTACTTGAGGGTGCCGCTCGAGACGAGGGGCCGCCGCATGAAGGAGACGCGCTTCTCCTGGCGGAAGCGGCAGGTGAAGGAGTGGAGGTCGGCCACCGACTTCTGCCAGCGGTCGAGCAGGGCGTCGAGCTCGGCGCCGGCCCCCCCCTGGACGAACGCCCCCAGCACGGCGCTCGCGACGACGGATTGGAGGAAGGGGGCCATTCGTGCAAAGTACCGCGCGCCCCGGGGAAAGTCCGCCCCGCTCGCGCTGTCGCAGTCCGCCGGCGCCCGCGGGAAGGAGTGATCGTGATGCACCGCGTCGCGCTGCCCGCGCGATTCGTCGTGGGCTTCCTCGTCGTGCTCTCCGCCGGGCTCGCGGCGCGTCCCGCGGATCCGCCCGCCGTGACGACGTGGAGGGCCGCGTTCATCGGCCCGCTCTCCGGCCCGCTCGCGGCGTCCGGGAAGGAGTCGCTCGAGGGGGTGAAGCTCGCGCTGTCGCTGCACGCCTCGCAGTTCGGGGCGAAGCCGCCGGAGCTGCTCGAGCTCGACGACGGCGACGACGTGAAGAAGGCCGAGGCGGCGATCGCCAAGGCGCAGCAGGCGAAGGTCGACGTCGTCTTCGCGGCGGCGACCGGAATCACCGTCGATGCGCTGGTCGCGAAGGCGCGCACCAAGACCGGCCCGCTGCTCCTGCTGGTCGGGAGCGCGAGCCACGTCCCCTCCCCGCTCGCCGAGGACCCGGTCGCGAGCCTCGTCCCGTGGCCGGCCGACCACGCCACCGCGGTCATCGACTTCCTCGAGATCCCCTGCCAGTCGAAGAAGCCGGCGCTCGTCGTCGAGGACACGCCGCGCGGCCGCGAGTTCGAGGCGGCGTTCCTGAAGAGCCTGCCGGTCCGCATGCAGGTCGCGGGCACGGTCTTCGTCAAGCCGCACGCGGCGCCCGCGAAGGACGCGCTCGCCGCGGCGCAGGCGGCCAAGGCCGACCGCGTGCTCGTCTTCGGCGAGCCCGACCTCGTCGACGGGGTCGCCGACGGGCTCGCGGCGCTCGCGTGGAAGGTGCCGCTCTTCCTCGACGACGGGCTCGTCTCGGCGGCGGCCGGCTCGCTCGCCGACGGCCGCGCCTCGAACGGCTTCGCGCTGGTCGCGCTGCCGCGCTTCTGCGCGAAGGCGACCGACGCGCTGACCGCCGCGTGGCAGGGCAAGCACGCCGGCGCCGAGGTGCCGCTGCGCACGCTCAAGGCGTACGCGATGGCGAAGGCGTTCGCCGACGTCGCGATCCAGTTCCCGAAGCACGCCAAGCGCGACGAATTGAACGAGGCGCTGCGCCTGCTGCCGTACGGCGACGAGGAGTCGGGGCGGCCGCTCTTCGACATGACCGGCCGCTCGGCGCGCACGCTCTGGCTGCCGCGCAAGCTCGCGGCGACGGGGACCGAGGCGGACGTGGCGAGCTACTACCTCGACCCCGACTTCGGCCCGCTGCTGCGCGCGCGGCCGCCCTCGCTCTACAAGGCGGAGCCGGGGACGCGCGTCGTCTGGCTCTCGTTCGGCGACGCGAAGAGCAAGGCGCCGCGCTCCATCGAAGACGACCTCGTGAAGCTCGGGCTCATCACGAAGGGCTACGAGGCGCAGATGGACGAGTGGATCCTCGACGAGCTGCTCGCGCGCGCCATGGCCAAGCTGAACCGCCTCTTCCTCAAGAACGAGGACGGGACCTTCATCCCGGGCGTCTCCTTCAACATCTCCTTCACGACGGAGAAGCCGAAGGACCTCAAACCCGGCGAGTACTTCACCGCGGTGATCGCCGGCAACGACCCGGAGACGGGCGGCCGGGCGTGGCCCGGGGAGGGGCGCTGCGAGATCTACTCGACCTTCATGCAGCGGACGATCTTCCAGAAGGACGCGCTCGCGCCCCCGCTGAAGAGCGAGGATCGGCGCTATTTCACGGGCGCCTACTTGTGGGGAACGGACAGCACGGAGAACCTGCGCTCGAAGACGATCCGCAGCCTGCTCGACGGCTACGCCGGCAGCTTCGCACTGACCGGCGCCCACGAGATCGGGCACCTCTGCGGGCTCGGCCACGACACCAGTGATCCGCGATCGCTCATGAACGTCGTCGAGGGCGGAGGCCTGAGAGAGACGTCGGTCTGCTGGATCCCCGCTCACGTGAAGACGCTCGAGAAGTTCCTGGGACGCTACGAGCCGCCGAAGGAGAAGCGCCGGCCGTAGCGGACCGAAGAAGGGGGAGTGGCGTCATGAAGCGGTTCGCGCCGTTCGTCCTGGTCTTCGCGGCGAGCGCGTCGTTCGCGCCGCCGGCCCGCGCGCAGTTCGTGGTCGGCGACCTCTACGTCAGCGACTCGAACGGTGACTTGGTCCATCGCATCGAGCCGGGCAGCTGGAACGTGACGACGTTCGCCGACTCGACGGACGGAATCGACCTGCCGTCGGCCACGCTGCTCACTCCGGCCGGGACGCTGCTCTGCAGCAGCTACTTCACCGACCAGATCTTCGAATTCGACTCGTACGGGACCGGGACGGTCCTCTACGACGGCACGAGCGGACTGGTCGGCCCGTTCGGCGAGAACGGGCTCGCGTACGACGTGAACGGCGACCTCTTCGTCTCCGACTACCTCGGGCGGCAGATCGTGCGCTTCCCCGCCGGCGGCGGCAGCGCCACCGTCTTCGCCGGCCAGAGCGCCGGGATCTCCTATCCGGACGGGCTCGCGTTCGCCGCGAACGGCGACCTCTACGTCGCCAACCGCGGCTCCTCCAAGGTGCTGAAGTTCGACACGACGGGGGCGGTGTCGACGTTCGACACGCTCCCCGGCGACCCCTTCTCGATCGCGATCCGCGGCAACGGCGACATCTACGTCGCGGTCTCGGCGTCTCCGCCCGCGATCTACCGCTACCCCGGCGGCGACGTGGCGCAGCGCACGAAGCTCGCGAGCTTCACCAACAACAGCGGGAATCCGTCGCTGCAGCTCTCGGTCGACGGGACGAAGCTCTACTTCACGTCGGGCGGGACCGGCGACCTCTGGGAGGTCGACTCCGACGCCGGCACGAAGACCGAGGTGATCCCGTCGGGCACGCTCGGGAACGCCATCGCGATCACCGTGATCGGCGCCGGCCACAGCGCGAGCTGGGCGAACTACGGGAGCGGCCTCGCGGGCACCCACGGCGTCCCGTTCTTCACGTCGCAGAACGACCCGGTCCTCGGCAGCACGATCACCATCGACCTCGGCAACTCCCTCGGCCTCCCGACGTCGGGCTTCCTGGTCCTCGGCTTCCAGCAGGCGAGCCTGCACACGGGGCTCGGCGGCGACCTGCTGCTGATCCCCGCGCTGCTCGTCCCGATCAGCTTCTCGTACGGCGCCGACTCCTTCAGCGGGACGCTGCCGAGCGACCCGGCGTACATCGGCGTCGAAGTCGACCTGCAGGCGGTGGAAGCCGACCCGGGCGCCGTCAAGGGGTACTCGTTCACGCAGGGGCTGCAGCTGCTGCTCGGCTGGTGAGGAGTCCTGCCATGTCGCGGATCGCTCCGATCGTCTTCGCAGGGGTCGGCATCGCGTCGCTCGCCGCGCCGGCGCGCGCGCAGTTCGTGGACGGGGACCTCTACGTGAGCGGCTACTCGAGCACGCTCTATCACGTCGACCCGGCGACGTGGACCGTCACGACGTTCGCCGACGGCAACGACGGGCTGAGTGGCCTCTCCGCGAGCGTGCTCTCCCCGGCCGGGACGCTCCTCTGCAGCAACTTCGGGAACTCGACGGTGCTCGAGTTCGATTCCGCCGGGAACGGCACGCTCCTCTACGACACCACCGACGGGATCAACGGCCCCTTCGGCGAGAACGGCCTCGCGTACGCCGCGAACGGAGACCTCTACGTCTCGAACTTCGGGGCGCGCCAGATCCTGCGCTTCCCCGCCGCCGGCGGCGGCTCTTCCGTCTTCGCCGACTCCGGCGACGGGATCGTCTATCCCGACGGGCTCGCCTTCGCGGCCGACGGCGACCTCTACGTCGCCAACCGCGGCACGTACGACGTCTTGAAGATCGACCCGGCGGGCAACGCGACCGTGTTCGACACGCTGCCCGCCGAGCCCTTCTCGATCGTGATCCGCGGCAACGGCGACGTCTACGTCGCGACCTTCATCGCCCCGTCCATCTACCGCTATCCCGGCGGGGACGTCGCGCAGCGGACGCTCCTCGCCGACCTGACGGGCAATTCGAACAGTCCCGCGATCCAGTTCTCGCTCGACGAGACGAAGCTCTACTTCACGTCGTACGCGACCGGCAACCTGATCGAAGTCGACCCCGACAGCGGGGCGCAGAACGAAGTGATCGCCGCCGGCGGCCTCCCGGGCGCGCTCGCGATCACGGTCATCGGCTCGCGCCACTCCGCGAGCTGGGCGAACTACGGCGCCGGCCTCGCCGGCACCCACGGCGTCCCGTTCTTCACGTCGCAGAACGACCCGATCCTCGGCACCACGATCACCCTCGACCTCGGCAACTCCTTGGGCCTGCCGACGACGGGGCTCCTGATCCTCGGATTCCCGCGCACGAGCCTCCACACGGGGCTCGGCAGCGACCTTCTGCTCGTCCCAGTTCTGCTCGTCCCGATCTCCTTCTCGTACGGGGCCGATTCGTTTTCGGGCACGCTCCCCAACGACCCGGCGCTGCTCGGCTTCGCGCTCGACCTGCAGGCGATCGAGGCCGACCCCGGCGCGGTGAAGGGCGTCTCGTTCACGCAAGGGCTCGAGCTCGTGCTCGGCTTCTAGGTCCGGCTTCGAAGGAGGTGCGCACCATGCGTCGACTCGCACCGATCGTCGTCGGCTTCGCGTTGCTCGCTGCGCCGGCGCCCGCGCAATTCACACCGGGCGACATGTACGTCGCGTGCGAGCCCAACCTCATCCAGCGCGTCGATCCCTCGACGTGGAGCGTCACGACGTTCGCCGACTCGGCCGACGGCCTGCTCTACACCGGAGCCGTCGGCTTCACGCCCGATGGCACGAGCCTCCTCTACTGCGACTGGCTGGCGGACCAGGTGTTCTCGTTCGATTCGGCCGGCAACGGGACGGTGATCCACGACAAGAGCGACGGGCTGGTGAATCCCTTCGGCGAGAACGGGATCGCCTTCGCCGCGAACGGCGATCTCTACGTCTCCGACTTCGGCGGCAAGAAGATCGTCCTCTTTCCGGCAGGCGGCGGAGCGGCGTCCACCTTCGCCGACACATCCGACGGCATCGGCCGGCCCGACGGACTCGCCTTCACGGCCAACGGCGACCTCCTCGTCGCCAATCGCGAGAAGTACAACGTGCTGCGCATCGACCCGTCGGGCAACGCGACCGTCTTCGACACGCTCTCCGACGATCCCTTCACGATCGTGGTCCGCGACAACGGCGACGTCTTCGCGGCCACCTTCAACAACCACGAGATCTACCTCTACCCCGGCGGCGACGCGTCGCAGCGCACGCTCTTCCTGACCCTCTCCGGCAACCAGGGCAACCCGGTGCTCCAGTTCGGTCCCGACCAGACGAAGCTCTACTTCTCGTCGCACATCACCGGGAATCTGGTCGAGATCGACGCCGACACCGCCGCCTGGACCGAAGTGATCGCGAAAGGTGGACTCGCCGGCGCCACTTCGATCGCCTTCGCCGGCGCCCGCCACACCGCCTCGTGGACGAACTACGGCACCGGCCTGCCCGGCACCCAGGGCGTCCCCTTCTTCACGTCGCAGGCCGACCCCGTCCTCGGCACGACGATCACCCTCGACGTCGGCAACTCCTACGGCCGGCCGACCTCGGGACTGATCGCGCTCGGCTTCCAGAAGGCGAGCCTGCACACGGGGCTCGGCAGCGACCTGCTGCTGATCCCCGTGCTGCTCGTCCCGATCTCCTTCTCCTACGGTGCCGACTCCTTCCTCTGGTCGATCCCGAACGACCCGGCGCTCCTCGGATTCGAGATCGACCTGCAGTCGGTCGAGGTCGACCCCGGCGCGGTGAAGGGGGTCTCGTTCACGCAGGGGCTCGAGCTCGTGCTCGGCTTCTGAGCCGGCGGCGACAAGGCGTGTCCGCCGCGCTGCCGCCGACCGTGGAACTCCCTCCTCCATTCCCGGTCGACGCGCGCCCCGTTTTTCCCCCGGAGGAACTCTCATGGGTGCGTCGCTGCTCGCGCTCCTCGCCTCGAGTCTCGGGTTCCAGGGAGGCGACGCGCGCGCGCCGGTCGCGCCGGTGACTCCCGTCCCCAAGACGGCCGCCGACGCGGTCAACGCCTTCGCGGCCGACCTGCTGCGCGAGGCCGCCGCAAAGCGCGGCAACTTCTTCGCCTCGCCGCTCTCCTTCGAGCTCGCGCTCGCGATGACGCGCGCCGGCGCGCGCGGCGAGACGGCGACGCAGATGGACGCGGTGCTCCACCTGCCGCCCGAGGCGCCGCGGGTGTTCCGCGAAGCGACGAAGAAGCTGGCGGAGAACGTGCCCGAGCGGCGGTCGCGCCGCGCGCACGGCGACGGGGAGGGCGACGACGACTTCGGGTACGTGCTCTCGATCGCCAACGGCCTCTTCGTCCAGAAGGACTGGACCTTCGAGCTCGCCTTCCGGACCACGGCGATCCAGGACTTCGGCGCCGACTGCCGCGAGCTCGACTTCGCGAACGCCCCCGCCGCTCGCGCCGCGATCAACGGCTGGGTCGACGAGAAGACCGCGCACAAGATCCAGGACATCGTGCCGCCCGACCTGCCGACGCCCGACACGCGCATGGCGCTCGTGAACGCGATCCACTTCAAGGCGGCGTGGCAGGACGCGTTTTCCGAGAACGCGACGGCCGACGCGCCCTTCACCGTCGAGCCGGGCCGCGACGTGACGGTCCGGATGATGGCGGCGACGCGCTCGTACGCGCTGCGCGACGACGCGCAGGCGCAGGTGGTCGAGCTCCCCTACCGCGACCGGATGGCGTCCATGGTGGTCGTGCTGCCCAAGGCGCGCGACGGCCTCGACGCGCTGATCGCCTCGCTCACGCCGGCGCGCCTCGCCGAGCTGACCGCGCGCGGCCAGTCGGTCCGCGTCGCTCTGAAGCTCCCCAAGTTCACGTTCACGACCGCCTTCGAGGCGACGCCGCTGCTGCGCCGTCTCGGGATGGTCGACGCCTGCGATCCGGTCAAGGCCGACTTCTCGGGGATCACGCTCTCGAAGAAGGAGCGGCCGTTCATCGGCGAGGTGCTCCACAAGGCGTTCGTGGCGGTCGACGAGAAGGGGACCGAGGCGGCCGCGGCGACCGTCGTGCTGATGCGCACGGGCTCGGCGGCGAAACCCGAAGACCCGGTGGTCGTGACCGTCGACCACCCGTTCCTCTTCTTCATCCGCCACGAAGGAACGGGGCAGCTCCTCTTCGCGGGGCGCGTCGACGACCCGACGGCGAAGTGAGCGCAGGCGCTGCGCGGCGCGTGACGACCGTCCTCCTCCGGATCAGCGCGCGCGCGGCGTGACGACGATGTCCGTGCCCTCCGCCGCGACGAACGCGCCGGCGTCGCCGGTGCCGTCATCGAATTCGATCGACCAGTCGTACGCGCCGGCCGCGAGCGTGAGCGGCCGCGGCCAGGAACAAGGCCCGTTGTAGTCACGCCGATCGTTGATCGTGTCGTGCACGACGACGCGCCCGTCGGCGGCGACGACGCGCAGCGCGCCGTTCGCCGGCGAGTGGACGTCGTCGGGAGGGCCGGTGAATCGAACGGTCGCGCCGGGCGAGAGCACCACCGTCGGCTCGAGGTCGGCGGCGCCCTCGGGAAGGTCGACGCAGGCCGCCGCGAATCCCGTCGCCGTGATCGCGATCCGCTTGCGGGACGCGCCGATGCCCGTGAATCCGATGCGCCCGTCCTTCGAGGTCGTCGCCGGTCCGACCTCGGCGCGACGCCAGCCGTCGCCGACCTCGTCGAAGAGCTGCGCCGTCGCGTCCTGCACCGGACGTCCGGCGCCGTCGACCACGACGCCGCGGATCGCGCGCACGGCGCGCTCGAGCGGGATCGTCAACTCGTACGGCTCCGCGCGCCGCTGCACTTCGAGGTCGAACGCGCCCGGCATGTAGCCGGGACACTCGACGACGACGCGGCAGAGGCGCGCCGCGAACGGGACCGACGTCGTGCTCGTGAGCGTCGCCGGGTCGGGCGCGTCCGCGCCCGCGCCCGAGAACCGCTCGCCGACCATGAAGTAGACGGCGATCTGCAGGCGCGGATCGGCGAAGCACGCGCGCGTGGCGACGTCCAGCACGCGGATCTTCAGCCCGATCTCGCACGGTCGCGTCGTCGACGGGCGTCACGACGGCGGGAGGTGGAGCCGGCTCGACGCCTTCGACCGAGCCGAATCCGGTCCCGCCGCCGACTTCGTCCGCCATGCGCGTCGCGGCCGCCGCCGGGACGATGCCGTCGACGCTGGCGAGCGACGCCTTCACGACGCGCGAACGTCGCGTGCGGCGCGTCCGCAGCAGCGCTTCGTCCGGTTCGAGGAACCACGCGACCGCGACCGTCGCGACGGCGGCGAGCAGCGAGAGGGAGGTCGTCCGGTTCGACGCCACGAACGGCGCGTCG
>DASRRB010000053.1:0-3501 GCA_035695985.1 Planctomycetota bacterium | reverse complement strand
GTGCGCGCCGCGCAGCGGCACGCCGGTCTCCTTCGCGTGGTCGAACTGGAAGTGCTCGGTGAGGACGTTCCACCCCTCGCCCACGTGGCAGAGCTTGCAGTCGGCCGGGAAGGTGTCGTGGGGGAGGACCGGGCCGAGCTGCGCCCACCAGCGATGACGCTCGCCGCCCTTGCTGTCGGGCATGACGCAGGCGGCGATGGCGGCGACCCCGGCGAGCAGGGCGCATTGGGCGGCGGAGGGGCGTCGCATCGTCGTCGTCCTCCCCTCAGAAGGTCTTCTGCACGAACCAGCCGGCCGCCCAGGAGACGTCGGTGTCCCACCAGGTCGCCTGCGCGTCGAGCGAGAACGACCAGCCCCCGCCCCAATGAAAGCTTCGGCTGAGCCAGACGCGCTGCTGGACCAGATCGTTCAGGTTGCTCGAGAAGCCGTGGAGACGGTGGTTGGCGTACTCGTAGGAGAGGTCCCAGCGCCCGTCGTCCGCCGGGAGGGAGCAGGTGACCCGCCCGCCGAACAGCGTGGAGAACTGCCCGCGGCTCCCGAACGCCGTGAAGTCGGCGCGCAGGTCGTGGATCAGCACCTCGGGGAACTCGAGCCCCGCGTCGGCGCTGCCGCCCGTCTCGTCCTCGTCGTACCACGCGCCCGCCTCGCCGTGCAGCCGCAGGTGGCTGTCGGTGTAGTGGTACGCCGACGCGGCGAGCTCGTCCAAGTGGTCGTCCTCGATCTCCTGCAGGGTCGCCGGCGGCGTGAACTCGCCGTCGCGGTCGATCAGCGGGAAAGCCTGGTGGCGGTAGGTCACGTCGCCGCCGCTGCTCTCGTCGAAGCGGCGCGTCAGCACGAGCAGCGCCTGCGTCAGCTCGAGCGCCGACTTGCCCGCGTCGCCCGAGCCGTAGAGGTCGATCCAGGTCGTGCCGTGGAAGTCGAGGTCGGAGTCCATCGCCCAGCGCAGGTCGGCCACGAACAGGTCGCGGTCGGCGCTGCCGTGGTGGAAGGTCTGCTCGAAGCCGCCGCGCAGCGCGAGCCGCTCGCTGTCGTCGAGCACCCAGCGGTACCAGGCCGCGATCTGGAAGTCGGCGAACGACTCGAAGTCGTCGTCGGGCTCGGGCATGAAGCCCAGGCTCGCGCCGAACGAGCTGCCGTCGGAGAGGCGGCGCGCGTACTCGACGCCGTCGACCACGCCGAACTCCGGCATCCCGTACTGCAGGAAGCGGCCGACCTCGAGGCGCGTCGGGTCGAAGCGCGTGCCGCCCCACGTGTAGGAGACCTCGTAGGGGAGCAGCTCGACGCCGTGGTCGCCGTCGACCTCGTTGCGGTAATGGACGTCGCCCTCCACGTGCAGCGTCGCGCCGTCGCCGAAGAGGTTCTCCGCGGTGAGCGAGCCGCCGGCGCGCACGAAGGAGCTCGAAGATCCGCCGTCGGCCGCGCGCACGTACTGCGCCGAGGAGAAGAGGCTGCCGCTGACGGTCGGCGTGCGCTGCTCGGGCCGGACGGGCGGCAGCTCGGTCAGGAGCGGCATCCCCTTCGTCCACGCCTTGTCGGTGTTCGACCACTCCGGGTGGTCTTGCGTCGACTTCGCGGGCGCCGCGTCGGGCTTCGGCTCCTGCGGCGCCTCGGCCTTCTTCGCGTCGGGCTTCGGCGCGACGGGAGGCGCAGGCGAGGGCACCGGAGCCGGCTTGGAGTCGGCCGGCTTCGCGTCGGGCTGCTTCGGGGCCTCGGGCGGCGGCTCCTTCTTTTGCGGCTGGCGCCGCTCTTTCGGCATCTCGAGCTTGCCGCGCGCGCCGCTCGGCACCACGGCGGCGGGATCCTCGAGCTTCACCGTCGCGGAGCGCTCGTCCACCTTCGTCACGCGGCCGCGCCGCGGCGATTTGCCCCGGAGCTCGAAGACGACGACGTCGCCGACCCGGACGAAGTCGACGCTGCCGCGGTCGACCACCAGCGTCCCCGGCGAGGAGATCATCACGCGCACGTCGATCGTCTCGACGGAGGCACCCTGCGGCGCCGGCGGGAAGTCGCTGAGCGCGGGCGTCGACAGGACCGGCAGGCACGCCCACACGCCGAGCAAGTTCAACCAGGTTTCCCTTTGCGCCTTCGGAGCGGATCGGTCGGCGCCGTGTGGCAGTCGGCGCACTGCATCCCGAGCGGGCGGTACCGCACCGCCTTCGCGCCGTCGATGACGACGGGCTCGTGGCACGCCGCGCATGCGACCGCGGAATGGGTGTCGTCCAATGGGAAGCGCGAGTGCAAGTTGTGCTTGAAAACGAGCACGGAAAACTTCGCTGCGCTCTTGTGGCAGCGCTCGCAGTCGTTCCTGCCGCCCCGGAGGAACTGGCCGCGGTGGACGTCCTCGTGGCAGGCGGCGCAGCCCGCGCCGCGGGCGCGGTCGGAGGTCTTGCCGTCGGCGTCGGGCTTCTCGCGCGGCGCGTGGCAGCGCGCGCAGGCGAGCGCGTGGCCGTCCGCGAGCGAGAAGCCGGTCCAGCGCCCGTGGTCGAACGCGCCACGCAAGCCTCGCCACGAACTCTCGTCGTGGCAGCGCTCGCAGCCGCGCCGCTCCTCGACGGCTTGCGGAACTCCTTTCCGTTCGAACTGCCCGCCGTGCGGGTCGTGGTGGCAGGTCGCACACGCTTCGACGGGCCCGTAGCGGTCGGCGACGCGGCCGAACGAGCGGTGGACGCGGTCGGGCTTCGGCGCGCGCGCGTGGCACGACTCGCACGTCGCCGCCTCGTGCGCCTGCAGCAGCGGGAAGCGCGTCCAGCGCAGGTGGTCGAAGCCGGCCGCCGGCAGGTTCGTGAACGACTTCGAGTCGTGGCAGCGCGCGCAGTCGCCGTGCTGCACCTTCGTCATCGTCGCCGCGATCGCGTCGAACTTCCCGGCGTGCGCGTCGCTGTGGCACGCGTCGCATTCGCTCGACATGCCGCGGAAGGTGCGCGGCGGGTCGACCGGCTTGCCGTCGACGAGGGGCGGCTTCCCCTTCGCCTTCGGGACGCGGTGGCAGACGTTGCAGGCGACCTCGGCGTGGCGGTCGGTCAGCGGCAGCGCCGACTGCGCGTGCTTCGCGAGGTCGAAGACGTGCGGCTTGAACTTGAGGCGGTCGTGGCAGGCGAGGCAGCCGCCCTTGGAGAACGGCCCGGTCGCGAACTGCCCGCCGTGCGGGTCGCGGTGGCACGCCACGCAGTCGTCGGCGCCGCGGCCGGGGTAGCGCTCCTGGAACTTCGCGAGCTGGGAGGAGTGGCACTGCTCGCACTTCACCGCGTCGTGCGGCGCGCCGACCGGGAAGCCCGAGCGCGCGTGCTCCTCGGCGGTGAGCGTGAGCCCCGGCTCGCGGAACTTCATCTGGTCGGCGCGGTGGCACTGCGCGCAGCTCTGCCCCTCGCTCACCGACGCGGCGGCGGCGCTCGCGGCGACGAACTTCGCGGCGTGCGGCGACTCGTGGCAGTCGCGGCACTCGCGCATGGCGGGCGCCGGCTCGCGGCCGGCGCGTTCGAGCGAGCGCGGCGCCTCCTTCGC
>DASRRB010000052.1:0-2172 GCA_035695985.1 Planctomycetota bacterium | reverse complement strand
GAACTTGTCGTGCAGCACCTTGGCGACCGGCGCGACGCAGTTGGTCGTGCACGAGGCGTTGGAGAGGATCAGGTCGGTCGGGAGCAGCTGGTCGTCGTTGACGCCGAGCACGACCATCCGGTCGACGTCGTCCTTGGGCGGGACGGTGAGCAGCACCTTCTTCGCGCCGGCCGCGACGTGCTTCTGGCAGTCCGCCTTGCTGGTGAAGACGCCGGTCGATTCGACGGCGAAGTCGATCGCGAGCTCCTTCCAGGGCAGCTTCGCCGGGTCCTTCTCGGCGATGACCTTCACGCGCCGGCCGTCGACCTCGAGGTAGCCCTCGCCCGACGTGACCTTCCCGGGGAAGCGGCCGAAGATCGAGTCGTACTTGAGCAGGTGCGCGAGCCCGGCCGGGTCGGTCAGGTCGTTGATCGCGACGACCTCGAACTCCTTCGGCTGCGTGCACATGATGCGGAAGACGTTGCGGCCGATGCGCCCGAAGCCGTTGATCCCGATCCGAATGGCCATGACCTGACGTCTCCTGGAATGTCTCTCGGGCCCTCGAAGGGGCGAAAAGACTAGATGGCAGCGTCCGACCTGTCCATTCGCCTCCGCCCTCCCGCGCGCGGGCCCGTGGTCGTCGCGGTGTCGGCGGGCGCCGACTCGACGGCGCTCGCCCTGCTGCTCGCGGATGCAAAGGTGGGACCCCTCCATCTCGCCCACGTGCGGCACGGCTTCCGGCCCGACGCCGCCGCGCAGGAGGTCGCGGCGCTCCGTGAACTTTCGCGGCGGCTCGGCGCGCCGCTGCACGTCCTGGACGGCGCGCCTCCGGCCGGCTGGCGCCCGGGCGCGAAGATCCCCGAGGCGGCCGCGCGCGCGACGCGCCGCCGCCTCCTCGTCGAGCTGGCGCATCGCCTCGGCGCGCGCGTCGTCGCGCTCGCCCACCATGCGCGGGACCAGGTCGAGACGCAGCTCTTGATGGTCGCGCGCGGCGGCGGCCTGCGCGCGCTCGCGGCGATGAGTGAGCTGCGCGAAGGAGGCGGAGTGACGTGGTGGAGGCCGCTGCTCGCGGAGCCCCCCGACGCGCTGCGCGCACGGCTGCGCGACCGCTCGATCCCCTGGGTCGAGGACGCCTCGAACGACGACCTGCGGCTGCGCCGCAACGCGTTCCGCCACCGTCTGCTGCCGCGCTTCGCGCAGGGCGGCGATCCGCTGCTCGCCCGCGCGCCCGCGCTCTCGCACCTCGCGGCGCGCGCGCTGCGGCGCATCGCCGCGGTCGCCGGCGGCGCGCCGTTCGAAGCGCGCTGCAGCGTGCGCGAGGGCGCCGTCGTCCGCGACGCCGCGGCGCTCGCGCGCCTGTCGCCGGCGCTGGTCCACGAGATCGTGCGCGCGTGGGCCGTCGAACGGCTGGGCGACGCCGCGGTCCGGACGCTCGCGCGCGGCCGCGATTCGCGCGAGCTCGTGCAGTGGCTCCGGAAGTCGCGTCGCGGACAGCGTCGCTCCGGCGACCTCGTGCTCGAGCGCGCCGGCGACTCCCTGCTGGTTCACGACGGCCGGCGCGCGTTCGCGCCCGACCGCGCCGTCCATCGCCTCGAGCCCGGAGGATCGGCGCGTCTTTCCGGTTCGACCGTGGAGATCACGGCGGACGACGCGCCGAAGGACGTCGCGGCCGAGCGAGAGGGAGCTCCGCTCGAAGCCTGGATCCCGGCCGGCTCGACCGTCACGGTTCGCGCGCGGCGCCCCGGCGACCGCATTGCGCTGTCGCCCGGCGGCTCGCGGGCGCTGTCGCGCCTCGTGAACGCGCTCGCGCATCCCGGCGAGCGCGATTCCTGGCCGATCGTCTGCGTCGACGACGCACCCGTATGGGTACCGGGAGCGCGGTGGATCGCGCGGCCGGCGACGTTCGCGCCGGCGCCAGGGTCCTGGCGCTGCCGCGCCCGCTTCCCCTAGGCCGCATCCCGCATCACGGGACGCGCCTCAGTTCAGCGCGAAGACGTTCACTCCGTCGCTCGCGATGAAGACGCCGCCGCCCTGGATCGTCGGCACGCGGATGAGGCTGCTGGTCGAGAAGGTGGCGACCTCGGCGCCGTTCTGGGCGCGCCGGACGCTGACCTTGCCGTGGCCCATGTCGACGTAGCAGAGGTCGCCGATGCGCGTGATCACGCGCAGCCCGCCTTGGACCGTCCAGAGCTC